>JAHEIO010000078.1:3127-16932 GCA_024639325.1 Gammaproteobacteria bacterium
TCAGAAATCCGGCGGCGGCCCGGGTCCCGGCGTTAAGTACCGCCAGGGCTACCTCGTACTCCCTGACGCCGGGCCCAAGGCTGTTTCGTGCGGCATCCATCATGACGGATCCGATCCTGCCCGCCTGTTTCATGACCTCGATTTCCTCCGCGGATTTGATCGTTCGCTGCGCTCCGATTAGGGACGATATATCCTCGAGGGCAGTGCCCGGCCAGGTTTCATCGAGGAAATCGCGGACCAATCCGGGCAGAACCGGTTTCTCCACGTAAATTCTGGAATCGGCATTGCCAACGGCGCGCCTAAGGACGTGCCCCCAGTGTTCCGTACCCTCATCCGACCAGGGCAGTATCTGCTCGACCCAGGTCATATTGGATACCATCTCGGATTCCATTCGCGGCGTGATGACGACGGGATCCGCGTTTCGCTGCAGCAGCAGAAAAGTCGGGCGCCCGAACTCTACGCCGAGATACCCCCAGAATCCCGCGAAATACGCGATTGAACTTTCATCGGTGAGAAGCACGGTGCCGATGTTCCGCGCCTCCATGGTTGCGAGGAACTGATTTGTTCTGCGTTTTGCGTGTTCGAGCATTACGGTCTCAATTCAGAGTGTATCGCTGGGCCGGAGTTATCCCTTGCCAAAGGCGACCTAGGTTAGGTGAAGCAGAAGGCGTATTCAAGTGTGCGAGAATAAGGGCGGAATACCTCGGGAACCGGACATTTGATCCGGCGCAGAATGGAGAATTAGGTTGTTAAAAGCCAGCAGCAAATACGACAAAAAGCAATCACGGGTCACCGAGCGGGCGTATCGTACCCCGGAGATAGCAGCGCAGCGTCTGGCGACGTTGAAGGCGCTGGCACTGCGCAGCGGTGAGCACGTACTCGACGTGGGAATTGGCCCCGGACTGCTGGCACACGATATGGCTCAAATCGTAGGAGAGGGTGGGCGTGTCGTCGGCGTCGACACTGCTGAAGCGATGGTTGAGCTGGCACGAAAGCGCTGCAAGTCCTTGCGCCAGGTCGCGATCTCCAGCGGAGACGCACAGAGCCTGGTGTTTGCGGATGCAAGTTTCGACGCCGTAGTCTGCACCCAGGTGCTTTTGTACGTGCCGGAGGTGCAGACCGCCTTGAATGAAATGTTTCGCGTACTCAAACCGGGCGGCCGCCTGGTGATCATCGAAACCGACTGGCGGGGGCTGGTTGTCAATTCGGCTTATCCCGAATTAACGGAAAAACTGATCGATAGCTGGGACGCCGCCGTTTCCAGCCCGGGGCTGCCGCCGGTACTCGAGCCTTTGATCAATCGGGCCGGATTCCATGGCACTACGGTCGAGGCCTTTCCCGTACTTCTGACCGATTTCGTGCCGCACAACTACGCCTACACCATGAGTTATTCGCTGGCGGAATACGCGGCCAAACAGGACGCGGTCACCAATAGCGAGGCGAAGGCCTGGCTCGACGATCTGCATCAAAAGCAAAACGATGGTGCGTTCTTTTTTTGCATCAACCGCTTTATATTCAAGACCCTGAAGTAATATAACAATCGTTACTCGTGCCCCTGAAAGTAGCAAGGACCGCGTTGGAGAGAACGCGGTAGTCGGGATCCAACGAATTCAACGATTTACCGGATTCCGGCATACGTTGGAATGGCCACAACTGCAGTTACCGGACAAGAACTCATTAGCATATCCGTGATTAAATAGAGTCGCCAAACATCCAAAATCATCTGCAAGGGGGCGCATGGGCCAATTGACCACGCATGTTCTCGATACTGCCCGCGGAAAACCGGGTGCGGGAATACGCATCGATTTGTATCGGGACGGCGCAGACAGGGCGCATGTAAAAACCGTCTACACCAACCGGGATGGGCGAACCGACGAGCCCCTGCTGGAAGGTGATGCTTTCGAGGCGGGGACATGGGAACTGATGTTTACAGTGGACGAATACTTCGCACGCTCCGGCGACGCCACCGACACACCGCCATTTTTGGATCGGGTCACCCTGCGCTTCACCACGGCGAAGGATGCCCATCATCACGTACCGCTTCTGGTGTCGCCGTGGAGTTATTCAACCTACCGCGGCAGTTGATTGCGTGGATCTGAACGATAAACAGGATGTCCGGCGGAACCGAATCCGTTTCGTGCTGGATGGCGAGATCGTTTCTGCCGAGGTCACCGATCCGACCCGAACCATTCTGCAGTACCTGAGGGAAGACCTGCGCCGCACCGGCACCAAGGAGGGCTGCGCGGAAGGAGACTGCGGGGCGTGCACCGTGGTCATTGGTGAACCCGGTCACACTGGCAGGCTGCAACTCCGTGCCGTGAATTCCTGCATCCAGTTTCTTCCCACTCTGAACGGCAAACTCCTGTTTACGGTGGAGAGCCTGAGCGAACCTGGCGGGCTGCTGCACCCGGTGCAACAGGCCATGGTCGACTGCCACGCATCGCAGTGCGGGTTCTGTACCCCGGGTTTCGTCATGTCGCTGTTCGCGTTGTACAAAACGCGCCGTGAACCTGACCGCCGGGAAATCGACGATTCGCTGGCCGCGGACCTGTGCCGCTGCACCGGCTACCGGCCGATAATCGAAGCGGCGCGGAGCATGTACGACTACGAGGGGGACGGCGAGAGGTCGTGGATTCGCCGGCGGCAAGCGATTTTTTTCCCCTTTGACCATCACCGAACTGTGTGCACTGGTCTCGCGCTACCCCAATGCACTGCTGCGTGCCGGCGGCACCGACATCGGTCTGCGGGTGACGAAGCGGCTGCGCGAACTGGACACCGTCATCTACCTGGGGAGCGTCCCGGATCTCGGCACGATCGACGCAGGCACCGACCGCATCGAAATCGGCGCCACGGTCACGCTAACCGATGCCATGAAGGCGATCTGCGGGCAATACCCGGAACTCGAGGAATTGTTCATCCGGTTTGCATCGCCTCCGATTCGCAATGCGGGCACGCTGGGCGGAAATGTCGCCAACGGCTCGCCGATAGGCGATTCGATGCCGGCGCTAATCGCGCTGGGTGCGAGTGTCGTTCTGCGCCGCGGTGACGCGACCCGGGAACTGCGGCTGGATCGGTTCTATATCGACTATCAGAGGAATGATCTGCGTCCCACCGAGTTCCTGCAGAGCATCCGCGTGCCCGGTGCGGTTGCTTCGAAGCTACAAGATCTCCAAACGAATCGATCAGGATATGTCTGCCGTCTGCGGCGCACACAGTCTGCAACTCGACGGAGACATCGTCACCGATATCAGGGTGGCTTACGGCGGCATGGCGGCCACACTCAGGCGTGCCCACGTTTGTGAACGGACATTGCTGGACAGAGAGTGGAGCGAGGATACGGTGCGTTCGGCCATGAAGGCGCTCGACGATCATTTCGAGCCGGTTACCGACATGCGCGCCAGCAGCAGCTATCGGAGCACGATTGCAAGGAATCTGCTGTATCGATTCTTTATGGAAACATCCGGCTCTCGAAACGCAAACACGCAGGTCTACGTCTATGGACGCTGACAGCAGCACGTCTCCGCCCGTCCAGGGCGGTGTCGGTGCCGAGCAGCCCCATGACAGCGCCCATCTGCACGTCAGCGGTCGGGCTTACTATACCGACGATATTCCGGAGCCTCGCGACATGCTTCATGTCGCCATCGGGATGAGCACCGAGGCGCACGCCCGGGTTACGGGGCTGGATCTGGAGGCGGTGAAATCCGCACGCGGTGTGGCGTCGGTGCTGACTGCCGAAGACGTTCCGGGTGAGAACAATGTCGGGCCGGTTCTCAAGGACGATCCCATATTCGCGCCTGGTGTGGTCGAATTTGTCGGGCAATCTCTATTTGCCGTCGCCGCCGAGACCGCCATGCAGGCAAGACGAGCGGCCAGGCTCGCCAGGATCGGGTATGCATCGCTGGACCCGGTGCTGAGCATCGAGGACGCGGTTGAAAAACGATCTTTCGTGCTGCCCTCGCAGCGCATCACACGCGGCGACAGCAAGCACGCCGTCCAAAGCGCCAGGCACCGTCTTCAGGGACGCGTGACCCTCGGCGGGCAGGATCAGTTCTATCTCGAAGGCCACGTTGCGATGGCAATCCCGAGGGAAAACGGCGACATGCTCGTTTACAGTTCCACGCAGCACCCCGGTGAGGTGCAGATTCTGGCGGCGCATGCGCTGGGGAAGTCGGCCAAGGACGTGGTCGTTGAGTGCCGTCGCATGGGCGGTGCATTCGGCGGAAAGGAAAGTCAACCGGCGCTGTTTGCCGCCATCGCGGCGCTGGTCGCACGGAAGACGCGTCGCGCGGCGAAGGTGCGCCTGGATCGCGACGACGACATGATCATGACCGGAAAGCGCCACGACTTCATTATCGACTACGACGTGGGATTCGATGACCAAGGCGGGATCGGGGGAATTGAATTCACCTTTGCATCACGTTGCGGCATGTCCGCAGATCTGTCCGGTGCGATCAACGATCGAACCATGTTTTATTGCGACAACGCGCACTACCTGGACAATGTCGATATCATTTCTCACCGCTGCAAGACCAACACCGTATCCAATACCGCATTCCGGGGATTTGGCGGACCGCAAGTGATGTTCGCCATCGAGTACGTTGTCGATGAAATCGCACGCTATTTGAACAAGGACCCACTCGAGATCAGGAAGACCAATTTCTATGGAGTCGGGGAGCGCAACGTCACGCCCTATCAGCAGCGTATCGAAGACAATGTCATACATGACATCGTCGCCCGGTTGGAGTCGACTTCAGGCTATGCCGCCCGGCGTAAAGAAATCGAGGCGTTCAACGCCGACAACACCCGGCTCAAGCGCGGCATCGCGCTAACCCCGGTCAAGTTCGGCATCTCGTTCACCGCGACCCACCTCAACCAGGCCGGTGCGCTGGTCCACGTCTACACCGATGGTAGCGTCCATCTGAACCACGGCGGCACCGAAATGGGACAGGGTCTGTTTACCAAGGTTGCCCAGGAGCTGCAGATCGACATCGACCGGATTAAGATCACGGCGTCGGATACCAGCAAGGTTCCCAACGCTTCGGCTACCGCTGCCTCGAGCGGATCGGACCTGAATGGCAAGGCAGCGGAGGCGGCGGCGCGCATAATCAAACAGCGCCTGATCGAATTTGCATCCGACCATTGCTCGGTAGCGCCGGAGCAGGCAGTTTTCGTGGACAACCTGGTCAGGATCGGCGACGAGGTAATGTCGTTTGCGGAGCTGGCCCGGCTGGCGCACTTTCACCGCGTCTCGCTGTCATCGACGGGCTCTTACCGCACACCCAAAATCCATTACGACCGCGAGACATTCAGCGGCAGGCCGTTCTTCTACTATGCACACGGCGCCGCGGTATCCGAAGTTGTTATCGATACCCTGAGCGGAGAAAACCGAGTACTGCGAGTGGACATACTCCACGACTGCGGCCGGTCGCTGAACCCGGCCATCGATATGGGTCAGGTCGAGGATGGGTTCGTTCAGGGCATGGGCTGGCTCACCAGCGAGGCGCTGTGGTGGAATCCCCGGGGCGAACTCAAGACTCATGCCCCGTCTACCTATAAGATTCCTGTTTGTTCCGATATTCCGGCAGATTTCCGAGTCGAGCTGCTTGAATCCGCAAAGAACACGGAAGATACGGTATACCGTTCCAAGGCGGTGGGCGAACCACCACTGATGCTGGCAATATCCGTGTTTCACGCCATCAAGGATGCGATCGCCAGTGTTGCGGATTACAAAGCGCGCCCGAGGCTGAACGCTCCGGCGACGCCTGAAGAAGTGTTGCGCGCGGTGGAAGAAATAAGGACAAGTCATTAATGGTGTTTCGATAACAGAGAATAAAGGTGAACGAAGAAACCAAAGGTCTGCAGCCCCGGCTCGAGCTGCGCGGCATCACCAAGATCTATCCGACGGTGGTTGCCAACGAGGATGTGAACCTGAAAGTCTATCCAGGTGAAATACACGCCGTGCTCGGTGAGAACGGCGCCGGCAAGAGCACGCTGATGAAGATCATCTACGGTGTGATAAAACCGGACCGGGGTCAGGTTCTGTGGGAGGGAAGGGAAGTGCAGGTGACCCGGCCGGCTGAGGCAAGGCGCCTCGGCGTCGGCATGGTGTTCCAGCACTTTTCGCTGTTCGAAACTCTGACCGTGGCCCAGAATATCGCGCTCGGTGTGGACGAACCGTTCGATCTGGACAGGCTCTCCAAACGCATCGGCGAGGTGTCCCGTCGGTACGGCCTGCCGCTGGATCCCCAGCGTCTGGTGCACTCGCTGTCCGTTGGCGAACGTCAGCGGGTCGAGATCGTGCGCTGCCTGCTGCAGGAGCCCAGGCTGTTGATCATGGACGAGCCGACATCGGTGCTGACGCCGCAGGCGGTCAAGAAATTGTTCGAAACCCTGCGCCGCCTGGCGGAGGAAGGCTGCAGCATCCTGTATATCAGCCACAAGCTCGAAGAAATCCGCGAGCTGTGCCACAACGCAACCGTGATGCGGGGCGGCCGGGTAACCGCCGACGCGGATCCACGGCAGGAGACGGCCAGCAGCCTGGCGCGCATGATGATCGGTCGCGAACTGCCGGTATGCGAGCATTCCGTGTCAACGGCGGCGGGGCCGGTGCGCCTGCTCATATCCGGGTTGAATCGTAAATCAGACGATCCGTTCGGAACGGATCTGAAGGACATCCATCTGGAAGTCAGGGGAGGCGAGATCGTCGGCATAGCCGGCATTTCCGGCAATGGTCAACAGGAACTGCTGGTCGCGCTCAGCGGCGAAAAACCGCTCGATAAACGCGACAGCGCGGCGATAAAAATCGATGGCGTCGAGGCCGGGCATCTCAACGCGGCGGCGCGACGCGACCTGGGACTGACCTTCGTACCCGAAGAGCGGCTGGGGCGGGGAGCCGTGCCGCCGATGTCTTTGTCGGAAAACACCTTGTTGACCGGTCACCGCGGCGGCATGGTCCGGTTTGGCCTGATAAAGGAGCGCAAGGTCAGGGATTTCGCGGAACAGTGCCTGCGAGATTTCGATGTGCGATGCGGCGGTGTACAGGCAGCGGCGAAAAGCCTCTCCGGCGGCAACTTGCAGAAATTCATCGTGGGCCGGGAGATCCTGCAGAAGCCGAAAGTGCTCATTGCCGCACAACCCACCTGGGGCGTCGATGTCGGCGCGGCGGCGGCGATCCGTCAGGAGCTCATCGAGCTGCGCAATTCCGGCCTGGCCGTGCTGGTGGTCTCTGAAGAACTGGAAGAGCTGTTCGAGATCTGCGACCGTATCGTGGTTATCGCGGGAGGCCGTCTGTCACCCGTAACCGCCGCGGCCGATACCAACATGGAAGAAATCGGCCTGTGGATGAGCGGCTTGTTCCCGGGAGACGGTGAAAGGGAACGGAGCGACGCGGTCGCTGACGCTTCCTCGCGATGACCAGAAACATGCAAACATGATCAGGATCGAACCGCGGCCGCAACCGTCCCGGCTCATGAGCTACCTGTCGCCGCTGATTGCGGTGGCGCTCACCCTGGTTACCGGAATCATCTTTTCCGGGCTGGTCGGGATGAATCCGCTGGATGCATTCCACGCGTTTTTCATTGCACCCATCGACGACCTCTACGGACTGGGCGAACTTGGCGTCAAGGCGGCTCCCCTGATGCTGATCGCGGTTGGGCTGGCCATCGGTTTCCGCTCCAACGTCTGGAACATCGGCGCCGAGGGTCAACTTACTGCCGGGGCCATCGTCGGCGGCGGGCTGGCGCTCCTGTTTTACCAGGTAGACGGTGTCTGGGTGTTGCCCCTCATGGTTCTCGGCGGTGCGGTTGGCGGCATGGCATGGGCATCCATCCCGGCATTGCTAAAAACCCGGTTCAATACCAACGAGATCCTGGTCAGCCTCATGTTGAACTATGTGGCCATATTCCTGCTGAGCTATCTGGTCCACGACCCCTGGCGCGACCCGGATGGTTTCAACTTCCCGGAATCACGTTTGTTCTCGGACGCCGCAATGCTGCCCGTCGTACTGGAGGATACCCGCCTGCATCTGGGCAGCGTTTTCGCCCTGATCGCCGTCGTGCTGGGTTGGGTTTTCGTTCGCAAAAGTTTCGTCGGATTCCAGATGCAGGTCGCGGGTCTGGCGGATTCCGCCGCGCTTTATGCCGGATTCAGGCGCCGGCGCATGGTGTGGATAGGCCTGCTGGTTGGCGGCGCCATGGCGGGAATCGCAGGGCTTTGCGAGGTCGCTGGGCCGATCGGCCAGCTGCTACCGTCGGTGTCCCCCGGCTACGGTTACGCCGCGATCATTGTTGCATTCGTAGGACGCCTGCACCCGGTGGGCATCCTGCTGGCGAGTCTGCTGATGTCCCTGCTCTACCTCGGGGGAGAGTCGGCGCAGATGGAGCTGGGCCTGCCCTCGGCCATCACCGGCGTGTTCCAGGGGGTGCTCCTGTTCTACCTGCTGGCCGCGGATATGTTCATCAACTTTCGCCTGCACGTTGTCACCCCAACGGTCGGCGCCGCAAGCGGCAAGGCTGCGTCGTGACCGAGACCGTCATTGGCATTCTTCTGGCCACGCTGGGCGCGGGCACGCCCCTGGTATTCGCGGCGCTGGGTGAACTCGTCACCGAGAAATCCGGCGTGCTCAATCTGGGCGTGGAAGGCATGATGATCGTGGGCGCCGTGTGCGGTTTTGCCGTTGCGGCCGAGAGCGGAAACCTGTGGCTCGGGGTCATGGCATCGGTGTTGGCGGGCACCGGGATGGCGCTGGTGTTCGGCGTACTGACGTTGACGTTCCAGTCGAACCAGGTGGCGGCGGGACTGGCGCTGACCATATTCGGCATCGGATTGAGCGCGTACATCGGCCTCGACTACACCAGCGTCGCACTGACCGGGATCGCCAACATACACATTCCGGTGTTGAGCGACATTCCAGTCGCCGGACCGCTCCTGTTCTCGCTCGACCCGCTGCTGTACTGCTCGTTCCTCATGTTCGCGGCGATCGCGTACTTTCTGTATCGCACCAAGGCCGGGCTGCTGCTGCGCGCCATCGGGGAATCTCCCGAGTCGGCGGTCTCCCTCGGTTATCCGGTGATTGCGATCCGCTACCTCGCGGTGTTGTTCGGCGGGGCCATGGCGGGGTTGGCGGGCGCCTATCTGGCGCTCGTTTACACACCGCTCTGGGTGGAGGCCATGACCGCCGGGCGCGGGTGGATCGCGCTGGCGCTGGTGGTCTTCGCCACATGGCGTCCCGGGCGCGTCATGGTGGGGGCATATTTGTTCGGCGGAGTCACCATAATACAGTTTCACGTGCAGGGATTCGGTGTCGATATCCCCTCGCAACTCCTGTCTATGCTGCCTTATCTGGCGACCATTGTTGTGTTAGTGTTGATCTCGCGCGATATCAACGCCATTCGATTGAATGCGCCCGCCTCACTGGGCAAGGCGTATCATCCCTCTGTTTGATCCATTGGAGAGTGTTTGGAGAACCCTATGAAATCAATAACTATTCGAAAAATCCTGCTAGCCGCAGCCACGGGTTTCATGACGGCGTTTACAAGTCTGGCCGCGTCCGCCGCCGACCCGTTCAAGATCGGTTTCGTCTACGTCAGCCCGATCGGCGATGCGGGCTGGACCTTTCAGCACGATCAGGGCCGCCTGGAGATGGAGGGCAAGCTCGGCGATAAGGTGGAAACAAAGTACATCGAAAGCGTTCCCGAAGGCGGGGAGGCGGAGCGTGTCATACGCCAGTTCGCCAGCGATGGATACGGCCTCGTATTCACCACGTCTTTCGGTTACATGAACCCGACCATCAAGGTCGCGAAGCGGTTTCCCGAAGTTATATTCGAGCATGCCACCGGCTACAAGAGCGCGAAGAACGTCGGCACTTACGTCGCCCGTTTCTACGAAGGCCGCTACCTGGCCGGAATCGTTGCCGGCAGCATGACCAAGTCAAACGTCGCGGGGTACGTCGCGGCATTTCCTATCCCGGAAGTGCTGCGCGGCATCAATGCGTTTACTCTCGGCATGCGCAGCGTCAACCCGGAAGCCACGGTCAAGGTGATCTGGGTCAATTCCTGGTTCGACCCGGGCCGTGAGCGCGAAGCCGCCGACGTCCTTATCGCCCAGGGCGCGGACGTGGTAACCCACCATACCGATTCCACCGCGGTCGTTCAGGCGGCGGAGGAAAAAGACGGTGTGTGGTCCGTCGGATACCACTCCGACATGTCAAAATATGGTCCGACCAGCCACCTGACGGCGGCGACGCATCACTGGGGCAGCTTCTACACCAAGATCGCGCAAGACGTGCTGGCAGGCACCTGGAAATCGGAGAACATCTGGTGGGGCATGAAAGAGGGCATGATCGATATCGCGCCGCTCAATTCCGTCGTGCCCGCGGAGGCGGCTGCCAGGGTAGAGGAAGCCAAGAAGCAGATCATCGACGGTTCCATGCACCCGTTTCAGGGCCCCATCAACGATCAGGACGGAAAGGAAGCGGTTGCAGCGGGTGCAGTGATGACCGACGACGAACTGTCGAAAATGGAATGGTACGTCGAGGGTGTGGAAGGGAAGTTGCCGAAGTAACCGTCTCTGGAATCACCCCTCTCCCCCTGGCAGAGGACCGGGGTGACGGCATGGTGGAAGCCCACATAGTCGACTGGCTCAACCTGATCGGCCGCTGGACGCACCTCGTCACCGGCACCGCCTGGATCGGCGCCTCGTTCTACTTCGTCTGGCTCGACAATCATCTGGAGACGCCCAAACAGCAGACCGACATCGAACGCGGCATCGGCGGAGAAGTGTGGTCTGTGCACGGCGGCGGTTTCTACCATGCACAGAAATTCGCCGGCACACCGCCGTTTCTTCCTCAAACGCTGCACTGGTTCAAATGGGAGGCCTATTCCACCTGGCTTTACGGCATCTTCCTCCTCGCGCTGATCTACTGGTATAGCGCCGAGATCTACCTAATCGACAGCAGCGTCGCCGAGATCGGAGAGTTTCCTGCGATTCTCATCGAAGTAGCGACCCTGGTCATCGGCTGGCTGGTCTATGATCGTCTATGCAAATCCCCGCTGGGCGGCGATGACAGAAAACTCGCGATAGCCCTGTTCGTTTTCATCTCCATCGCGGCATGGTTGCTGTGCCATATCTTCAGCGGGCGCGGGGCGTTCATATATTTCGGGGCGATGCTTGGCACAATCATGGTCGGCAATGTTGCCGAGGTGATGATCCCCGGACAGAAGGAACTGGTGGCGGCTACTCGCCAGAACCGTACTCCGGATCCCAAGTACGGCCGAAACGCGAAGCAGCGCTCGGTGCACAACACCTATTTCACCCTGCCGGTGCTGTTCGTCATGGTCAGCAACCATTCTGCCATACCCACCCAGGTAGGCTTTACGGCCCCGCCCAAAGGCATCGTGTTCGACACCGCGAAAGACATCGCGCAACAAGCCGAAACCATTCACCAACAATCCGTGGTCAGCAAAGTCATGCCTATCGGTAATCTGACGAAAATGACGGAAGGCGAGCGCGCCCTGATCGACGCGTGGTTCAGGGCGGGGGTAAGAACTGAATGAGCCCGCGCTCCCTCTGGGAGAGGGGGGTGAGAGTATAATTCTGGAAAAACGATATGAAAAACAACCGATACCCGCGCGATCTGATCGGCTACGGTTCGCGGCCTGTCCATCCGGGCTGGCCCGGAGGTGCCCGAATCGCCGTTCAATTCGTAATAAACTACGAAGAAGGCGGCGAGCGCAGTGTGCTGCATGGCGACCGGGAGTCCGAGGCCTTTCTGTCGGAGATCATAGCCGCCGAGCCGATTCCGAACGCGCGCCACGTCAACATGGAATCGATCTACGAATACGGTTCCAGGGCTGGATTCTGGCGCCTGCATCGATTGTTCAGCAGGGAGCAGATACCGGTAACCGTCTTCGGTGTCGCCATGGCGATGCAGCGGAACCCTTGCGCAGTCGAAGAGATGCTGCGCGTTGGGTGGGATATAGCGAGCCACGGCTATCGTTGGATCGACTACCAGCATGTCGATGAAGCCACTGAGTGGGAGCACCTGCAGAAGGCCATCGAAATTCACAGCCGGGTGACCGGTGTCCGCCCCGCGGGCTGGTACCTCGGCCGCTGCAGTCCCAATACGCATCGCCTGGTGGCCGAGGAGGGGGGGTTCGCTTACAACGCGGATGCCTATTCCGATGATTTGCCCTACTGGGACGACAGCTTTGATGAACCGCAGTTGATGATCCCGTATACACTGGATGCCAATGACATGCGTTTCGCAACCCATCAGGGATTCAACTGTGGTGATCAGTTCTACGCCTATCTGAAGGATACATTCGATGTCTTGTATGCGGAGGGTGAAACGATGCCAAAAATGATGTCAGTCGGTTTGCACTGCAGATTGGCCGGCCGGCCCGGCAGAACGCTTGCAGTGCAAAAGTTCATCAATTATGCCAGGGAACATGACAAGGTCTGGTTCGCAAGACGCATCGACATCGCCGAACACTGGCGGCGGCGGCACCCGTTTATGGCGACGTGACAATCAGCACAACCGAAAATCCATTCAAGGATTGCATCGACCTCGCGCAGCCCAGGCTGGGCTCCAGCGTTGTCTATGCCACCGACGAATTCTTCGCGGACAAGGCAAGGTTGATCGACCCGGCGCCTGCGATGTTCATTCCGGAAAAGTTCGATGACCACGGCAAGTGGATGGATGGCCGGGAAAGCCGGCGCAAGCGCGCGCCGGGTCACGACTGGTGCATCGTGAAGCTGGGCGTTCCCGGGTTGATCAAGGGATTCGACATAGATACTTCACACTTCACCGGACACCACCCGCCCGGGGCATCGATAGACGGCTGCGTGAGCAGCCATGACGACCCTTCGGGCGAGAGTGTTTGGCAGACTATTCTGAGCAGAGTGGAACTCGAGGGTAACGCCCATCACTTTCACAGCATCGTCGAGACCACACCGTTTACTCACCTCCGCCTGAATATTTTCCCGGACGGGGGGGTGGCGCGGCTACGGGTGTACGGGCTGATTCAGCCGGACTGGTCGACTTTCGGCGGGCGCGAGGTGCTGGACCTCGTTGCGCTCGAGAACGGCGGTCGAGCCATAGCCCGCAGCGATGAGCACTACGGCAGCATGCACAACCTCAACGCTCCGGGTCGAGGGTTCAACACGGGTGACGGATGGGAGACCGCCCGCAGGCGGGGACCGGGCCACGACTGGGTAGTTTTCAAGCTTGGGCACGCGGGAACGATTTCCCGTGTGGATATCGATACCGCGCTCTTCAAGAGAAACTACCCGGATCGCGCATCGATCCAGGCTGCCCGCGCCACCGACGGCAACGCAGCACAGATCGACCGGGAAAGCGCTTCGTGGTGGATCCCGTTGCCCCAGTTCAAACTGGAGATGGACAGACAGCACTTTTTTTCTGACGAGATCGAGGATGTTGACGCCGTCACTCATGCGCGGCTGAACATGTTCCCGGATGGTGGGGTAAGCCGCCTTCGGCCTCATGGAACCCTGGGCAAATGACAACGTGACGCGCGTACTCCAGGCGATACCATTGACACAGGAGCGTTTCGCACCTTTCGGTGACGTCATAGAAACGAAGGGTGCAAGACACTTTCCGATCACCGGCGGCGCTATAGAGCGCTACCACGACCTGGCTCGGATCGAGCTGGATGCAGCAGGGCGCTCACTGATCAGTATTTTCGAATGCAGCCGAGTCAGCGAGCTGCCCCACCGCATCACGCTGGTCGAGCGCCACGTGCTTGGCAGCCAGGCGTTCATTCCGATGGTTCCGGCGCGCATGCTTA
>JAHEIO010000191.1 GCA_024639325.1 Gammaproteobacteria bacterium
CCGGCCGCGGTTCGATCGCGACTTCAGAGCACTCGGCGTCCCCTTCTTCATGGCGCCGATCAACGCGCGCATCGTGCGACGCTCGCTGGCGCTGAGTGGGCGTCTGCCCTGCTCTTACGCAGAGGGCATGTCCGTGGGCGCTGGGTTGAAGGCAGGATGGCCTTGGATCAGGCGCGGATTCGGGTACTTCGTCGGGGCCCCGATTCCGCTCTCGCCGAAGCCAGGTCAGGGCCCACCCAAATGGTTGCAGCGTGCCGGCAAGTTCCGCCTCGTGCTCAAGGCGACATCCGCCACCGGTGAACACGCAGCGATGGTCGCTGTGCAAGGGCGTGGCGATCCAGGATACCTCGCGACCTCGAAGATAGTGGGCGAGGTCGGACTCTGCCTTTCGCTGGGTCACGAAGAGGCTCCTCGGAACGGAGGCGTGCTCACACCATGGCTCGCGCTCGGCTCAGTCCTGCGCGAGCGCCTCGCGGCAACGGAAAGAGGGGAGTTCATGCAGTTTCGGGTGCTTGCCGAAACGCAGAACTAGCTCGCGTTGGGGGCGTCGCCACCGCGCCCGCCTTGGTCCCGCCGTCGGTCGGGTTGCCATGGTGCGTCGAGCATGAAGGCGAGCACCGAAGCAACGCACACGACGAGGTTGCCGTACCAAGGCGGCGAGGCTGGGGTTTGTTGAAGCACGCTCAGGGTGGCGAGGAGCGTGGGCACATAGAACAACAGCGACGCAGTAGGCACAGCCCATCGTGCCCAGCGCTCGCCGCGGCGAATCGGAAACGCAACGAGGAGCAGCGTCAGCGTCCCGAGCGCCAGCCAGCCGCCGGCGGCGACTTCCATGAGAGCCTTGATCAGCACCTGCGTCGCAGCGTCGAGCTCCGTCCACTCCTTGCCCAACGCAACCGCGTGATACGGCATGAAGTTGGGTCGGAAGAGGAAGATCGCGCCGAGTACGAGGCTGGGGATCGCGATGCCGGTGTAGATCCAGGCAGCCACCCGGCGGCGAAGCGAACGAGCCGGTCGCGAAGCACTCATTCGTTCATCCTCGCGCGGGACCTCGAGCGCGTCATTCTCGCCCATGGCGAGAATCTGGAAAGCGACGCGAAGGCCGCCAAAGACGGTCTCGTCGCTGTCGTCATGCGCGTCCTCATGCGGTCAGCGATTGCCCACCCAGCCGAGCTTGATCGGCGCCACGTCGACCTTGAAGAAGGCGTGCTTCAAGAAGCCAGGGAGCCACCAGGCCCGTCCGACCACCTCGCCCGGCAACATCGTGTTGTCGAATCGGCCGTACGCGCATACGATCAGCTCGCGGACAGGCACCTCTCCCAGGGGGTCGTACGGCGATGACGTCAGGCTCACTGTTCCGGCGCCACATCGCACGTCGGGGCGAGGACGCATCACGACAGGCTCGGCTACGAGTCGTGGCACGTAGTCGAAGCCGCGCATGGTGGGCGCCGTGAAGTGCTTGAACATGTAGGCGGTCACGGTGAACGAGCGAGGGTCAGCGGGATCGGGCAAACCGGTCATCGAGAGTTTCTCGACGCCTTCTGTCGTCTTTGGGTCGACCTCGATACGGAGGATCTCGGTCCCCTTACGCACCGCGCTCCCGATCACGGTGGAGCCTTCTTCGCAGAGTGTGATCGATTCCGCCATCTTCTTGGGATAGCCAAAGACCTCGCGACCCCCGGCCATGGCCATGTCGTCGTCGACGGGCATCGACAAGCAGTACATTCCGGAGCGGCCACGGTGCTCGGCCTGTACGAACAGGGCAGCCTCGTTGTACACCGTGCCGAAGCTCGTCTCGGGGTATCGCGCGACGAAGGCCAGCGCCAAGGGGTTTTTTTGTGTCCTGAGGGGACGTGGGAGAATCGTGGACAGCACGCTGGCGTCCGTACGAAAGACCGCAGCGACCATCTCGGCTCCAGGGAACTCCGCTGACCAGTCGGCCGTTTGAAGCTGCTTCAGCTCGTCTCTATCGAGTGCGTACAACATGACTCGAGCCTCTTTCCTCATTGTGAAGACTGTCCAACCAATCGAGTATCTCACCAGTCGCCAGGTCGATCCGGCCAACTTGGCAATGTTGGTCTCCTCCCTCCTCGGCGGTGAAGAGCCGAGTTCGAACGGATCGGGCTGCCGTCAGGGCGGCCTTTTGAAGCTCGAGGAACTCGACGGGGACGAAGTGATCGTTCTCGCCTGCCAACAGCAGCACGTCTTGCTCGATCAACGGCGACAATTCCTTCGTTTGGTATCGCGTGAACTCGTAGAGGTAGTCGAACGGGGTTTCGGAACCGGTGATGTACATGCCGTGGGTGATCATCCAGTCCACCGCATCGTCCTGCTTTCGGACGGCAGCCGCCATGGCGTTGATCGCTTCCTTCTCGCCATTGCGGATCGCTGCGAAGAAGCTCTCGGGCTTGTCGCGATTGTAGCCTCGCAAGGCATCCCAGACGACGTTCCAGGCCACAACGTGCCGAATCCTGGGTTCGTAGGCCGCCGCTCGAAGAGCGAGATAGCCACCGAGGCTGACGCCGATCAGGGTGACGCCGTCCAGCTCGAAGAAGTCGAGCACCGCCGCGACTGGCTTCTCCCACTCATGCTTCATCTTCAGGCCTGAGCGCAGTGGGCGACCCTGCCCTGGGCCCTCGAAGATGATCACGGTGTAGCCGGCGGCCGGAAACTCTCGAAGGTAGAGGTAGAACTCTTCGATGAACGAATCGAATCCGCCGTGCAGAACGACGACGCCCTTTGGGTCGTTGGCCGGGAGCCGAATGGCCGGCAGCGAGGAGCCCTCGTAGGGGACCTCGAAAACCTCGAGGTTCTCGTCCTTCGTTGCCGCGTAGAAGCAGCGGGAGAAGTCTTCATAGGCGTTCGTCTTCTCCGGCACGCCTTCCGGCAGGAAGAACTCGGACATCCGGTGGTAATAGGCCGCATGCATCAACCGTCCTTCGCCCTCGGCTCTTTGTGCCAGCATGTTCCATTGGTCGAACCAGGCCTTCGGATCGAATTCTCGAAGCTTCGGCGCAATCTCCAATAGTTCTTCCTCACGGCAAGCTTCTGCGCCGTGAGTGAGAACGCGATTCATCTGAAAGTTGAGATTGTGAAGCGGCAAGAGCTGTTTAAACGCCATTTTGATTTCCTTGTGCAGGAAGTGCTTGCTGATGAAGTCGATTTGAACATGTTGGTAAAATGGGTACGTTGACTCGCATCAATGGTGTGGTGTTGTACAGGATGTGCAGGCTTGTATATGACGACCGCTCCTGGCCGGTCGCCGAATGATGCAGCGCATCACTCGGCGATAATTTCTTCGCTTTAGCCAAGGTCGCCAATGAGTAATTGAGCAGTACTTCGGGCGTGTTACCTGGAAGGCCGGGATCTGGCAGGATTTGAACCATTGGCCAAGTGACAACTCAGACCAGTTGAACGTCTGCTGTTCGAGGTAGCGCGATCAAGTCTGACACCGAGTGCCGGATCTCCACGATTCCGCAGCCCAATTAAATCAGACGAACTGTCTGAATTCTATGGCCGTGGCGCCGTTTTCACACAGCCACGGCCACATGCGGTCATTCATTACCCAGTATGAAATTATCAACTAAAGAGGTTTTGAAATGATTTTTGCCATCCGGCAGATCTATTACCAAATTCCCGGTACTAATAGATAACGCGTTTGCTTTGCATACTCTGGATAGCCATCCAATTCTATATGCAACGTGCGATCTTCAAGGTACGTTCGCAGAATGAGCAGTGCTGTTAGAAACACAGACACTAACAATGCATAACGTGACCCAAGTGCAACAGGCACTGCAAACAATAATATTATAACAACAGTATACATAGGGTGCCTTACCAACGCGTAAGGCCCAGTTGTTATGACTTGATGGCCGCGCTCCTCATCAATTTTTACAACCTGAGAAAGGTAGGTGTTTTCGCGCATGATCCAGCCAAGAAAAATAAAGCATGGAATATGAATTAGAATCGCACTTATCTTCATCCATAATGGCAATGATTCACTCCAGCCATAACGCACCACATCAAAACCAGGAATAATATAAAGTGTTATACCTGCAACAAAAAACAAAAACATAAGCACCTTGTCCCAGGTCTTCTGCTCCTTATGAATCGGTATAATCTTTAATCGTTCGTCAAGTAAGGCAAGATCATGATGCAATAAATAATGAGTCATCACTACTCCAAATACTGACCATAACGCCACGATTATCCATGCCTCCCACCAATACCAAGTGCCCGATGGCCACATTAGCGCTATCGCGAATAAAGTTGTTCGTATAATCGATCTCAACCAAACAATAGTGGGCTGTAGCAATGGATTATGATTCTTCATCACTGAATTATATTTAATCCGCCTTTTCTGGATACACCCTTTCGGCCAGAAGCTGCCGACGAGACCCTAATTAGATGGTCCGATTTTATGGGGCCGAACCAATCGGCCAGAAGGCGACGTCACGGGCGGTGACGATCCAAGTCGCAGACGAAGATCGACCCGACTTCTTTAGTTTGAAATTCAACTTCCCCGTAGGGTTGCCACC
>JAHEIO010000079.1 GCA_024639325.1 Gammaproteobacteria bacterium
TTGTCGGGTCAGGAACTTTCAGCTTCGTCGTCGTCAATCGGGATCTTGACCGGGCGGCTTGGAACCACGGTTGAGATCGCGTGTTTATAGATCATTTGGCTCACGGTGTTCTTCAGCAATACGACGAACTGATCGAATGACTCTACCTGTCCCTGGAGTTTGATCCCGTTTACCAGATAAATTGACACCGGGATTCTCTCTTTACGCAGAACGTTCAAAAACGGGTCCTGCAGCAATGCCCCTTTATGTTGTGCCATAACCGTGACTCCTGATTGTTATTTGTGCGTTAATTTAGAAAAATCGGGGTGTCGACGTGTTTTTTCAAGCTCGGTGGGAAAATCTCCCGACGTACTGGCGAATCAAGCGACCATCTAGTCGAGCCAATACCACTCGAACCGCGTTTAATAGCACCAGTTACGTTAAATTGTGTCCAGTTTTGCTCGAATATAGCCGTCTAGTGTCCGTGATAATCGCTTCGACATACAATCCAGCCAGGTTACCCCGGGCTGGTTACGCAACCATGTCAATTGTCTTTTGGCCAGTTGCCGGGTTGCGGCAACACCCCGTCTCTCCATGTCATTATACTCCAGTTCTCGATACAGATACTGGACCACTTGTCGATATCCGACCATTCTCAATGCCGGTAGTTCCTGGGAAAGCGCCTTATCTTTTAGTAAGTTACGGACTTCCTCGACGAGCCCGCTTTTGAGCATGGATTCAAACCGGCTTTCTATCCTGCGATGTAGCCACGATCGATCCCCCGGCGCCAGCGCCATTTTGCAGAGTCGATACTCGCCCGTCAGCGCGGTCTGCAGACCAATTTGGCAGGATGCGCCGGGCTTTTCCCGCAGAATGGCGATTTCGAGCGCCCGCTGGACGCGCTGTTTGTCGCCGGGCTCTATCTTCGCGGCCCTTGCCGGATCCAGCTTCTTCAGCTCCTGGTACAGCGAGGACCAGCCGTTGCGGAGTGCGCGTTCCGCAAGTTCGCGTCGAAGCCCCGGGTTCGCCTGCGGCAGCGAGGGAAGACCCACCTCGAGCGCACGGAAGTAGAACATCGTCCCTCCGACCAGGAGCGGATAGTGTCCGCGTGCGAGAATCTCCGTAATCACGGATCTGGCATCCCGGCAGAATGCCGCTGCGGAGTAGGTCTCCTGCGGCGCCCTGATGTCTATCAGGTGATGAGGGCAGCGGGACAGTATGCCCCTCCCTGGCTTTGCCGTCCCGACATCCATCCCGCGGTACACCATGGACGAATCGACACTTACGATTTCGAATGGAAAGTGCTCGCTCAGCGCAATTGCCAGGTCCGTCTTTCCGGTTGCCGTGGGTCCCATCAGGTACCAGATGACGGGTAGGCAATCCTCAACGCCCACGCTTGAACCAGTTATCCAGTTCCGCCATCGAAAGCTGCACCCACGTCGGGCGGCCGTGGTTACAAAGCCCGCTCCGATCGGTGGCCTCCATGTCCCTCAATAATGCGTTCATTTCCTCGACGGTCAGCTTTCTATTGGCTCGAACCGAGCCGTAGCAGGCCCGGCCTGCCAGCACGTCCTTGATGAGGTCGGCAACAGCGGTGCTGGCGCCGTGTTCAGCCAGTTCGGAAAAAACGGTACGAAGCAGATCCGCTATATCGGCTTTCAGCAGGATTTCCGGGACGCGGCGCACGACCAGACTATCCTCGCCGAGTTGGTCGATGTCGAATCCAAGATCAATCAGGATCTTGCTATTCGCACACCAGGTTTCGATTTCACCCGTGCTGATGGAGAGGGTTATGGGTACCAGCAGCGGTTGTGACGCAGTCGAGCCCGCCAGAGCGAGCTTCATTCTCTCGTAGTTGATCCGTTCATGTGCCGCGTGCATATCCACGAGTACGAGTCCTTGGACATTTTGCGCCAGGATATACACACCATGCAACTGGGCCAGTGCGTATCCAAGCGGGGGCACGGCAGGGTCGGCTACAGGTTCCTCGACCACCGGGGTGTTGGCCCCGGCAGCCAGAGCGGCGTATACGGCCGTGGGCGGCGCAAACTCCGCGAGTCTGATGTGGCCCTGTTGAAACCCCCGCCCCGCCGTCGCGAGGTTGTGCGTGGATACGGCCGCTGCGGGATAGTCGGGAGCGGCACTGCCCGCGGGCCGTGCGAGCGCTTTATGCAGCTCATGATAGATAAAATCATGGACGCGGCGGGCGTCCCGGAATCGGACCTCGTGCTTGGTGGGGTGAACGTTGACATCCACCCGCAGCGGATCGATGCCGAAATTTATTACGAACGCGGGATGGCGGTCGTGAAAAAGCACGTCCCGGTAGGCCTGCCTGATGGCGTGGGAAACGGTTTTGTCCCTGATGAATCTGCCATTCAGGTAGAAGAACTGCTGGTCGGCCTGGCGTCTCGAGTAGGTCGGATCACAGATCCAGCCCTGCAAGGAAAGATCGCCCGATGCCGCGTTTATCCTCACCAGCGACCCCGCTATCTCTTTACCGCACACGGCAGCTATTCTCTCGACCCGGGCACCCTGATCGGTTGCCTGCTTCCAGTTAACCGGGCTCCGGTCATTGTGTTTGAAGCTGAATCCGACGTCGAAACGCCCGAGCGCGATCCTTTTCACCACCTGGTCCAGATGATGAAGCTCCGTGGCCTCGGTCTTGAGGAACTTGCGGCGCGCCGGTGTATTGAAAAACAGGTCTGAAATTTCAACGGTGGTGCCTGGTGCCTGCGCGGCGGGCCGCGGCGCCTCTTTCACTTGCCCACCTTCACATACGAGTTCCCAGGCGCTGTCCGCACTCCGGGTCCGGGACCGGAGCCGTATACGGGACACCGAGGCAATACTAGGCAGCGCTTCGCCTCTGAAGCCGAGCGATCCGATACACAACAGATCGTCCAGGGAGGACAGTTTACTGGTGGCGTGTCGGGAAAGCGCCAGCTTCAGATCTTCTTTATCGATGCCGTTGCCGTCGTCGGCGACATAAATTCTTTTTGTACCGCCCCGCTCCGCCTGGACGGTGATGTTGCGGGCATCCGCATCCAGGCTATTTTCCAGCAGCTCCTTGAGTACCGACGCCGGGCGCTCGACGACTTCGCCGGCGGCGATCTGGTTGACCAGTTTTGAATCGAGAGTGCGAATCCTGCGTATGTCGTGGTCCATCAACTGGTAGGAATCTTCAGTTTTTGACCGATACGTACACCGTCGGTTTTCATGTTGTTTGCCCGTTTAATGGACGCCATGCTGACGCGGTAGCGCAACGCGATCTCTGATAGCGAATCTCCCTTGCGGACAACGTGGACGGTCGATGCGGATGGCGCAAACTGGATCGGCTGTTGTTTGAGGTAACGCTTGATTCCCCTGTATATCGCCAGGGCCAGTCTTTGGCGGTGGGCACGGGTGCGCAGCAACTTCTCCTCGGTGGGGTTGGACAGAAACGCGACTTCTATCAGTATCGAGGGCATATCCGGTGATTTGAGCACGGCGAAGCCGGCCTGTTCGACCTTTTTACGATGCAGTTTGCCCATCCCACCCAGTTCGTTCAGAACGTATCTGCCCAGAACCAGGCTCTCGCTGGTGGTTTTCGTCATCGACAGATCCCACAACACCTTGGCCAGCAAATCGTCCTTGTCGCGCAGGCTCACGCCCCCGATCAGATCCGCCGCATTTTCCTTGTTGGCGAGCCAGCGCGCGGCTTCGCTCGACGCACCCCGCTGGGACAGCGCATATACGGACGAACCTCGTACGGATGCAAGTTTGGGATAGGCATCGGCATGAATCGATACGAACACATCCGCCTGCTCACGGCGGGCGATAGATGGCCTCGCGCGCAGGCTGACGTAGTAGTCGCCGCGGCGGATCATGACCGGGCGCAGAAACCTGTCCTGGTCAATGAGCCTTTTGAGCTCCCCGGCTACCTGAAGCGTCACCACCTTTTCACGGGTCCCGTATTTACGCCCCACCGCCCCCGGGTCTTCGCCGCCGTGGCCCGCATCGATCGCGATCATTCTGTAGGGCCGGCGCTGCGGTGCGGCGGTTGCCACAACCTGCTGCTCACTCGACTGCTTGACGTACAGATCCACGACGAGGCGGTGCCCGTAGATCTCATTGGGCTCCAGCACGAAGGTCCGGGGTTTAATTGGCTGTTTGAGGTCGAGGACGATTCTCAGCACGCCCGGCTTTGGGTTGCCTACTCTGACCTGCTTGAGGAATGGTCCTTCGTAGTCCTTACTCGCGAACGCGCCGGCCGCCGCGGCATCGTCCAAATCCACCACCAGGCGATCCGGATTTGCCAGTACCAGAACCCGGTGCTGCACCTTCTCACTCAGGTCGAATACCACCCGGGTGTGATCCGGCGCGCGCCACAGGCGAAGATTTTTTACCACCACCGAAGCGGCGTGCAGCTCTGGATTGGTCGAGCAAACAAACAGAAACAATACGGCTAACGCATACCTGCGCAAAGCGATTCACCCTGTTTTGTGGCACATTTCATGGTCAGATACCTACCACCGTTGTCATATTGAATGTCGATCAGGCAATCGGGTGCCGGCAAACAGCCCAGGCCCCGCTCGGGCCATTCAACAAGACAGATGCCGCTACCGTCAAGATAATCTCTGAATGCCAAATCTTCCAGTTCGTTCGGATCACGCAGACGATAAAGGTCAAAATGATAAACGTTACATCCGCGCAGATCGTAAGTTTCGAGCAGGGTATACGTCGGGCTCTTGATCGGACCCGAATAATTCAACCCACGGACCAGGCCCCTGACCCAGGTGGTCTTGCCTGCACCGAGTTCGCCCCGAAGATAGACCACCTGTCCCCCTTTCACTCCCGATGCTGCGCGGCGACCCGCTTGTTCCATATCCGAAGCTGCGGCAATTCTCAACCCAATCGTGTTCTCATCATTCATTGACGATCTTTCTTATAAAAGGCAACAGATCGGTTGCCATCAAACCAATCTCCCCATTTTCCCGCGCGGCACGATCCGCGGCCTCGGCATGCAGCCACACCCCGAAGCGGCCGGCACTGGAAAGACTTTGTCCCTGCGCTATCAGTGCGCTGATTACGCCGGTCAACACGTCTCCCATGCCGCCGGTCGCCATGCCGGGATTACCCCGGCTGCAGAGCCACAGATCATCGTCACGCACCAGCGTGCCTGCGCCCTTGAGCACGATCACTCCACCGTACTTCCGACTGAGCAGACTCACCGTGCCTATACGGTCCGCCTGAACTGCCGCAGTCGCGGTGTCGGCGAGACGGCCGGCTTCTCCGGGGTGCGGTGTCAGAATCCAGTTGCCGCGATGCACTCCGGTTTGCGCAATCAGGTTGAGCGCGTCGGCATCAACCACCATCGGCAATCCGCTGGCCAGTACGCGTTCAAGCAGCGTGCGTGCCCACGAATCGGTACCCAGGCCCGGGCCGATAGCCACCACATCCGCGAGGTTCAGTGGTAAATCCAGGTCGGCGGGACCATCGACACCCACCGCCATGATCTCGGGGCATGTGGCGGTGACCTGACGCGCATGGCCGCTGCAGGTCGCGACCTGCACCAGGCCGGCCCCGGCGCGATAGGCCGCGTGCGCCGCCATACGAACCGATCCGGGCATACCTTCGCCTCCTCCGACAACCAGCACCCTGCCCGCCGAGCCTTTGTGCATGGTTCGGCAGCGTCTGGCAAGCCCGATTCCATCCGCCGGTGGATCGATGATCCGAGCCGTCGGCTCGATCGCGCTGTAAATATCCGCGGGTACGTCGAGATCGTCCAGCACCGTATTGCCGGCCACACTCGGACCGTCACCGGTAAACAATCCGAGTTTGGCACCGATGAACGTGATCGTGGCCTCGCAGCGCGCCGCGACGCCCATGACCGTGCCGGTGTCCGAATTCAATCCGGAGGGAATATCGAGACCCAGGACAGGCTTTTGTGCCGCATTCACTCGGCCGACTATGTCCCGATATTTCCCGCTCAACGGCTGCGCCAGGCCCGTGCCGAGCATGCCGTCGACGACGAGATCGGCGTTGTGGATTCCGCGGCGGTCGAATTCCACGACGCGGCCGCCCGCTTTTTCATAATCAGCGCAGGCCAGCACCGCGGTAGGTGATTTTGCCGGAGCGGCCGCCATGACCTCTACGTCCAGGCCCGCCTGCACAGCGAGCTTGCCCAAAACGTAGCCGTCGCCGCCGTTATTGCCGCTGCCGCACAGGATCCTGACGGCGCGTGCATGAGGCCAGCGCGCTCGCATAAGATCGAACGCCGCGGCGCCGGCCCGGCACATCAACACGTAGCCGTCGATGCCCCGGTCCTCGATGGAGATCCTGTCGAACTCCCGGACCTGGCGAGCGGTATATAACGAACGGGGCTTACGAATCATTGCAACGGTATGATATGTGTATTCCATGAATTCACAAAGCAACGCAACCGACTATGCGGCCCTGGCCAGGCAAATCAAGCTGTGGGGCCTGGAACTCGGATTTCAGGAAATACGCATCACCGACACGGCGCTGGACGAGGCCGAAAGGCATCTGCTGCGGTGGCTCGATCTGGGACGCCACGGAGAGATGCACTACATGGCAAGACACGGCCTGCGCCGAACCAGGCCCGCCGAACTGGTGCCCGGCACGATAAGGGTATTGGTCGGACGCATGAACTATCTTCCGCAGCGGCAAAGCTCGCTCGTTTCCGCACTTTTGCGTACGCGCACCGGCTACGTATCTCGATACGCACTCGGTCGCGACTACCACAAATTGATCAGAAAGCGACTACAGCGGCTCGCCGAGCGTATAGAGGACAGCGTCGGACCGTTCGGGTATCGTGCGTTCGTGGACAGCGCGCCGGTCATGGAAAAGGCGCTTGCGGAGAAATCCGGCGCCGGATGGATCGGCAAACACACCAACGTCATCAACAGCAAATCCGGATCCTGGTTCTTCCTCGGTGAGTTGTATACGGATCTGCCGCTGCCGCTGGACAGCGGCGCTTCGAATAACTGTGGAAGCTGCCGCGCCTGTCTGGATGTATGCCCCACGGGTGCAATCGTGGCGCCCTATGAGCTGGATGCGAGACGTTGCATCTCGTACCTCACCATTGAATTGCGCGGACGCATTCCGGAACCTTTGCGGCCACTCATGGGAAACCGGATTTACGGATGTGATGACTGCCAAATTTTTTGCCCGTGGAACCGTTTCGCCAAGCTGAGCCGGGAATCCGGATTCTCGCCGCGTGCGACGCTGCTTGATCGCGAGCTCGTCGAGCTTTCCTGTTGGAGTGAAACTGAATTCCTGACACGGACCGAAGGAAGCGCGGTGCGGAGGATTGGTTACGAATGCTGGCTCAGAAACATCGCGGTAGCGCTGGGCAACGCCGATACGGCCGCGGACATTGTCTCAGCCCTGGAACGTCTGTCCCGACACCACTCCGCCCTGGTCCGGGAACATGCCGAATGGGGTTTGACACAGCACCCCTCGGGCTAGTCCGGCTCGTCAAACTTGAAAAAGAACTCCCGATAGTGGCGAAGCTCCTGGATAGATTCCTGGATATCGTCCATGGCACGGTGCGTGTTGCGTTTCTTGAATCTATCCCTGATGTCGGGCCGCCAACGGCTCGCAAGTTCCTTCACCGAACTCACGTCAAGGTTGCGATAGTGCATCCAAGCTTCCAGTCGGGGCATGTACAGGTACAGAAACCGCCGATCCTGACAAATACTGTTGCCACACAGGGGCGACTTTTTTTTAGGCACATACTGCTGAATGAATTCGAGTGTTTCCTGTTCCGCCGCCTGTTCCGTGTGCGCCGAACTCTTCACACGTTCCACCAGACCCGATTCGTTATGAGTTTTGGTGTTCCATTCATCCATCCCGGCAAGCAGGTCGTCGTTTTGATGGACTGCGATCACGGGGCCTTCCGCGATCACATCCAGGTTGTTGTCCGTGATGATGGTGGCGATTTCAATGATTCGATCCCGGTCTGGATACAGTCCCGTCATTTCCAGATCCATCCACACCAGGGCGTTCGGATCTTTTGGCATAAAATTCTCCCATCGTTTGTATTATTTCCAGAGTACCGACCGGACCGGGCCCCTTAAATTATTCTGCGTTCAGCGAAAGCCTGCGACAAAGTACCGTGGTCGAGGTATTCGATTTCCCCTCCAACGGGTACACCGCGGGCAATTCTGGTCACTTTGACAGAATGATCTGCAAGCAGCTGGTGGATATACTCGGCCGTCGCCTCCCCTTCCGCAGTTAGGTTTGACGCCAGGATAACCTCTTTTACGCTGTCCTCACCGATCAGCTCCATCAGGCGATCCAGCGCCAGTTCCTCGGGGCCGATTCCATCCAGCGGAGAAAGGTGTCCCATCAGGACGAAGTACATGCCCCTGTAAACGCCCGCCATTTCTACCGATTCGAGATCTGCCGGAGTCTCGAGAACACAGATGGTGTCCGGATCGCGACGCGGAGATGCGCAGATGTCGCATAACTCTTTTTCACTGAAAGTGTTGCAGCGTCTGCAGCGGGTCACCTTCGATAGCGTCTCGTTGAGCGCATCGGCAATTGACCTTGCACCGTCGCGATCCCGTTCCAGCAGATGAAAAGCCATTCGCTGCGCCGTCTTTGGACCAACCCCGGGCAATCGCTGAAGGGCTTTGCGCAGTGTATCAATGGACCGCGAGTGATTCACGGCTACATCTGCAGATTGAGGCCCGGAATATTCAACCCGCCTGTCAGACCAGCCATTTTTTCCTGGGTTGTCTGCTCCACCTTGCGCACCGCGTCATTTACGGCGGCGGCGATCAGATCTTCCAGCACCTCCTTGTCTTCGCTATTCATCATGGAGTCGTCGATATCGACCTTGCGAATATCGTGCCGGCACGTCATTGTCACCTTCACCATTCCGCCTCCGGATTTGCCTTCCACTTCTATATTGGCGAGCTCCTCCTGGGCTTTTCGGAGATTGTCCTGCATCGCCTGCGCCTGTTTCATTAAATTGCCTAATCCACCTTTCATCTCTACCTCACCTATTCTCTGACTCGTATCGAATCTCTCACCAGGGTCGCGCCCAGCTTCTCCTTGAGCGCCTGAACGTTGGGGTCCCGTGAAATCGCCGTTTCGGCGGCCTGCATTTTCTCCTCCCGGATCCTTTGCAGATACCGCGCTGGAGTTTCAAAATCGTGGTCCTTGATTTCCAAGGTGATTGATGCATCCCCGCCGATCTTGCGGAGCTCCGCAGTAATGACCTCAATGCGCCCGGCGTCATGCAGATGTTCATGACTGGGTGCCAGGCAGAGGAAGTACGTCCCTTCGGAGATCTTGCTCAATCCAAGGTTCATGGCCAGTTCCCGAACGATACCGTTGAGCGACATGCGTTCGACCAGCGCACCCCAATTGGCCGAATCCGCCGCGATTTCAGCGGTCCGGTCAACGGTCGCGCCCTGCGTTCCGGCCAATCCGCCTCGCCGGGGGGCCTCGTTACGCGTCGATCCTTGCTCATCGCGCTCCCCGGCTGGTCTGAATGCCAGCATTCTCAACAGTACCATTTCGAACCCCGTACGCGGGTCCGGTGCCAGTGCGATGTCCCGCTTGCCGATCAAACCAATCTGATAGTACAACTGCACGTCTGCTTCGCTGATCGTTGCCGCCAGATCTGCGTGCCAGGGCCGCTCCGCCTGCCTGGCCCGCAGCACATCGGCTGACATCTGAAACAGGGACAGGTTGTAGAGTTCCGAGAGAATGCCGTCGAGGGCCTGAGTATAGTCACAGGCGCTCTCGGCCATTCCGGCCACCACCTCCAGCAATGCCGGCGCATCACTATCGGCAAGCGCCCTCAGTATGGATTCTACGACATTGTCCTCGATGGTTCCCAGCATGTCGCGGACCAGAGATCCCTGCAGCCTGCCTGAGCCATACGCCAGCGCCTGGTCGAGCAAACTGAGGCCGTCGCGCAGGCTCCCGTCGGCTGCCCGGGCCAGCAGCTCAAGCGCTTCGGCGTCGAACTCCGTCTGCTCCGCCTCGAGAATTTTCTGGAGTTGTTTGCGGATCTGGTCGGGCATCAGAGCTTTCAGATGGAATTGCAGACAGCGTGACAGCACCGTTACCGGCAGCTTTTGCGGATCTGTCGTGGCGAGCAGAAATTTGACGTGCGGCGGCGGTTCTTCAAGCGTTTTCAGCAACGCATTGAAGCTGTGGCCGGACAACATATGCACCTCGTCGATGAGGTACACCTTGTAACGGCCCGTCGTTGGCGCGTACTGGACGTTATCCAGCAGTTCACGGGTATCGTCGACGCGTGTCCGAGAGGCCGCATCGACTTCAATCAGATCGACGAATCTGGCACTGTCGACTGCATGGCACGTACCGCATTCATTGCACGGAGTGGAGCTCACGCCTTGTTCACAATTCATCGCTTTGGCAAAGATCCTGGCCAGGGTTGTCTTGCCAACGCCGCGCGTACCCGAGAACAGGAACGCATGGTGCACCTGGTCCCTGTCCAGGGCGTTGCTCAGCGCCTGCACGACGTGCTCCTGGCCGACCACGTCGGCAAAAACACCAGGGCGCCACTTTCGGGCCAATGCTTGATAACTCATAGTCGCTATAAGATGGTGGCGGTTCCAGACAGCCCGACCACGACACTCGATTCGATTGCTACGGCTGCTTCCTTCCGGACCTGACCGGGTTCACAATCTATCGCCGCCGTGGAGACCGCCTGTCCCCGCCGTTGAAACATTAACGTTCTCGCGCTCCCAGAACAACGTCGTGAATGTGTGGCAATTCTGAGGAAAATCAACTAATTTGTTCCGGACGCACAAGCCGCGGCCGGTCGACACCAATGATATCACGATCAGGATTTGAACTGATCGAAGAAGGCATTCCCGCCGGTTCCGTGAACTCCCAACGCGGCAACTGCGAGGCCATTGCAGTTTGTGTACGCGAATTTATCAGATGTACAAAAAAAGGGAATGGCCTATTCTGGGGCAATATGCATTGCGGAATGATAAACTGCGGTGGTTGCAAGGGCATCGCACAGCCTCCAATCAGGCTAAGGAGCATATTGGACCTTGGACCGGACTGAGCAGAATCAAGCGATAAGGAACACCCGCATTTTCAGCGAACTCGGCGACGAAGCAATCGACGACATCGCGGATGTGATTCGGTGGAAAAAATATAACAAGGGCGCCAAAGTCATCTCGTTCAGGGACACCGATACTCGCGTCTACTTTCTGGCGGGGGGACGCGTCCGCGCAACTATTTTCTCGTACTCGGGAAAGGAAGTGTCTTACCAGGAGATGGGCCCGGGCAGCATGTTCGGGGAACTCTCGGCTATCGACAAAAAACCCCGCACCACGAACATAATCACCACGGAGCCATCCTGGATCGGTTCGATCAGTGACGCAGCATTCTGGAACCTGATCCACACCTATCCGGAGGTGGCGTCAGGTGTTCTTTCACGAGTCGCTTCGTTGGTGCGCTATCTTACCGACCGCGTTTACAAGTACGGTGCGCTTGATGTGAAAGACCGCGTCCGGGCTGAAGTCCTGGGCCTGGCTCGCGAGCATATGAAAGAGGGCGACAAAGCCGTTATCGAGAAAATGCCAACGCATGCCGAAATCGCCAATCGGGTCAACACACACCGTGAGGCCGTGACGCGGGAATTGAATGAACTGTCCCGGACGGGCCTGATCGAGCAAACAGGAAGGATTTTGACGGTGCACAGCGTCGACGCGCTTGCCGAATTGCTGCCGGAGGACATTTGACCCAAGGTATTCGAACCGCATCGGGGCGGTCGATCCGCCCCGGCGCAGTTTGAAGGGCCATTGGATTTTCTAGCCCGCATATTGCACCCGTATCCCGAGCGATGACGCAGGACAGGTTTGGCTGGGCGCCGGTCTGGTGCAATGTGCGGGCTAGATCAGTGACAAACCCGCGAAGACGAGAGTCAACGTCACCACCGCAACGATCCACGCGCAGACGACATCCCTGGCGTTGGTCAAATAGTCACTGAGTTCGTAGTGGTCCAGTTGGTAGCGATCGAACTCGTAGTGATTCATGGTCGCCTCCTGTTTGTAATGCTTCGGCGACCCATATTTATACAAAAAACTGCGTAAAATTATGTGATATTCACCACAAATGAATCGTAAATAGCAATAAATCGCCAGTCGAGTTCACCGAATCGAAGCCGTACACAGCGCGCATATGTTCGAACTAGTGCACCCGGTGGATTACGAATCTACGGGCCTGCTGTATTCGAATCCGGGTTCTTGTGCGAGGTTGGCAATAATGAATTTCTGAATGTTCTCTAACTCCGACTCTGCTCGGACGCATTCAGGCAGGTTCGGGATCTGCACGCGATCGCTCACGTACGCGATTACGGGCCGATGGTAAGTCGTTACAGCCAAAAGCACCTCGCTGGATGTACCAGATCCTCCGGGCAGGGCGATCAGCAGGTTCGACGTCAAGACATTGATATGGTTACGAGACGAGTAATCCGTACCCATTTCGCCGCTTCTGTGCAGGTGAGTTTGTATTGGTAGTTCTATGTAAGCATTCGGATATCCCGTTTTCGGTCCCGCATACGCGTTCGTCTCATCGTCCCTGCGGGCGGGAATGATGCCAATCGACAGCCCTTTGCGCTCGGGTACGCTGCAAAACCCGCGACTCACCCCCTCCATGACACCCCGGCCGCCGCCGGTCAGCAGATGTACGCCAATACGAGCAAGCCAGCTGCCCAAAGTCGATGCCTGGGGTTCGCAGGGTTGCCTGCCGGAGCCCAGCACACCGACGACAGGTAGTCTATACCGCACTGCTCACCAGGAACCGGTTACATCATTGCTTCGATGACTTGATCCTCGAGCTCGAATCTTGTCGACAGTTCCTCAGCAAGTTCAGACAGGTTTTCCATGACCTCGTCCGTACGCTGATAGTTGTTGGCTTCACAATGATCGTTGAAAGCGACCGCGTTAGCGGTGATGGCCTGGATACTTGGAAAAACCTGCTCTGCAACCTTGAGAACAGCGGTGCGCCGTTCCAACCCGTCGGAGAGGCGTTGATACAGGCCGAAATGCCCGGCGGCGATGTAGTCGACGAGTATCTGACAAAACTCCCTGAGGCGTTCTCGCTCGATCACGCTCGCTACCGGATTGGAGGATGAGCTGTTAAACAGCAGCGCCAGAAGCTGTTTTCTTTCCGCCAGCAGTTTATTGACAATATCTCGTGTTTGATTTCTTCGTTCGGATTCCAGCGTTCCACTCGTCGTCATCGGTTTACCCCTATTTCAGCCGTCAACCCAGCTATCTAGTGCCGCGCATCGACAATGCTCTGCGATTAGTCGACGCGGCGGCAGGCCATGATTATTTTAGGATACAACATCTACATTATCAGATAGATTATCAACCCGGGTACATTAATTTTCCGTGACACAGTGCACAATTCCAAACGAGTAACTAGACGGCCTCCTAGCCTGCCGTTTCTGCGTGACCGGCCATTTTCTCCTCGGCGTGAGCCAGGAAGGGTACACCAGGTTTGCCGGTTGCGGTGATGTTGCGATGATAGCTGGTGAACGTTCTGGATCCTCCTGACAGGGTGGCAAGATTCACGAAACCGTTTTGATGCAGCAGGCGGTAGGCAAGATAACTCCTGAAGCCCACGCGGCAGAACAGTAACACGGGTCTGCCGCGGCTCAGTTCGTCCAGCCGGCCGCGCAGTTCCTTTAGCGGAATGTTGATCGCTCCGGGTATGCTCCATTCGCCGAATTCCTTTGGACTGCGCACATCCACCAGGGTGGCATCGCCCGTTTTACCGGGATAGTCCTCTGCGTACCAGAAACGGACATCACCCCGCAGGAGATTGGACGCGACGAAGCCCGCCATGTTGACCGGATCCTTTGCCGACCCGTACGGGGGTGCGTACGCAAGCTCGAGATTCTCCAGATCGTAAACCGTCATACCTGCCCTGATCGCCGTGGCGAAGACGTCAAGACGTTTGTCTACGCCGTCGAAACCAACAACCTGCGCACCGAAGATCCGCCCACCCGCCGGATCGAATACCAGCTTGATATGCATCGGATTGGTGCCGGGGTAGTACCCCGCATGACCGGACGGATGGATGTAGATTTTGTTGAACGGTATATCGGCACGCATCAGCGCCTTTTCCGACGCTCCGGTTCCACCTCCGGTCATGTCGAACACCTTCACGATCGCCGTGCCCTGCGTGGAGTCGTATTCAGTGCCGCGTCCAAAAATGTTCTCCGCGGCAATCCGTCCCTGGCGATTGGCCGGTCCCGCCAATGGGATCAGGGTGGCTTCACCGGTTATCGTGTCGGTGACCTCCACCGAATCACCCGCGGCATAGATATCCGGATCCGATGTCTGCATATGCGTGTTCGTCTTGATACCGCCTCGCGCACCGATCTCCAGCCCCGCGCACACGGCCAGCTTGTTTTCAGGTTTCACCCCCGCGGCAAGTACGACGAGATCGGAATCCAGCGTCGCGTCATCGTTCAACAGGGTCCGGATCGCGGAACCGCGATCATGGAACCCCACAGCCCTTTTACCGAGGTGTAGCTCGACGCCGTGTGCCTCCATGTGATACTGAAGATCCCGCGCCATTTCGTGATCGAGCGGTGGCATAACCTGGTTCACCAGCTCTACCAAATGCACCCGCAGCCCACGCTCGCGCAGAGCTTCGGCCATTTCCACCCCGATATATCCGCCCCCGATGACAACCGCACTATTAGCACCACCATCGACTACGGCCTTGATGGCATCCATGTCCGGAATATTTCTCAGCACATATACCCGCTTCCCGTTTACGCCGGGTAAATCCGGGCGCAGCGGACTGGCACCGGGGCACAGCACCAATTTCTCGTATGACTCTTGATAAGCCTCGCCGGTGGCGACGATGCGCACCGACACCGTCCTGGAGGCGCGGTTGACTGAAGCAACCTCGTGCCCGGTCCGGACATCCAGGTTCAAGGAATCGCGAAGACTATCGGGGGTCTGCAACAGCAGCGATTCGCGAGACGCAATCGCCCCGCTGATGTGGTAAGGCAGTCCACAATTGGCAAAGGACACGTACTTGTCGCGCTCGAGGACGACGATTTCAGCGTCTTCACTCAAGCGCCGGCTCCGAGCGGCCGCCGACGCGCCACCGGCGACACCCCCAACGACTACTATTTTCATACTGTTTTTCCTTGATTTGATACGCTTTAAAATGATCAGGAAACGACCTTGAACCGAGCCCGCATATTGCAGGCTAGCCCGCATTTCTCCCCAGGCGGCTTTAATGTTTGCTAAGGACTTACCCTGCCATGTTATTTTGTTTTGACCGAAAAACAACTAGAATTTTTCGAATAAGCAGACATAAGATCATGTTTTATATATAATTCTATGTATTTCGGTTCGACCAGATTAGTCTGGAAAACAAACCCTGTCTTTGGCCCGTGTCCAGTAAATCGCCTGTACCCCCGGTCACGGGTTCCCGTGTGTGCCGGTAGGCGTCACCGAATACGGGGGAGTATGATAAATGACTGCCTTCCAACCTGAAACCGGGCAATGACCAAGCTGAGTGTAAACGTCAACAAGATCGCGCTGCTGAGGAACTCGAGGGGTCGCGATTATCCCAACGTGGTCGACTTCGCGAAGAAGTTCATAGCGCTCGGTGCGCACGGTATCACGATCCACCCACGCCAGGACCAGCGTCACATTACCGACCAGGACGCAGTCGACCTGGCGGAATTGCTTTCGAGCTATGCCGCGGTCGAACTCAACATAGAGGGGTATCCTTCGGAACATTTTCTGAAGCTGATAGAAGACGGTAAACCGGATCAGTGCACGCTGGTCCCGGACGATGTAAACCAATTGACCTCGGATCACGGATGGGATTTCAACGAGCACGGCGGCTTCCTGAACGAAGTGTTCGCAAGAATCGGAGCGGCGGGGACCAGAACGGCCGCATTCGTGGATCCGGACGAAGCACAGATCGTTCTTGCCGCCGAAGCAGGAGCGGATCGTATAGAACTTTACACGGAGTCCTACGCCGCGTCGTACGGCACGCCACAGGCTAACGAAGTATTCGACCAATTCGAACGGGCGGCCGCAACGGCACAAAGCGTGGGTTTGGGCGTCAATGCCGGTCACGATCTCGACCTCGCCAACCTGCCGGAATTTTTACGGATCAACGGCATTCTCGAGGTTTCGATCGGACACGCGCTCACGATAGAGTGCATTGAACAGGGCATCGTAGAAACAATGCGGCAGTATCTGGAAATCTGCCGTCGCTGAAGACTAACACCGGATCGAAGCATCCAGAACTTTCAACATTTCCGATACGGCTAGCCCGGCGTTCCTCGGCACCCGTCCAGCGCCATCGCTCGGGACCCTGGTGACAAATGCGGGCTAGCCAACCCCTTTGGGCCCGGCATCTCCGTCCGGCCGGGGCGGCCAGAATTGCGCCACGATATCCTCGATAACGCCGTCCAATTCGCCGTCAAGCCTGGTCACGTGGTGATGCAGGACCCGCCGGTGCTGTTTACGCATGCGATGTATCTCGCCGGTCACTGCCCGGGTTCGCTGCTTTTCATAGTTCGCCACGGCACGCTGTGTTCGATTTTCGCTGCGTTCGACAATGGATCGCGCCTTCTGTCGGGCGCCCTTTAGGGTTTCTTCCGCTTCGTTACGCGCGTTCTCGATCTGGTCCTGCGCCGATTGCTCCGCGCTCAGAACGCTTTGGATTGGATTTACCATGACGCAAGAACAATAAGCGCTTTGTTACATCGACACAATTGATCTTCGTCATGAACTGGTCAAATGGTTTGTTCGACAATTCGACCAGGCCCGCCATCTCGTTCAGACGTCGAATC
>JAHEIO010000192.1 GCA_024639325.1 Gammaproteobacteria bacterium
TATCCAGCGGCTCTTTCTGAATAATCTCGTTGAGGTGCTCGTAAAACGTATAGTCATTGGGGTGGATGGTATTGAACGCGTTGCCGGAAACGCCGATGAATTCCATCTTCGGTGGGTTGTCTTTTCTGGCCAGCGGGTAGATGCGCAGGTTGTCCGTCACATTCCTGGCTGCAGCCTCGAGACCATTGGCAATCGAGGCCCGCATGAAGACCCACACGTCGTAAGTCCTCGGTCTTACCACGAAGTATCCTTCCGGTACGTCACCTTCATAACCCGGCGGGAGGACGAGATACTTGCCGCCTTTACCCTTGTCCTGGCCGGCAGGACCTACGTCCTGAACGTAACGGAACCAGGCATCGTTGAAAGCGCCGAGCATACCCGCCGGCGCCTCGAGGACCGTCGGTCCGTCCCGTTTGAGATCGAGGTTCGGCAGCACGTACATCGTCGATGTGTTGCCGGTCAGGTACAGCGACTGGGAGTCCATCAGCTTGTCGAAGTAGATGACTTGGTGGGCCTCAATCCCGCCCTGACTGTGAGCGCCGTGAATGAGCCCCTGCAATGACGCACCGGGCATGCCTTTCAGAAAGGCGTCCACACCGCGCATCGTGTCGAGGTAGTCGTAGACTCTTTCGGCTGTTTTGGGCAGAGGCGCCCCGTCGAGGAACTCGAGGGTGCCAATAGAAGTCTCTACCTGGTTCGGCGTTGAAATTGAATCCAGGACTTCGTTGCTAACTTGCGCAGCGGCCGGCAGGCAAATGAGTTGCGCGGCAACAAACGCTGTCGTGATCTTCGAGCCTATATTGAACACTGGTTTTTTCATGATATCTCTCTTTATCGATGTTGTGTTCATGACCGTCATATCGCGGAACAGGCACAACCAAACGAACTCAAACGATGCATTTAAAATGGCTGCACGCGGTGGCTCGGATTAAGTGACCTGCGCCACCGCTAACTACGCCATGCTTAAACGGCGGAATAGACTGACCTAAATCTGACACGGTGTCAATAATATTGGGTCCACTCAACAGACGGCATGATTCAAATCAATATGTTTTCCATATAATTATTTGGTAAGGGCCATGCGGGAGTCAGAACCTCAGCCTGCTGACCCAGTCCGCTACCCTGCAAGGGTGCCGTCGAGCTAGGCCACGGGGCGAAGCCTCCGGCACCTAACCAGCCAACCGCCCTGGTGCTCAGTGAAGCAACGAAGGGCAGGGCTGATGATTTGCTGGTGAGAAACTGATCTCTTATTCAGATCCTGTGACAGCATCGGCGCTGCGCACTATTGCCTCGGGAATAATGCTGAAATCCAGAACAACTGGCATATCCATAAGTAGTGCGGCTTCACTTCGAATACGAAACTGAATCGTCCCGGAATCCGGGTGGAACTTTTAACCAAGGGAAGCCATTCAGCATCGAGTCATATCCCTCCTGGTATAGCGCGCGCATGTAGGCGTTGTCGAACTCCTCCGGATGAGGGGCGTTGAAGCTCGACGGGATGAATGCGAGGTTGAAGTCCACTTTGTCTCTCTGGGCTGTCGCGTAAATGCGGTATAGATCGCCGATACCCTGACTGTGAATTAACGAAGCCACCGCGCGCGCGCCAACACGCATTGTCTGCCGCTCGACTTGAGCCCAGTCCGGATCCAGTCGCGCGTTTCGTATCACGTAGAGAGTGCGATCGCGGGTGAGACCAGTGGTATCAGTCATTTGCTGGGCAGACATTCCTGCCGGATAGGCAAATACTTGCGCCATGATGCCGCCATCCACATGCATCTCCTGGTAACGCTGGCCACCCGCTTCCACGTCAATCATAACCGGGGGGAAACCTACCGGAATGGAAGCGGACGCAATCATGACGCTGACGAATAGATCCAGCGCATCGGGACCCCCATAGCTGGCGATCTTACCCATATCCCAGATTATGGGGCGGCGGGCGTCCATGTCGGCGGTGGCAATCAAAAGAAAACGCCCCTTGGCGTATTCGGCGGCAACCTGCTTCAGGAGATCCTCGTTCACAGATTTGCGTGTGAGCTCCCATAGTGGGGAGTTGTCTGCCATCGCATCTCCCAATGCGCCAGAGAGCAGGCTGCGAGGCTCAACCACGTCTTTGGGAGAGATCGTGGTATAGACTTGCTCCAGTGTTGCATCATACTTCGGCCCGAGGAATGCCAAAGGCGCTATCAGCGCCCCGGTGCTGATGCCCGTGACCAGTTTGAACTCGGGGCGGTCGCCTTTTGCAGTCCAGGCGTTAAGCGCACCCGCGGTGAACGCGCCGTTGTCTCCACCACCGGATATCGCGAGGTAGGACACTGGTGGCAGTTCGCCGCTTTGACTCGGGGCGACCAGGGATTCCTGTTCCACGCGCGCCGCTTCAGTTGCGGCCTTGAACAGTTCCGACATGTCTCCCCCGGCAACGTAACGGACGCCCGGCATCCCTGGAATCTCGGCCTGCGCCGTCAACTCAGACGGAACCGCGTCCAACCGGGGTGGCGCTGAACCGCAGCCCTGTACCAGGAGCAGGCCTAACGCCAAAATATGGACTTTCCTGTTAGCTAATCTAATCATTCTATTTACTCCCTTTGAGTTGGTTGCCAACATCGGCGCTGCGCACTATTGCCTCGGGAATAATGCTGAATTCCAGAACGACTGGCATATCTATAAGTTCAGCAATATCATCCCGGATTGAATCCACAACACGCTGACCCAGGATGCCCGGTGCCGCAACCAGATCAGCTCGAACGAATGCCACGCCTTGTTTGAGACGTATACTGAGGTTGCTGAATCGCACATCACGATCCGCCAGCACCAACTCCTGTGTTTTGACCGTCAAACTGCGATGCACCAGGTTACGAACCAGCAGGTTATCCATGCTGACCCCCAATGGCGGGATGACCAGCAATAAACAACTGCCAATAAGAATCAATGCAACGAATGCAGAGGCATGACGACGAAAGTACTGCAGAAAGAAAATGAGACTGGCTGAGAGAACGATGCCAAAAATATTGGTCAGATAAAGCAGGAATGGACCGCGGGCACTCACGGTTCCCATGGCAAAACCAATATCGGTGCCGGATTTTTGTCCGAGTGAAAGCGCTATCCCTACCGTACACAACGGTGGCACCAGGGCGACAGCAATTGCAATGCCGGCAAGCGCCGAAGATACACCCGGCCGGGTATAGGCAAATGCCGCGGCAGCGCCAGCTGCAACAGCGATACCCAAGTCAAGCAGGCTGGGGCTCATGCGTGCGATTAATTCCGAACCAGCCAGCTTCCAGCCAATGAGCTCAGAAACAAGAAAAGCCATGGTGATAATTACGATGGTGCCGATAGCTATAGTTAACAGAGAGCGCAAAATAAGCACCCTGTTAACTTCGACGCCGCCGAAAGACATAGCAATAATAGGATTCATAAGTGGCGCAACGATCATGGCGCCTATGATTACTGCAGCGCTATTGGACAACAAACCGAAAGTTGCAATGACACCAGCAGCCGCCAGCATAAAGAAAAAGCCAAACGATGGAATCGAGCCTTTCTCAACGGTCTTTTTAACGTCACCAACAAGAACAGGATCTTCAACCAGATGGCGCCAATCGCCAAATAAACCAGCCGTTTTAAAACTCATAACTTTCTCTCACCACGTTTGGGTTTATGTTCGGACGAGATTTGAGGACGTTTTCCCGAGCCATTCGCTGCCATACAGCGAGGATATCCAGATGAGCTCTGACGCATCCCGTACCGGTGCCCGCTGGCGTCTCGGACGCTGCCCGAAGGCTTCGATGACGGCATAGAGATTGAGACGATTGAGTGCGAACGCGACACTGCGAGCATCGAGGTCGCCGATCAGGCCCTGCTCCTGATCGGCTTCGATGCGGCTCGTCACTGCGTCATCGAACCGACCGGTATACTGTAACCAAGCTTTATGGAGCCGCTCGTCAGTGGCGGCGGCATCGTTTGTGGCACGTAAGATAGGGCCCAGCCTGTAACAGATGTCAACCATGTTAGCGAGGGATTTGCGCAAAAAAATAACGGGATCACCGATTCCTGTGAACCAGGGATCGGTACCGGAGAAGACCTCGTACTCGACCATGTTCAGCAAGGTCTCCATCAGATCATGCAGGTCATTGAAGTACTGGTAGAAAGCGGAGCGACTCAGTCCTGTCTGTGCCGTTACCGAGCTCACAGTCATATCGCGAAACGGGTGCGACCATACGAATTCTAGCGCGGCATCCACTATTGCAGCACGCGAGCGATCTGATTTGCTCACCCTGAGCAATGGTTGCGGGCGCAATCCTGGAAAAGACTGAGACTGTTTGTAACCTGACATGACACTGAATTATACTGACACTATGTCAGAAAGCAATTACGGCGCTGGGTATGCGTTGTCAGACATTATGGGACCACTTGGGCCTATTTCAGTATTGGCAAATTAACTTCTACATCCCAGTAAAAAGTTTCCATCCAATATCAAACCACCGCTCTACTCCATTCAGCGAACGCACTGA
>JAHEIO010000193.1 GCA_024639325.1 Gammaproteobacteria bacterium
GGGTCGGAAAGATCTTCAACATCGGCAAACAGCCGGTCAACGGTCAGGTCTCCGCCTACTACAACGTGGAAAAGCCGCGGTTCGGCGCCGACTGGCAACTGAGACTGCAGCTTCAGTTTCTTTTTCCTAAGTAACCCCCTATGTAAACGAGGCACCATTGTTATGAATCGTCGGAACTTTTTAGTGGGAATCGGGCTGTCGTCGGTCACCACGGCACTGAACATGCGGGCCCATGCCGCCAGCCAGACCGGTGGTGAGGTATCGGCCGAAGAAATGGTCGACCTGCTGTACGTGCAGAGCGCGCAAGGCGCGATGCTGGACGAAGGTCTTCTCACACTGAAAAACGTCAACCAGGCCACAATATTCTTTTCAGATCGTCCGCAACGGATTGTTGGCCACGAGACTACCGAGGACTTCATCGCCGATTGGGATGTGGGCGAGGACAGCTTCGCGTCCAATCCCCCCAATGCGACGCTATCGATTTTGTCCGGCGGGGAACCGCAAGAGATCGTGTTGGTGCTGAAGAATCCCCGGCTCGCAAAGGACGATCTGCTCTATGACGTCGAGGTTCTCGACGGCAACCATCATGCAAGCGGCGGTGCTTCATCGCTATTCATCGATGTCATAGGCCGGCCGTTGAGCCCGGTCTCGGTAGCCGGTGTTCACCGACGGCATCGCCGACACCGTCGTCGCCGCGCGGTTCGGTCGCCGGGCCCGATCTAGATAGAACAAACACTTAACAATTCAAGGCGAAGGTCTCAGAAATGTATCAGAAACTTCTTTTCTTTTGCACCATACCGGTGTTCGCGATAACCAGTTCTATCGCATTGGCCGCTTCGGCCGTATCGATCAGCTATGGCGTGGTCGAAGGCGTGCAGACGGTGGAACACAAGGGACAACATGCTGGAGGCGCAATCGCCGGCGGCATGCTGGGCGCGATCGTGGCCGGGCCGCGGCATCGTGCTCTTAAGATCGGCGCATCCGCCGCGGCCGGAGCGGCCGTTCAGGGTGCAGTTACCTCGGGCACGTCACTGCAGTACCGGGTGCGTTTGATCGGAGGCGGCGAATCGATAATCACCACCGAGCAACGGGAGATCCGCCAGGGAGATTGCGTGTCGGTAGAACAGGGCTCGCATGCCAATATACGACGCGTCAGCAACTATCACTGCGAACAGAACAAACAGAACACGCCACCGGCGCATCATAAGTCGGGCGCGGACAACTGTCAGCTAGCCAAGAACGAGCTGGCCAAGGCGGAATCCGACAACGAAGTAGACGTTGCGGTGAAGAAAGTCAGGGTCCTTTGCGAGGACTAGAACGCAACGACGGAGTTGGTTGATCATGAGTAAACTCTTGATGATCTGGGGGTTCTCGGCATCGCTGGTGTTGTCGACTTCCGCGGCTAACGCGGGAGATAGTGGTGATGAGTCCGACAAACCCGATAATCACCTGGCGCTATTTCTGGGTGTCACACACGCAGAAGAAGATAGCGCCGCTCCCACCGTCGGCCTTGACTATGAACGTCGCGTTAGCGAGCGCCTGGGCGTGGGGGTCGTGTTTCGGGATCACGCCAGCGGTGATATCGATTCTACCCTGTATGCGGTCAGTTTTTCTATCCATACGACCTCGCCGCTGTCGTTCGTTATTGCGCCCGGCATTGAGCGCGAGGACGGCGATAACAGCGGCGTGCTTCGAGTTGGCGCCGAGTACGAATTCGAGGTCGGCTCCGCGTGGTCACTGGCGCCGGCCCTGTATTTCGACATCACAGAGGACGATACCAAAGAAGTTTTGGGGGTCGCGATCGGATTCGAGTTTTAAAGCGTTAAAGTAAATTTAGTAGAGGCGTTGAGACAACGACATTTGTATCTACATTAGTTTTCGACCGGGTTCTGGAACAAAACCAGGACGCCTGATATACGACGCACCAGCCTGTAAAGGTCGTAAGCCTTTTAGTGTTCATTTCACCTGCGAGACACAGGCATTAAAGGAGACACCCGTGAAATCAAAAAATGTAAAGAACGTGAATGAACCGATAGATGAAGAACGTGAGGTGGGCACGAAGTGGTATAACTTCATACCCTCATCGGTGGGCTTGGCTGGGATCCTTTTCGCGATGGCTTTACCGGCGCCAGCACAATCCATCAACCCTGGTTTGGATGATGTATTCCAGGTCAGGGTCGGGCCGTTCTTCGCCAATTTCGATACCAAGGTTGTTGTATCCGGGGAGGAATTCGACCCGGATGACCAGCTGGGTGACAACAAGACGACAGCCGCGGTATATGCCAAGTGGCGCATCACGCCGAAACTTCACCTCAATGTCGGCTATTCGCAGATAAGCCGCGGTGATACCACGACCTTGGCGTCGGGTATTCCTGTCGGAGGGATCAACGCCCTAGCAGGAACTGTGCTGGATCAGGATTACGAAACCAGCTCACTTCCAATCTCGCTGGGATATGCTTTTGTCAAGAATGAGCGGACGGAGTTTGGCGCCGAGGCCGGCATCAGCTTGACCACGATTAAGAACAGGGTCAGCATTACGGTTCCGGGGGCGCCGACCATTACACCAGTTAACTTTGACGTTACCGAGCCACTTCCTTCTATCGGCCTATTCTGGCACCAGGCATTTTCTCCGCAATGGATGTTCACCGGAACCCTTAGCTATCTGCCAATCGAGGTGGGCGACATCGACGCGGATTTTTACAGCGCGTTCGGTGGTGTCGAGTGGCGCCCCTGGAAAAACGCCGCGTTCGGCGCGGCGTACCTGTACACCAAGGCCGATGGCACAATTACCGACGGTGGCTCAACCAGTGCTTTTGAATACCAGTATGACGGCCCGTTTCTGTACCTGATGTTTGGCGGGGGAGGCAGATAGCAGATCATCAAGCAAATGGAGGGTGCCTGGTCTGCGAACTAGGGCGGAATCGAGCCGACACGTCAAAATGATTTTCAGCCCGATGGTTATTTTCGAAAACACTTCTGGTACCAGCGCAGGTCTTCGTTACCAGATGGCTGGAGAGCATCAGGACGCATCCGCTGCGCTAAAACTCGGACAGGTTCAATCTTGATTAGGTCATGGACCAATCGAACGAAGGAGAAGTTTTTAGCAACTGAGACGGTATCCCTGGCATTGGGAACGCAGAGAATAAGCCACATGCTCTTGGTATTTGTGTTAGTGCTGATGACCGCGCCGGCTCAGGCAGGTGGTGGGAATAAACATAGCCCTGGCGAGGTCAAAGAACCCTGGGCACCACCATTTGTCGGTGGTGTTAAAGGCCCAATTCTTGGCGTCGGTTATAACGGTTTTTTGCAGATAGATGGCGCCTCATACGCTGACGACGCATCGGGAGAGTTCGAGGATAAAGTTATCGTGCGCCGTGCTCGCTTCACATTTGACCGCAAAGCCGGTCAGAAATGGGCGGTCAAAGGTAGCGCGGAAGTCAGTCAAGGTGAAGTCGAAATCAAGGATATTTATGGACTGTATAAAGGACTTTCCTTTGGCTCGATTCGAATAGGAAGCCAGAAAGAACCGTTCAGTCTGCAGCAGATGACGAGCTCCCGATTCACGACCTTGATGGAACGTGGGCTGGTCGTGGATGCGTTGACTCCCGGTCGGAATGTCGGGGTGGCTTTGTACACGCAACGCAACAAGTTGACCGGGCAGATTGGCTTTTTCGTAAGCGGATTCACCCAGGACAACGTTCAAACAACCGGGGCTGCACTGACGGGCAGAGTTACGCGGCATTTTATTAATGCGGATCAACATATCTTTCATGCGGGTTTCTCTGCTTCTTATCGCAAGCTGGGGACCACACCGCCGCAATTTCGATCACGGCCCGAATCAGGCGTTAATAACGTGTTTATGATTGACACGGGTGATATCGAAAGAGCGGAAAATGTGTCCCGGCTTGGTTTAGAAGCCGCTTATGTCAACGGCTCTTTTTCTCTTCAAGGTGAATACATCGCTAGCAGAGTTGGGCGAGAATCGGATTTAAGCAATCTGAACTTCGATGGTGGGTACCTTCAAGGCAGTTGGTTATTGACCGGAGAATCGAGGGACTACCTTGTTGGAACGGGGACATTTGGGAGGGTCTTTCCGAACTCCACGTTTACGATCAATAACGGTGGTCGAGGTGCTTGGGAGGTGACCGCTCGTTTGAGCTGGGCCGACTTGAATCACAGCGACGTTATTGGCGGAAAAGAATATAACATGTCCCTTGGATTGAATTGGCATGCTCGTCAGTATGTCGTCGTCATGGCTAATTACGTTAATGTGATCGAAATTGACCGGCCAGGCAGTGTGTTTGATAACAATGATATGAATATTTTTCAGATTCGTTTACAACTTGAGTTCTGATAGAACGGGTCTCGTATCAAATCAAATTTTGCGAGCACTACCCCTGGAGCGCCAATGAGCCATGCTCACCGCCAGCGCACGCGATAGCTGAATGACAACCATTCAATACAAAATGACGACATTCTCGGTGCAACGCTGTAGTTGAAGG
>JAHEIO010000080.1 GCA_024639325.1 Gammaproteobacteria bacterium
GCAACCCCTCGTTCATGCGCCAACCCCGGTAATTTTTCCGCTCGTATACTCCGGCGACGACCTATGCGAGCGCTTCACGGCGACGGGACTACCGAGGACAGTGTTGCGAATCTATCGAAATGTCAGGATTGGCTCGACGGCATGAATGTTCCGGCAGCCGAATAACCGGCCTCGGGACTACATGTGGCTGACGAAACTTGCCACCGCCGATATGTCGCCATCGCTGTAGTCCTGTAACGCTTCCACCATGGCGGTGTTGGCGTTTTTTCGAAAACGGTCCCGAATCCAAGTGATCTCGCGAACGAGATACGGGTAGTGCTGGCCTTTTAAAAGCGGGTAAAGCGCGCTGTTGTCGCCCTCGCCATTTCGACCATGGCAGGCGACGCAGTTAGCTTGGTAAAGTTTCTCGCCCGTTTTCAGCAACTTATCCGGGCCGGTCATCGGCTTCGGATTTATAGGTAGCGAAGAAACATAAGCGACAACGTCGGCCACGCCTTGCAGGCCACCCAACGTTTTCGGGTCGGAAAACGGGTACATCGTCGGGTTGATGCGTTTTTTCGACTGGATGTCCAGGAGCTGTTTGAGCAGCACACGCCGGTGTTGTCCCGCAATGGATGGAAACTCACCTGCGAGGCCACCGGTGCCATCGTCGCCGTGACATGCCGCACAAAGTTCATAGAGATTCTTGCCATTGATGGGATCGGGACTCAGGTCAAGTACCTGATCGATGTATTCGACCTGCGCCAGCGTTCGGGCCGTGGCCAGTGTCAAGAACGCGAGGCTAAGTCCGAGCAAAAGTTTCTCTGGCAAATGCATATTAATTGCCTATAACTTGATTAATACCGTAATTATTATTCAGGGTGTGGGTAGCTCGGTGATTAAACGCTTGTCTACTCGCTGTAACTTAATTTATAATTAAACCATAATATAATAATAAGCAGTTATTTTTTTGCGAGACATGAATACGATGAAGTTGGTACTGGCCTGGCTGGCAGTGACGTTTTTTATTCCGGGGGTTTGGGCTCGAGATACGGGCGTCATGACGTTAGACCTCGTTGATGAGGATAGCGTGGACGTCCGTCATTACAAGTCCGCAGGTGATAAATTGCTGCTGGGTTTCGCCTGCGACTCCGGCAACGGTGTGGCTGAAATGGCAGCGGCGGCGATGCTGGCAGACAACGAAGTCGAAGTCTGGATGCCTGATTTACTCAGCGCTCATTTTCTACCCGACTTGAAGAGCAGCCTGCGTGAAATCCCCGACAGCGACGTTGTCCGACTCATCAATACCGCGATGGATGGAAGCGGCAAGTTTGTTTACCTGCTGTCGAGCGGGTCGGGCAGTGCGCTATTGCTGCGTGGTTTGGCCGAATGGGAACGACAAAACCCGGAGCGCTTGAACGAGTTAGGCGGCGTCGTGTTGCTGTTTCCCCGGCTCTACGCTGCCTCACCCGAACCCGGGCGGGAACCGCTGTACATAGATGCCGTGGGAAAAACTAAAACCCCCGTGATCATCCTGGAAGGAGAAAAGACACCCAATAAATGGGCGTTGCCTGCACTCGCGGAGAAAATGCGCCAGGGCGGCAGCCCGGTCTCGATTTCGATCATCCCGGGCGTGCGGGGGTATTTCTATAAACAGAAAAATCCGTACGTGGCCGAAGACATTGTCTCCAATCAGTTGTCCGGTTTGATAAAAGCAAGCCTGGTGAGGCTGGATTGGCTGAGACGAGACGTCGCACTACGCTGATAACGATCTTGACTTGTCATGCATCGACCTGCCTGCTGACGCTTATATAACAATCATGAAAACGCGGCTCGTCTTATTTGTCACGCTCTGTTTGTGCTCTATCTCCGGATTGAATTTTGCCACCAGTGAGCTCAAACCATTTACCGGGCACACACCGCCGCTATACCTCGAGAGCCTTGACGGCGAGTCCGTCGACCTCAGGGACTTTAGAAGCAAATTGTTGTTGGTTAATTTTTGGGCGACATATTGTCCACCGTGCCGTGTAGAGATCCCCTCGATGAACCGCTTGCAGGCACGTATGGGCGATGACTTCGTGATCCTCGCGGTCAACATGGGTGAATCGGCAGATGACGTGCGGCGTTTTGTCGAAGAAGTCGAACCGGAGTTCAGAATTTTACTGGATCACGACGGCAGCGTATTGCAGGAGTGGAAGGTATTCGCGGTGCCGTCGAGCTTCATTGTCGACCGGAAAGGCAATATCCGCTACACCTTGTTCGGCGCGACGGAATGGGACTCCGATGAAATGATCGCGTTGCTTGCCTCACTGCAATAATTCTTTTACGCGGGCGGGGTGAACTGGCCATCCCCAACCGCCACCTGGCCGCCTTGCTGAATCATCTCGTGCCAGCGATTGCCTGTAGCATCGGCGAGAAAAGCCGGGTTGCCCCAGTACGCGCTCGAAAGCCTTCTAACGATTACGATTCACGGGAAATACTATCTTCGAAATACGCGAATGGCGAGCGGCTGCCAGGGGTACGGAAAAGAGTATCAGTCAAACAAACGCCCCTTGCCCTTCTCCCAACAGCATCCGTAGCCCGGGGCGACGTCACACGCTGCAACAGCACTCACGGCATAGTTTGCCCCAGCATGGCAGGCGTGACCAACACGATCCCTTTCTCGGTGACGCGAAAGCCCCGCTTTCTGTCTTCATCGTGATCCCTGCCGATGACCATCCGCTCTGGTATCACGCAATCGCGGTCAATAATGGCTCCGAAAATATCAGCGTAGCGCCCGATATCGGCGTCGGGCAACACCACAGATTGCTCGGTTTTCGAGTAGGAATGAGCCTTTACATTGGAGAATAAGAGCGTGCGCTCCAATCGTGCTCCGGAAATGACGCAACCGCCGGACACCATCGAATCCAGGGCGATACCGCGCCGGTCCTCGTCGTTGAAAACAAACTTTGCCGGCGGCAGTTGAGCCTGGTAGGTAAGAATGGGCCACTTCAGATCGTAAAGATTCAATTCAGGCGTAACCTCGAGGAGTTCTATGTTGGCGTCCCAGAACGCATCTAGAGTTCCTACATCGCGCCAGTAAACCCGCTCACCTGTCTGCGGATCCAAAAATGGATAGGCGAAGACGTTGTCGTGGCTAATAACCGACGGAATTATGTTCCTGCCGAAATCATGTTCAGATGCAGGATTATTCGCATCCACCGCAAGCTGCTCGTATAGAAATTCAGTATTAAAAACATAGTTGCCCATCGAGGCCAGGCAGCGATCAGCTTTGCCCGGGACCGGGCTCGGGTGGGCGGGTTTTTCTTCGAATCCAACGACTTTTTGGGACTCGTCAACCGCCATCACGCCATACGCATTAGCCGCTTCCTCGATGGGTACCTCCAGGCATGAAACCGTCATGTCCGCCTGGTTTTCTACGTGAAAGGCGAGCAGCGGTCCGTAGTCCATTTTATAGACGTGATCGCCAGACAGAATCAAAACGTAGTCCGGTTTGTGTGTACGAATGATGTCCAGGTTCTGATAGATCGCATCCGCCGTACCCCGGTACCATTCTCCCCCTATACGCTGCGATGCAGGCAGAATTTCCAAAAACTCATTCAGCTCACCGCGGAAGTAGCTCCAGCTGCGCACCAGGTGGCTAATCAGGGAGTGCGCCTTGTACTGGGTCAGTACGCCAATTCGACGAATTCCCGAGTTCACGCAGTTAGACAACGGGAAATCGACGATACGGAACTTCCCGCCAAAAGGGACATCGGGTTTGGCACGCCAGTCGGTGAGTTCATACAGGCGGGAGCCGCGCCCGCCGGCAAGAACCAGAGCCAGCGTCTGCCGGGTTAATCTGCTGACAAAACGTATTTGTGAAAGGTCTTCCATAATCTAAATAATGTCTTAATCAGTAAATAGTTGGTGTCGGGTACATGCCGTTCAATGTTAGGCGGTACCATTGTCACAGGCCAGGATTATAAATTTTTCTGTCCTGCCGCTACATGCCGGCGCACCAAACGCACGAGTATACTTTGCAACCTATTCGTCTCACGTAGCCTAGGGCGTACCTGATGGATGACGTATTGTAGTTTGTTTTCCGCTGATGATCTTTACATTTGGTGATGATTTAAGACAATCTTGATCGACATAGAATAAAGTCATTCAGACGCGACGAATAATCGGTTCAAGCATAACGATCTGTATCCCACTATGGCGGCATATTTTCTCCTCGGCCCACAGCGGCCCATCGCCAACATCGACCTGGCGTTCAATGCGCTCGGGGACAGCGGGCCAGCCGCGGTCGTTTCCGCCGGCTGGCAGGATGCAGAGGGCGACATCGCAGAGGTCCAGGAAGCCGTTGCCCGGCAGCTGATAGATTTGCACCTGTACCAGCGTGCCGAGGACGTACTCGCCAGTGAGGTCGGCCTGCGGGAACTATACCGCGAGCGGCAGAAACGGCTGCAGTTCCTGCAGCGGCTATACCGCTTGAGATTGAGACAATCCATGCTGGCGGCGCGGCGTTTGCTGAGGGCAGTCGGTGATCCCGTCGTTGTGCGGCACGAGCAGCGCCATGCCATAGCACAGCAAAGGTCACTCGACCGGCATCACCTGCAGCGCATCAACGCCATCCATAAAGAATTCGATATACGCGTCGCCAACGAGCGTCTGCCGAAGCTGAGCGAACATGCAAAAGAAATCGCCCATGTGCTCGCCGGCTGCCAAACGGTTGTCATAACCGGAGGCAACGTGGCCGTGCTGCTCAATCGTTTACGGCTGTTCGATGTCGGCTCGATGCTAAAAACTAAACATCTCGTTTCGTGGTCGGCCGGAGCCATGGTGCTAACCGACCGGGTCGTGCTGTTCCACGACAATACGCCGCAGGGGCGCCGTGATGCGGAGGTGTTTGACCAAGGTCTGGGTATAATCAATGAGATCGTTTTATTACCCGATGCCAAGCACCGGCTTGACGTCAGCGACAAAATACAGGTTGCACTATTTTGCCGGCGTTTTGCTCCTGTGAATTGTTTTACGCTCAACAGCGGATCGCTACTTCGCTTTGACGACGGGTGCATTACCGACGCTGAAGACGTGCGGCGTTTATCGCGCAACGGCGCGCTGCGCAAGGTGCGGACGCGATGAATCCCGCGCTGCGCAAACTTGTGCGCAAAGGACCGCCGCGTACCGGCGATGTCGACAGATTTGTTGCAGATACCGTGTTTCCACTGGTCGACGGCACCGACGTGACGTTCGTCTATCGCGGTAACGCTGATGAAGTTAACTTGCGCTGCTGGATCGCGGGCTTGAACACGGCGCAGCCGCTGCAGCAACTTGCCGGAACCAACCTCTGGGCGATTACCATGGAACTTCCGGAGCGGTCCCGCATGGAGTACAAGTTTGAAGTTGTCAGAGGCGGAAAGCGCGAACTGGTGCTCGATCCGCTCAATCCCGTGCTCGCGCACGATCCGTTTGGCGCCAACTCGGTCTGCCAGGGCCATCGCTACGTACAGCCCGACTGGACTGAGCACGATGATGAAACACGGCAGGGATCGATCGAAGTTATCGACGTCGAGAGCAAAGCGTTTCGAGAACGGCGGGCTATCCGGGTATATATGCCGGCAAGATTCAGAAAAAATCGCCGCTATCCGCTGCTCGTTGTGCACGATGGGCGGGACTATCTAAGATATGCCGCCTTAAAGACCGTACTCGACAATCTGATTCACCGCTTGGAAATTCCACAGATCATTGTGGCCATGACGGATTCGCCGGACCGCCTCAAAGAATACGCCGGTAATGATGCACACGCCGCTTTTCTCGCCAGCGATCTGCTGCCGCTGATGGCTGACAGGTTTCCCCTGATTGATGAAAGTCACGCCAGAGGCATCATGGGAGCCAGCTTTGGCGGGGTTGCCTCGCTGCACGCGGCGTGGCGTCATCCCGACCTGTTCGGCTGCCTGCTGCTGCAGTCGGGTTCATTCGCCTTCAGCGATTTTGGGGCACATCAGCGCGGGCCGGTGTTTGACCCCGTTGTCCGATTTATGAACGAGTTTCGCGAGGACCCGGGACAACCCGGTGAGAAGATTTATATGAGCTGCGGGGTCTACGAATCGCTGATCTACGAGAATCGCACGCTGGTGCCGCGGCTGCAGGCGCGGGGGGTGAATGTCAAATTTGAGGAAGCGCGCGACGCGCACAACTGGGAGAACTGGCGGGACCGGCTGCGCAACGGGCTTTCCTGGCTGTTCCCCGGGCCGGTTTGGATGGTTTACGAGTGAGCGGACGGCTAGACTCATCAGTTGCGAACCCGGAAGGCAAAGATCTCCTAAATTGAGAAGGACATTGTTATGGCAAAAATAGTCAGGCGCATCGGTCTATCTCTTGGTGCCGATATCTGCTGGCCGATATGTTACGAAGCTCTGCTGAAAGAACTGGACCTTGAAATAGAACACGGCGGTGACACGCTGACCTTTGACGTCGAACGCGTTTTCATAGAACCCTTCGATCTTCGCCAGCCGTGCAGGTACGACGTGGTCATCGACCGATTGACGCACTGGTACCATACCTCCAGAGAGTGGATCAAAAAATCCATCCTGACCGATGATCTGTATGTATTCAACAATCCCTGGTCTCTGCAGTCTATGGAGAAACAGACCACTTATTGCGCCATGATGAGACTCGGCTTTCCGGTGCCCGAAACCTGGCTTATCCCACCCAAGGCATATACCGAGTCTGCCGATCTCCAGCCGACGCTGCGGCAGTATGCCAGGCTTTTCGACCTTGCCGGCATCGGCGACCGCATCGGCTATCCGCTTTTCATGAAGCCCTATGACGGCGGTGCGTGGGTCGGCGTGACGGCCATCGCGGACGGCGCGGCGCTGCGGTCAGCCTACGACCGCAGCGGCACGCGCGTCATGCATCTGCAAAAAGGCGTGCAGCCGCATGACGGATTCGTCCGATGCATCGGTCTTGGACCGCAGTGGCGTTGCGTCAACTACGACCCGTCCGCCCCTCTACACGACCGCTATCGCATGGATACGGACTTTCTTACGCCAGAAGAAGAAAGTCACCTAAAAAAAATGACAATGGTGATCAATGCGTTCTTTGGCTGGGACTTCAACTCCTGCGAAGCGTTGCGCAGCAATGGCGTTTGGTGCCCCATCGATTTCGCCAACGCCTGCCCTGATTCTCAGGTCACGTCGCTACATTTCCACTTCCCATGGCTGATCAAAGCCAATTTGCGCTGGTCTATTTTCTGCGCCGCGACCAGGCGGCGTATAAAAACCGATCTCAACTGGCGGGCGTACTTCGACGTTGCCGATTCGGGCCGGCCGTTTGACGAAAAGCTCGAGCAATATGTGCAAATCGCCAGAAATCGTTTCGATTCAGACCGCTTCTACGAATTCTGTGATAAACATCTGTCGCATCTTGATGAGATCGCGTTTGAGTTCTTCGCCACCGAAACGGTGCGCCAGGCAATTCGACAGAAAGTGGAGGCGCTGTTTCCAGCGCACGAGATCGAGGATTTTACTGAACTTTTCTGGAGTCGCGTGCAGGCCTGGCGCAGCCACGAGAGCAGTCTGAGCCCGTGATCGAAAAGGAAGTTCATCGGTGGTATTCAGTACACGTCGAGCAGAATGTGCAGCTCACACGCTGGGGGCACTTCGGCGTGCCGGTGTTGCTGTTCCCGACCGCCGGAGGTGATGCCGAAGAAGTCGAAAGATTCCACCTTATTCACGCACTGCAGTCGCTGATCGAGGCCGGACGCATTAAAGTCTACTCGACTGACAGCGTAGCCGGCAGGGCGTGGATTTCTAGCGAGCGCTCGGGCGAATACTGCTCGCGGCTGCAGAATCTATACGATGCGTATATCTACCGGGAAGTCACCCCCGCGATTCGCCGGGACTGCCGGTCTGATTCGATCGAGATCGTCACCGCCGGTGCCTCGATCGGTGCGTTAAATGCCGCCGCGAGCGTGTGCCGGCACCCCGATGCGTTCAAGCTGGCAATTGCCATGAGTGGTACGTTCGACTTGTCAAAATACCTCAACGGCCTGTTTAACCAGGACTTCTACTTTTCATCACCGCTGCACTTTCTCCCCGGTCTCGAGGGCCCGGTTCTGCAGCTTTTACGCACGCGTCTCATCCTGCTGCCGAGCGGAGAAGGTGACTACGAGGACATCGGCGAGTCCTGGCGCCTGGCAGGCGTGCTCGGCGCCAAGCGCATTCCGAATCGAGTCGATTCGTGGGGTAAAGGCTACCACCACGATTGGACGACCTGGCGTGAGATGCTGCCGAAGTATCTTGGCGAATACGCGTAACCGTCGTTCGAGACGATAATGATGCTGGACTGTGCTGGACGATCAACACCGCGCTCGATTCCTTTCGGGATAAATGCAGCCTGACGGCGTATGGTCTCGAACGGCATGGCCAATGCCTGGAGGCGCCAATCACTACTTCTTCGAGACTTTTAAACAGGATTTGGGGCCAGGATAAATCGTTGCTAACGTTGCCTGGTTATTGAACAAGCTATTTATAGAAAAGTTTTTTGACGATCTCGTTTGATTTTTTGTCGATCCAGTACTTGGTGGAGCGACCGAACACTGCACTTACTATCCCCGTCGGCTTGCCCTGTTCATCTATATGCGGTAATGCCAGCCCTAAAAAGACAACGATGTACTGGGTATCGTTTTCCGTGAATCCAAGCTTGTAATGTTTCAGTTCTTTTTGTTCCTGAGTCAGGTCTGATATTTGTCGAAAATCTTCATAGGCGACCTGCCAGGCCTGCATGTAGATCGCCGGGATCATTCTTCCCCATGAATCCGGTTGCATGAAGCTGTCTTCTTCCGCATCCGCACAGACGTATCCATCAGTCAAGGTGCAGTCCAGATCCAGTTGATTGACGTAGTCGATGCTCCGTTGTAGTGAATCTTCCTGCATGGTTATCGCGCTCGCTACGCCACAAGATATACCGATCATAAGTAAAAAGACGAGGGGTCTACTGTACATCCTCAATGGGGAAGGATTAGCTCATTGTTATTCGGACCCACGTACTGGTACACGGTCTGCTCGAGCCTTACATATTCGAACATGCGCCCCATGGGGGTACCCAGATATCCATCGACCTGATAAAAATTAAAAAAATTGATATCGGGGGGTGAAAAGAACTCATTGACAAACCCAGGAGTTGTGGCGCCATGGGTATGCCAGGCCGCGCTTGCCCGCCTGCCCTCGGGGACGAGTAAATGTGGGTTAAACGCGACTGAGTCCGGTGAACCCACGACAACTCGTTGTGAGGGAGAAAACGACCCATCAGGATTTCGGTATATTGAGCCGCCGTGCTCAACATTATTCTTAACCGAGATCGGGTTGACCAAAGACAAGATAGCAAAGGCTGCTTGCGGCTGTTGGGCATAACGGGGCGCCTGGTCCAGGACCGGGTCGCCAGAGCTGACCACGAGACCTACCCCAACGGCGCCTAGCCCTTGCCGGGTTAGATCATCAAAGTTCGTCGCGGCTCGGGCAGCCGCGAAATTCTCTCCTAACCCAAGCTCGGACGAGCTGCGCTTTCCTCCGCCAAAACCGAGTCGATAGGATAATCCGACACGGTATTCAGCAGCATCCGTATACAGATCGTTTTTTCCGGACGAGAAGCTGAGACGGACAGCGTCGCCACGACTGCCACGGTACGCCAGGCTGATTTCCCGCCAGGAGGCCCGGTAATCGGATTTGAGCAATTCATAGCCGACTGAGAAAGAGCGCCCATGCCAAGCTGCGGAAAGACCCTGACCCACTGGCTTGTCTCTTTCGATCTGGTAAAGCGTTGCAGAAAAGCCGCCGATTGTTGCCCCGGCAAAATGCACGGAACGGGAATCGACGCCGGGAGCATCGATGGAAACCGTTCCCGCGTGAGAGGACAATTTATCTGTCCAGGACCAGCCCAACGCGGTTCCATTGTAACGATATGGCCGAGAGGCCGAGCCATGAAAAAAGTTCGATGTGAGCCCGCTAATTCCTGGTCTGTGCCGGCTTAATCCATCACCGTCACCATGGAGAAAAGACAGCTTCAGCTTGCCAAATGCCCCACCCGCCAGTTTGTGGGTTCCGTTTGAATTGTCAGTCAGTGAAAAATGTAGAAACGATTCACCGGCTCGTTGCGTAACACTGTAATTCAAACCGTGTGCAACCATACCCGACAGCGAATCACTGGCTGATGCTCTTGACGAGTACGACAATGCGTTATAGTTGTCGAGCCCGTCTCCGAAGCCAACCTGTTGCTCGACGGGGTGAAACAGGTGATCCGCGTTGGCTGCAGACACCCGATCAGCTGTCCCGTCCGCGTCAGCGCGAAAAATTATCCCGAACTGAAGGGCAGTCAAAATACTGAACAGGAAAATCCTCATTGCTGCTGCCTCCTATCGCACTGTATAGACAACAGCACGAATCTCAATGGTCTTGAAAAGATTATTCGATAGACGCGGCAGAGGCGTTGACCTACGTCAAACACCCGGCTTGTTCGCGATGTGAGCTCAACAGTCGAAGTGCATTGACGAGGGCCGACATTCAACCGCATCGTCATTTCGTGGCTTGCATATCCTCACAGGTCGTGCGGTAGTCCAGACCGGGCATATACCGGTCCCATCGTTGCGCGGACATGCTGCCACCGGCACTGGCGCGTCCTGTGGATCTGGGATACGGTACACAAACGACAATATCTTACAACCTTGAGGGTAGCTACCGATGCCGATCATTGAACGCGATCCGTGGCGCATGCAGTACTTCGAAAACGTCGAGTGCCCGGACGATGTCGTTATTCCAACGGACGACGAACACGCTTACGAACTGTATCCCGAATACCGCTGGATTTATAACAAGCTGCTTATTTGTGATACCCAGGGGGTTGAAGGCGCACCTCACGGCGTGCCGCCGCGCGGCTTTCCGGTGTTCAGCAAGCCGATCTACAACATGCATGGTATGGGAGTCGGCGGGCGCCTCATTTCCGATCAGGAGACGTTGGCGGCCAATCTGACCGCGGGGCACATGTGGATGGAATCGATGGAGGGCGAACACATCAGCAGTGACGTGGTGCTCCTGGGAGGCGAAGCCCAGTGGTGGCGGCACGCCGTCGGCCGTGCCATGGGCGAGGGCGTATTCGACTATTGGACCATCCTCGCCGAGGAACGGCCCGAGATAGAGCGGTACTGCGGCGACTGGATGCGGCGCAACCTGAAGGGATACAGCGGCGCCGCGAACGTGGAAACCATAGGCGGCAGAATCATCGAGGTCCACCTGCGTTTCGCGGATCAGTGGCCTGACCTTTACGGCCGGGGATGGATCGAGGCCATCGTCGAACTGTACGATCGCCGGCGCTGGCGCTATCCAGACGACGACCGGCATGACGGATACAGCGTCGTTCTGTTCGGCGCCCACGCCGTACCGTACCGCGCACCGCCAGCCGAGCTCGTCGCTGAAATCCGCAGCCGTCCGGGCATCAGCAGTGTTCAGATTACCTTTCGCGATGATATCCCCCTGGAGCAGCATGCAATGCCGCCCGGGGGGTTCCGGCTCGCCGTAGTGAACTGCATGAACCTGGATGCCGGCCTGCGTGCCCGGGACGACCTGGCGCTGTCCTTATGGTCCACCCAGTCACTTGGTGCGGGGCGCGCAGCGTGATGCGGTGAACCACCCGTGATCCACATGGTGAGCGAACTGCCGCACATGGTGCGGGATATCGAAAACGTTTTCATACCGATGGCAGACGGCTGTCGACTGGCCGCGCGCATCTGGCTGCCCGAGGACGCCGAAAACCGACCGGTGCCCGCGCTGCTCGAGTATATCCCTTATCGCAAGCGCGATTTCATGCGCGTACGCGACGAACCGATGCACCGCTACTTCGCCGGTCATGGTTACGCCGCCGTACGCGTCGATCTGCGCGGGTCCGGTGATTCAGACGGAATACTGGAGGACGAATACCTGCCGCGGGAGCAGGAAGACGCGCTGACGGTGATCGACTGGCTGACGCGTCAGTCGTGGTGCGACGGAAACATCGGCATGACCGGGATTTCGTGGGGCGGGTTCAATGCCCTGCAGGTTGCCGCTCGTGCGCCCGCCGCGTTGAAGGCCGTCATCGCCCTGTGCGCCAGCGACGACCGCTATGCCGACGACGTGCATTACATGGGCGGGTGCATGTTGACCGAGAATCAACAATGGGGAACCGTACTGTTCTCGCTCAACGCCTTGCCCCCCGATCCGGAGGTGGTCGGAAAGCGCTGGCAACGAATGTGGCGCCAACGCCTCGAGCACAACAAGCCGTTTCCCGCGTTCTGGATGCGTCACCAGCGGCGGGACGACTACTGGAAGCAGGGCTCGGTGGGCGAGGACTTCTCCCGCATCCGCTGCCCGGTATACGCGGTGGGGGGTTGGGCCGACGGCTACAGCAACGCGGTGATGCGGATGCTTGCCGGGCTTTCCGTGCCGCGCAAGGGCCTGATCGGGCCGTGGGCGCACACCTTTCCCCACCTCGGCGTGCCCGGACCGGCGATAGGATACCTGCAGGAGGCGCTGCGCTGGTGGGACCACTGGCTGCGCGGGCTGGATACGGGGATCATGTCCGAGCCCATGCTGCGGGTGTGGATGCAGGAGTGGGTGACGCCCGAGCCATTTCACCCAATCCGCCCCGGCCGCTGGGTGGCGGAGCGCGTGTGGCCCAGCACGCGCGTCAGACCCTTGACGCTGCATCTGCACGCTACACCCAGCATGGAGGCGAAACCCGGGCCGTCCAATACACTGGATCTGTGCTCGCCGCAGTCGACCGGGCTGAGCGGCGGGGACTGGTGTGGATTCGGCGGCGAAGGGGAATCGCCTCTGGACCAGCGCGCCGATGACGGCAAGTCGCTCGTCTTCGACAGCGCGCCGCTGGTCGATGACACGGAGATTTTCGGCGCGCCGGAGTTCACGCTCACCCTGGCGTCCGACCGTCCAAACGCCATACTGGCGGTTCGATTATGCGAGGTGGGCACCGACGGCGCCTCGTTACTCGTAACCTACGGTTTGTTGAACCTCACCCACCGAAACGGCCATGAACGCCCCGAGCCGCTGACACCTGGAGAACCGTTCACCGTAACGCTGCGGCTCAATGACATCGCCCATCGGTTTGCCGCGGGCCACGTCGTACGCCTCGCGCTGTCCAGCGCCTATTGGCCAATGGTGTGGCCGACCGCTGAGCCGGTCACGCTTACGATCCAAACTGCCGGCAGTTGTCTGGTCCTGCCGGCGCGGGAACCCCGTGCGGCAGACGACGCCTTGCCCCAGTTCGAGCGCCCGCTGGTTGCGGCCCCGGTTTCCAGCCAGGTCGAGCTCGAACCGCCCCGCCTGGTGCGGACTATCGAGAGGGATCTGGTCAACAACGAGGTCAATTACAGGCTGGTCAGCGAGGGTGGGGACCTGGAGGCCGGTTCGGTGGCGCGCATAGAGGAGATCGACATGGACCTCGGCCACACGGTGGAACGGCGTTGGGTCATCAAGGACGGCGATCCCCTTGCGGCCCGCGCGGTAATGGTCGAAAGACTGATGCTGCGCCGCGGAGACTGGTGTGTCCGCGTGCATGCGAGCACGGAAATGACCGCTACGCAGGGGCGGTTTCGCCTGCGTGCCGCCCTTCGCGTCGAACTGGGCGAGGAGGAAATCTATGTGCGCGAATGGGACGAGCGCATTCCGCGCGAGTTGGTTTGACCATATGATTAGCCTGCATGTTGCAGGTTAGTGGTCGGAGTCTACGAAGTGGAGGTCTGCGATATTTGATCTCGCTGGATCTCCGCATCAAACGTCTCCGACACCGTCTGCGCGGCCAGCAGTGCATCGGTGAAGGCGATTTGCTCCTCCGCAGGCGGAGCGGCCCGCCGCCTCATGCGCCAAGCCACGAATCCGGCGAGCAGAATATGGATCAGCGCCGTGAAGCCGTACAGGCTCGAAGGCCCGAGCCCGTCCATCGCGGCGGAGGCTGCGAGAGGCCCCAAAACCGAGCCGGCGGCGAAGACGAGGAGCATTCCACTCGAGACTTCGACGAACTCGTCCGGTGCGGCGTGGTCGTTGGCGTGGGCGATGGAAATGGCGTAGATCGGGAACGCGCATGCGCCCCACAGACCGGCGAGGGCGAGCAGCAGCCCGCGACTATGGCTGCCGTAAAGAGCACTGGAAAGCCAGATTGCCAGTCCGCAAGCCGCCGCCGCCGCGCAGACGCCGATCAGGACCCAGCGCCGGTCTATGCGGTCGGACAACTTGCCGAAGGGCCATTGCCCCAACGCGCCGCCCAGAATATTGGCGCTCATGAACAGGGCCAGTCCGGTCACGTCCATTCCACTGCGCTGCGCGAACACCGGTCCAAGCGTCCAAAAGGCGCCGTTGGCTAGACCCACGCCGAGGCAACCGACAAAGGCGACCGGCGAAATCCGGTAGAGACGCAGCAGCCGCACCTTCACCGATTCGACAGGTGCCGGCGCCGCCGCCGCCGTAAGCGCCACGGGAACGGCCGCAACGGACACTAACATGGAGGTTAGCGCGAACAGGGCGAAACCGGCGGGGTCTTCGAGGGTCATCATCATCTGGCCGAGCGTCATCACGGTGAGGTTGATGACCAGATACAGCGACAAAATGCTTCCACGCGTCTCGTTGGTCGAGCGTTCGTTGAGCCAGCTCTCGATCACGATATAGAGCACTGCGAAACAGAAACCGGTGACCGCGCGCATGATCCACCACGGCAGAGGCTGCAGCCACAAACCGTGCGCAAGGGGTACGGCGGAGGCGATCGCCGCCATCGCCGTGAAGGTGCGAATGTGGCCAACGCGCCGTATCAGGTGTAAACCCAGCACGCAGCCGAAAGCAAACCCCAGATAGTAGGCCGACCCAAGTAGGCCGATTGTCACGGTCGAAAAGGCTTCGATGTCGCCTCGAATCGCCAGCAGTGTGCCCTGCAGACCATTACCCGTGAGCAGAAAAGCAACGCTCAGCAATAGTGCAGCAATGGGCCCGAAGGTCTTGGTCATGATGTTTTCGAAGTCATTTGTCCGAGTGTGCGCGAAAATGCTTTAAAGTAGCATTTTTCAGCCCGGCGTTCACCGGCACCTGCCCTGCGCCATTGCTCGGGATCCTGGTGAGAAATGCGGGCTGGAGACGAATGGGTCTGAATTCGATGGCGGGGAGAAATGTTCGTGGATGTACGTGATTTGATCAATGAAACCTCTGTACTGTTCTCGCCGCCGATCGTGTATCGGCGCCTTACGGAGCTCCTGGACGAACCAAAACAAAACCAGGCCGAAATTGCCGAGGTTATCAGCCACGATCCGGGATTGATAGCCCGCGTACTCAAGGCGGCCAACGACGTGCCATATGCCGCCAAGCAAGGGATCGGCAATGTCTGCGACGCTATTGCTGCGATCAATTCGGATGATCTACGAACTCTGATCACGACCGCAACGGCCGTCGAAACGTTCAGTCATGTCGATACGGATCTCGTCGACATGAACAATTTCTGGAATCACAGTATCAGTTGCGGTTTGGCTGCACAGGTCCTGGCCGAGCGGTGCGGGCATGCGAACCCTGACCAGGTATTCATCGCCGGTGTTCTACATGACATCGGTCAACTGGTCATCTATCACGCCTTACCCGAGCTGGCTACCAGGGTATTGCAAAGGGCGGGCGAGGCCGAGTCCTATCGCTATCGCGCCGAGAAGGAGATCATCGGGTTCACTCATGCCGAAGTTGGGGCGGAATTGATCAATTCCTGGGGACTGCCCGACAACCTCGCAGAGGTGGTTCAGTTTCACCACGAGCCGGAAAAAGCGGTAAACCATCCCTTGGAAACGGCGCTGATACACATCTCTACCGGTGTCGCTAATCAGATCGACCCAAGCTGGAAGATGGAGCTGGCCGGGCGTGACGCGCTTTCCGCTATCAGTCCTCGCGCTTGGGCGGTCACGGGTCTGTCACCCCAAGTCATCCACCCCACTTTGGAGAACATCGGCATAGAATCTTTCGGCGTATTGTGCCTGATCGATCCTGAGTCCATGTTGATCTACTGATTCCACAACGCGGCGTCGCCGACTAATGATGAAATCATCATGCCCTTTGCTTGCCCAAATAAAGCACTTTTACGTAACCTTCAGGTGTGTCCCGAACCAGAGAGCAGAGCGTTTTGATGGGGGTCTTGGCGTTGTAGATATCCAGTAATACGGGATCGTTTCTCGACACGAGCCTTTCCCACATCTCCTGCATACTCCATGTGGGCGAGAAATAGGCAGTGATTCTGGTGTCACTTTCGAACAGCAGGAACACCGGCTTTTGGTGCAATTTCAATGCATGCACCATGTAGATTAACGATGAAAAATCCCGACATTCGTGATATTCCCCGCTCAAGCTGTGCACGAACCGATGGAAGCTGCTGTCATTGCAAAGGAGCGAAACCGGTATTTTGATGCTGGTTGGGCCTTCGGCAATCTGTTCCGGTGTAAGACCCGATCCGGCCGCAGTCTTCATCGCCTCCCTGGTGATGTCGATCTGCTTCATTGCCTTTGCCAAGGCCTTGAGTATCTCTTCGTCCTTTGGGATGACCTCTCCGTTTCCATCATATTCAATCGACGTCATGTCGATGAAGTCACTGGTTGACAGGGTTCCCGTTCCAAGGAGCGCGCTCATTTCATGCCGTAACCTGTCGAGTATTGGTGCCACCGCTCCGTATTTCGGGTCCGAGCCGAGAAAATCCCGGAAGAATACCTCCGGATCGATCCGCGCTCTCTGTTGGAAT
>JAHEIO010000194.1 GCA_024639325.1 Gammaproteobacteria bacterium
AGTTGCTGGCTCGCGACCTCCTGGTTGATGGAGCTGTCCTCGGCAATCAACACCCGGGCCGCGCTGAGCTTGCGACTCGAGATCATTTCGGCGTCAACCGGTTCTGACGACTCCGTGGCTAACGCCCGCCGCAGCTCCGCGAGACGCGTCGGCTTGGTCAGCAACGCGCAGATACCGCAGGCTCGACGGGTATCGTCATCCACGAGGTCTATGGTTGAACTCAGCAGTACGATGCGCAAAACTTCGGGGCCAAGCTCGGCCCGAATCCGCCGCGACAGCTCGATCCCGTTCATCCCCGGCATGTTGACGTCCACCAGCGCTACGTCGAATGACGCGCCTTCGGCCCGAGTCTGCCCGATCACCGCCAGTGCCTCCGAGCCACTCTCCGCGCCGCAGTGATCAATCCCCCAGCTGCCGAGGTACGCGGCCAGATTCTCACGGTTGGTCTCATTGTCGTCCACCACCAGCGCCCGCATCCCTTCAAGATCGCGCTCCCGCTCTACGACCACAGTAGAAGAACGCGGCAGAGTCACCCGGAACCAGAATGAGGATCCCTCGCCGGAATGGCTCTTCACACTGATCTCGCCTCCCATCGCCTCGGTCAGGCTCTTGGCTATGGACAGACCTAAACCCGTCCCGCCGTATTTGCGCGTGGTCGAGCCGTCGGCCTGGGAAAACGATTCGAAAATATGCTCCAGCTTCGAGGGGTCGATGCCGATGCCCGTGTCGCGAACCTCGATCTCGACCCGAGCCTCCTTCCCGCTGGACCACAAAAGCTTCACCCGCATGTCCACCTCGCCCTCGAAAGTGAACTTCACCGCGTTGTTCAGCAGGTTCATCATGATCTGTCGCAGCCGCAGTCGGTCACCGATAAACAGGCCCTCGATCTCGGGGGACACGAAGCAGGTGAGTTCGAGCCGCTTCTTGCCCGCCTGCTCCGCGAAGATGGAGGTGACGCCCTCGGCGAGCTCGCGGATATCGAAGTCGACGGATTCAAGTTCGAGTCTTCCTGCTTCGATCTTGGAGAAATCGAGAATCTCGTTGATGATGTCCATCAGCGCGTCTGCAGAGTGCCGGACGGTTTCCGCATAGCCGCGCTGCTGATCGTCGAGTCCCGTGTCGAGCAGCAGTTCAGTCATGCCCGTCACGCCGTTCATTGGCGTTCGTAGTTCGTGGCTCATGGTCGCGAGAAACTCGCTTTTCGCCCGGCTGGCGTCTTCGGCTGCTTCTTTGGCCTTCTGCAGGCTGGCGGTACGCTCGAGCTTCTCTTCGTAATCCTTACGAAGCGTGATGTCCTCTTTCACGGCGACGAAATGTGTGATGGCACCATCGACTGCGCGGATTGGTGAGATGGAGGCATACTCCCAATATGTTTCTCCATTCTTTTTACAATTGTGAAACTCTCCCCGCCAATCCCGGCCGGCAGCGAGCTTCGACCTGAGCTCCCTGTAGGTCTCATTTGGCGTCAAGCCCGAGTTGAGTATGCGGGGGTTCTGTCCGATAACCTCCTCCGCCGTGTAGCCTGTGGTCTCCAGGAACCGAGGGTTGACGTATTCGATGACCGCGTTCTCGTCCGTGATGACCACCGAGGATGGACTCTGCTCCATGGCCATTGACAGCTTCCGAAGGCTTGCCTCCGCTTCTCGACGCTGCTTTACCTCAAGTTGGATCTCTTTCGCGTGGAGTCGGGCGCGGGCCAGCATAAAGACGAGCCCGTTGATCGCGAGCACGACAGCAGCGACCATGAACCAGACGGAGCCCCGCAGCCAGCTCAACGTTTGATTCAAAGACGTCTCGTCGATAACGACGCTGACGCGACCCACGTTGTGACCGTTCTGTGTTATTTCTTGCGTATACATCTTTTCGCTGGCCCGAAGCCGATTGTTAGAATCCCCGAAGGTCTGTTCGGAGAGCGTATCCACTATGGTCAAGGAGTTGACTATGGGGTCGAGCTTCGATCGCTGCACCAGTTCCTCGAGTAACGGCCAATCGAATGCCACAATGTACTGTCCGCCCAAATGGACCATTGTGTTGATTATGCTTTCCGCGCGCTGATTGAATGCGGTCTCCTGGGACTGTTTCAGCCTGTGGTAGAGCGCGAGGCCGGTATACGCTGTAGTCGTGAACGTGATGACGAAGACGAGATAAGGTAGGAATCGCGCCAGGCGAAAGGTGGTGCCGCGCCTGTCGAGGGATTCCGGACTCATCATGCAGGCTCCAGATCTAAGGGGACCTTTCGGCGTTGTCGGCAGAGAAATATCCTTCGCTTTCGATCCTGTAACGCCACTCCTCGCTGTCCGCGTACCGCTCGACCGCCTCGACCAGAGGATCGTTCAGGTTCCTTTTGTCTACCACCAAGCCGACGTTGACTCCCAGTGCGGGTCCTTGAAGTTCGACGACATTCAAACCGTCGAAATTTGACACCGCGCCATAACCGATTGCATATCGACCTGCCGGGCTGCTTAGAAAATTGACCACCGCGTGATCACGCTTGAAAGTCTGATGGTAGTCAGCATCAATGAGACTAGGAAAGTACTTCGAAAGCACCAACAAGACGGCCTCGGTTTTTTCTCGTCCGACGAGCACGACGGGCGCGTCTGGTCCGCCCAGGCCGCTCCAGTTCGGTACCTCACCGGAGTATATCTTTTCGATATCCGCTGAGGTAAGCGGAGGCAACGTGACCGCCGGGCTGGTGACGAAGCCAACGGGTACACGACCAAGATAGATTTCGAACTTGTTCCGCGCCTTCTCCTGCTCGGTCAACGGTCGCCCGGTGCGGCCGAACAGATACTGGTTGGACGCTCGAATGCCACCGGCGTGTTTGGTAGAACGTTCAGGCACGAGAAACCCTACCCCTTCGGCCTCCGGGCGTTTCGCAAAATACTCGAAAAAGAGCGAGACGATCTGTGTCGATGGCCCCGCGCCGTATACCGGCTCCGTCCTCTGGCCCGCAACGTGCCCGGCGTTACAGAACTCGGAGAAGCCGATGCCCATTGCAAGCAACACTATCAAAGCAGCACGAGTAACGCGGTCCCCAACGCTCGAACCAGAACGATAAGGTGAGATGATTTTCATGTTTCACATGTCCACATTTATAGCGAGAACGCTCGACCCTACACAACCCCCTTGTATATGCCTTACCTTTAGAACTACAAGGCTTTAGGCAATCCGAGCGCTATTCTAGTTTGGTATAGCAGAGCCTCGGACCTTTGTCTAACGCGGGTGCCATGTCGTTCGAGTCAGTGTCGAAACATCCGCTGATTTTAATTTGCGGTGCTTCGGCAGTGTGGGCTTGGCAAACACGTAACAGGTTCTTGGGGGTCAATCCTGTCGTTGGGACTAGCCGGTGCGGCTCCTTGGGTCGGTTGCTGTCCGTGCAGTGCAGCAAATTACCTTCTCGACCCACCAAAAACCACGGGCAGTAAAGGGCCCCATTGCAGCCTGTCGTAATTTGAGCATTTATACCAAATATCGACAGGAGTGTACTGGCGCTAGCGGTTCAACTCGTCCACCAACGCTGTGGTCTCTTGCCATGTCATCGCCTCGGCGGTCATCGCATGACTCTTTCGCACCATGCGCTTGATGCTCGTCTTCGACGGCCGTTGCCCAATACGTGCCTGCCCCGTGCGCGCCGAATACATCCGCCCAAACGGGTAACTCAAAAAGTCGAACTCCTCTTCCGGTATCCTGCAGACTCGCGTCTTGTCCTCATTGACCGTGAGCTTCAGTTTTCCCATGATCTCACGCATTCTCAGCAGGGCCTCGTCGGCCCTGCCTCGCTTGCACAGGATCACCAGATCATCCGCATAATTCACGATCCGGCTGCCAAGGCTTCGCTCTAGCCCGCATTTCTCACCAGGCGGCTATAGAATCTCGTGAAGCATGGCAAACATTGAGGTCTATGGATTTGTCTAAAAAACAGTGTGTCTTGGAAACGCCTATCCCGGCGCTGGCTGGTCCAAGCCCCGATGTACTTGGGCTTCATTCGATCCATAGCTACGGCTATGCATCTCACTCCAGCCCGGCGTTCATCGGCACCTGTCCTGCGCAATCGCTCGGGATCCTGGTGAGAAATGCGGGCTAGCCCGAGCTTCTTCCAAGCCAACACAAACCGGCGCACATACAAATTCGCCAGCAGCGGTGACATGGTTGAACCCTGGAAAATGCCGCACCGACCGTCCTTCGCCTCCGTCGACCGTCGCTTTCGGCCTCGCTTATCGGTCTCTTCCACAGCGCACGCCAAAAGCGGCCACTCGGGGCAAGCAGCACGAAGGGCTCCTCAATACTTTTGCCATTCGAATACTATCAGGATGCTGTATCTACGCCTCCAACAAGTGTCCGCTTTCCCGCTTGTAATATACGCCTCCTTATCCCAGGATACGGCTGTTCGAATTCTGTGGGTTACAAAGATCCAACCCACAATACACGACATAAAAGCAGCAAGAT
>JAHEIO010000195.1 GCA_024639325.1 Gammaproteobacteria bacterium
GAGACTCAAAACCAATGTGTCAGTTGTAATCTTTTCTGCCGTTCGAGAGATTTCAAATAACTTCTGATTCCGACCGAGAGTGGTCGTTCGCCCCAAGCCGTAACGACCGTATCTTGACGATTCGCCTACACCGGTGACCACGACTCCGGTTTTCAAGACTTTGGCGCAATATGTCAACCTCGGCGGGTTTGACGCGAACCTTATCTCTCGCAAGGGCTCGAGGACCGAGAACTAGGATGCCCACCAGCGGGAAAATTGAATCATAGTCTGGCAGCGGGTTTGGAGGCGCCCCCGCCTTCGTTCCATTTGAATATATTACTGAATGAGCTGACTCGGCGACCTAGTTGTAGGGCCAGATCAAGTTGAATACGAATACCACAATGAAGATCGAAACAGCCATCAGCAGAAATCGCTTGCCTTTAGATGCCTCCTTGTAGATCGCCAACCGGCCTAGTCCAAAAGCGACTGCCAGAATCAGGACCATGGTGACGATCATGTGGGGCCAATTAATGTTCATGAGCGTTGTATCCTCGTGCAGCACCGTGAAGTTACTGCGTTATTCGTTTCCCGCCGCACGCGTCCACCACGGCGTTGTGAGAGCCTGGGCCTCTTCCTCGCTGCCGGGCTGGTAAAAGGAATGCATTGTATCGTCGGTGAAGTACCGCCAGAACGTGTCCTCAAAGGCTTTGTCGTGGATCGTGAAGTCGCCTGCAGAGCGCCGCTCCTCCAGGTACTTGCGGTACGCGTCGAGAGGCTCGGGACCCAACTGCTGGAAGATGATGCGGCCGCCGTACCGCTGGTAAAGCGCATGGTGAATCTTCCACTGGCGAATCATCGCGCGGCCCCAGTCGCGTCGCATCTGGGAGAGCTGGGCGATCTCCTCAGAAGACAGGCTCTTTTCCTCCGTCAGGCCGTGCTCCGCCATACCAAGCTGCTGACTCTCAACAAAGGCGTCGATTTCTTCGCCCGTGACCTCGATGCGCTGCTGCTCGGCGTAGCGGTCGAGCAGGCGTGTCAATACAATCTTCTGTAGTTCCGAAGCGTCCGTGGTGTGGATCTCCTCACCCAGCACAGTGGCAGTCGGTGGGACATTTATCGATTCGAACTCAATGATCGAGCCGTCGGCCATGGTGGCCAGGAAAAGGCGTCCGTCCTCCATCACGTAGCTGCGCACCCACTCAAACTGGGCCAGGTACCTTTCGGATAGAGATTCCGGTGGGCACAGGGCCCGGGTTGTTGCGATCGGGCCGAACTTTAGCTGTCCGGGTCCCTCAGAAATCCAGGTCCCAGTCCCGCGGTTGCAGTCGGCCTCGATGGCGGCCCGGCCTTTGGAAAGCAATTCCAGCGTGTATTTCGAGCGGTCGTCCGGAGCATAAACGCGATCATCCATGGACAAGATCTTCACCACTCGCCATACGGTGCCCGTCAGCTCGGTGGCCGCGGCCTCGAAGATCCACAAAGCCGTGAGCAACAGGATGAGGTGTCGGGTGATTGAACCTGCGCTCAATTCAGCCTCCCTCGATGGCGGCCAGCGGCACCTCGTACACCTCCTTGCCATCGATGGTGACGATCCAGGTGCCGCCGTCGAGCCGTGCGTCGACCTCCCGGTTGGCGGCGTTGATGTAGTCGGTCATGAAGTTGATGGTGAGCTGCTTGCTCTGAGGATTCTGAACCACGATCGAAGCCTGCTTGTGTTCCATGCGCAGGATGCCCGCCGGACACTCACCGTAATCCGTGTCGCCGGCAGCGCGGCAGCGCAGGAAAGTGGTTGCGTCGCAGTCCCTGGTCGAAAACGGCGCCGTGGGCGAAGAGGCCGCATCCTCGTCGAAGATCGAGGTGCTCCAGTAGACGTATACGCTCTCGTCCGGGAACCGGAATATCAGACCCTGGTCACCCAGGCCGCTCTGACGGTATACGGTGCGGCCGTCCTGGTCGCGGAAGTTGCCCGGCGTGTCGCCCGCCTGGTCGAGATCATGAGTGAAACCGTCGCTTCGGTGGATGGTGATGTAGCCCTGTCGCTGCGAAAACACGCAGGGAATGACCTTGTCGGTGTGGTCCTCGCCTGCCGGATAGACATCGCAGCGGGCGTCGGTCGAGTCCGCCGACGCAGAGGCGGCCCAAGCCGCCGCCGCGACGACCGCCGCCACGCACAGGGTTTTTTATGCTCGACGCACTTGTCGACGTCCGCTCGATCGGTATCTGCGCGACCTCTGGTTGATGAGCGCTCCATGAAACACTGATCTTCGCGGAGGCGCTGGAGTACCGTTGTTCACGATTCATATTTTCATCCACTGCAATAGAAACTGACTTGGTGAAATACCGTCCGCTGATCTGTGTCACAAGGATCCCGGCACACGAACTAATTCACCCGGGTTTAACTTTTCGAAACCTATTGGCCCTGAATCGGCGAGAAAAATAGGCTATTCCGCCAACCATGGCGCATATTAGCAATAGCCATCCCAGGGGGATTAGGCCGAACGGTTCATTGAGAATACCGTGCGCGTCGACGTGCACATCGGCGCGCAGGTATAACACCCAGCATAGTAATGCCGCTGAGAACCACAGAACGCTTGCCGTCGCGAGCAGCGACTGCTTACTCATGGCCCCTCTGTGTCGTCCGGAAGCCGTCCTGCCAGACGAAGGCGCGAAAGCATGGGCCAACATCGTCGCTGCACTGTGAGGAATGGACGGCGAGCAGAAGGACGTTTTGCCCGTCAACGTCGACCACCTTCCATTTATGAGCCAGGAACTCGTAGGTTTTATCGGGGGCAACAATCCACATAAACGTCCCTCCGCTGCCGCCCCAGAGGGTTGCCGCCGTTGAGCAGGAAAACTGCGAAGCGTCGACCAGCGCCTCAGTTGAACCGTCCCCGGTGAAATCATACTGACTAACAGCCTTTTCTGTAGCGTGAAATCTACCCTTGTCGAAGCTGTCACACTCCTGCTTCGCGCGCTGTAGAATCTGCTCGGCAGAGGAAGGCAGTGAGTCTGCCGACGCTGAAGCCGCCCAAGTCGCCACCGCGACGATAAATACCACGATCGAAATTCTCATTGTCCGGGTTCTCTCCCGTTGACACCCGGGTTAGGTCTTCGTGATTTCATCCGATTCCGGATTAACGGTCACTGTGCCTCTCGCAGGCGCTGCATGACACGATCGCAGGCCGCCGCGCTGCCAACCATTTCTTCACCCTCCGGCAGGTCCGCCATCCCCGCAAGATCCCGGGAGGCTCGGGTGAGAACCTGGTCAACCTGCTCGGCGGTCAGAAGGCCCTCTTCCTGGCCGGCCCTGACGGTGGAGCAGATTCCGGCTGAAAGACCAGTGGCGACACCGATGCCCGCCATCGCGCCACCCCCGATCGTGATGGTTCCGACACCGCCGACGACCAGGCCAATTGCCAGGAACAGGATAGCAAACAATACTTTACCCATGGATATTTCCTCCGTTGATCAGGTTGCAAAAAATTTGGTTTGACTAGTTGCTCAGTCTCTTGAAAGTATGTGTCAACGATTCACGGCCTCAATAAACCGCCTGCCGTCACCTCAACCACCGAAGACGACAGCTTCCGGGATCTCGAAGATTTCGGTGTCTATACGAATGATGTAAAGATCGACATCCCTTTTGTAACGGAGATCAGGTTTGATATTACTCGTGGCGAGGTCACGTTCTCCAAACTCTCTGCCCGTTGCTGCAGCAGGTCGCAGCATTGCCCACGGACAGAATCGATAAAGATGCCCGAATGCTCATGGCATATCATTTGTTCCGGCATTAATCACACAATACCCGCACCTTGCGCTCCGCTGCTCGTGCTTCATCGTCTGTCTCGGCATCCAGTAGCAGTTCTTTTGCCGTATCGCAACTTGAAGCACGGCCCCGTGCGTGTTGAACTGAATGGTGATCCAGTTCCTCATCTTCGCAGTAGGCGGTGGATACCCGGCGAATATTTACCCGTCGGGCATCATCAACCTGGACGCAATCTCCCTCACGAATGTCCTTCTCTTCGCTCACGACATTGATGGTACCCCCGTCCAGCATACGAATATGATACTCGCGGGCTTTCTTTTTGTGACGATCGATCAACGCAGCTACCAATGCTCCAGCAATCGCACCTTCAACCGCCTTCTGCGTTCGGTGATGATCGCGGTGACTTCCATAGGCCAGACCGGCCACTCCACCGATCATGGCGCCTTGAGCGGCGCGTGATTTTATTTCCGCTCGCTTGATTTCGATTACTTCGCCATAGTAAAGATCAATCGCGTGCCGAGTTTCAGCATGCGAATACTTACGTGCCATTGTATTCGTTGAGATTGCAATCGAAGACACCGCTACGACTGCCAGGACTATTTTTATCGACATTGGTGCTTATTCCCCAAAATTGAAACAAACCTTCAAAATAATCGTCATGTATGGATGGCCTATGTTGGAATTGG
>JAHEIO010000196.1 GCA_024639325.1 Gammaproteobacteria bacterium
TCCAGACGTGGAGCATGGGGAGCCGGGTTTATGCTCGTCGTGCAAAGTCCAGAGCGGAGAGGGTTGTCGCCATGCTCTCGCTGGAGACCATTGGTTATTACAGTGAGCAACTCAACAGCCAGTTCTTTCCCTTTCATCTGGGGCTCTTTTATCCCTGGACCGGCAATTTCATTGGCTTCGTCTCCGACCGAAACTCGAGGGGCCTGCTGTTGGAGTCAGTAACGGCTTTCCGGCGACACGCGCAATTCCCGTCGGAAGGTCTGGCTGCCCCGGCCTGGATCACCGGCGTGGACTGGTCGGATCACTGGTCGTTCTGGGAGGAAGGCTACGCAGCCCTCATGGTCACCGACACAGCCCCTTTCCGCTATCCCCATTACCATGGCGGGCAAGATACACCGGATAAGATCTGTTTCGACTGCCTGACACGCGTAACCGGAGGCCTCATCCACGTGGTAAAGGCACTCTCGGAGTAACCGCGTTGGTCCTGCTAAGACGCAGGGATCGATTGCGTGAAGGAGGAAATCCGCTTCAGCTCGTTGTCTCTTGGTCCGCTGATGAGTGAAAGCGCCAGTTAGGCGACCCTGTGCTGTAAAGCGTGTTGGCAATCGAGTGGACCGGCCAGGGAATGACCGGAATCGGCTGACTGGAGACGAGCCAAACTCCTGCAAAGCACGAAAAGTAATACTGCTCCGGATGCATTTTTGGCATAGCATTACCGTGCGACATGGGAGGCGTGCATTTGAAGCAATCAACATCCACAGCGTGGATCTGTCTGCCGGTCTTCTTCGCAACGATCACGGTCGCTTTCGCCGAATCATGGACGTGCCATAAAGGTGATCTCACCAGGCATGTGCTTGTCTTCTACCGGGAGGAACCGGCACGGTTGCCGTGCGAGGTCTTTTACAGCAAGCCGAGGGAAAAAGTTGTGCCGCGTGCGCTGTGGAAGGCCGACAACGTCGAGGATTACTGCGAGCGCAAGGCGGCTGAGTTTGTCGTCAAGTTGGAGTCGTGGGGGTGGCGCTGTACGGTTGATCCGCAACAAGCTGCAAGTGGTGGACCCGACAATGCGCCCGCTCCAAGACCCGAGTAACAACTCTCCACAAGCGCTAGTGTTTTGGACGCCTCAAACAACAAGGAATGTCGAAAAGATGATTGGGATCGATGGTCTGGTATACGGTTTAACCGTAATTGTTGTCCTGGCCGTAGTCCTCACGCTGCGGCAAGGACGGCGCTGAGTTCACGGAGAGTGCCTGTTTCAGGGGGCTCGGCATAGCGTCCGGAGCCAACTCCTAAAGAGACATTCCCCGGATCGGTAGCCGGGGAATCAGATTGCTTCACACCGAGATCAAGGCCAACGGCAGAATACGGTAGAGTAAGGATGTGGCGCGGTTGCCTAAGATTCGGCCTATCTGTTGCCGCCCCTTTCGTCTGGCGGTGCCTCAATAGCCGGACCATCACTCCGTTTCCACATCCTCCTCGGCGAACCGGACGTGCAGATTTCCCGCATCCGGCTCTCGGACAAGACGTCACGCCTTCACCCACGCCACATCGCACCCCAAGCGAGATAGACGAACGAGACGCAACGTCTCGTAGAGGTACGAGTCAGGATAGTACCTGTACCCACTGCATCTCATCTTGTGCTTGTTGCGCAACCACCGACGCAACCGCATCGTCGTGTAGCTGTCTAGCGCACGATAGGCCCGGCGGACGCTCCCTACTTGAAAGTAGTTCGCCCAGCCACGCAACATGCGGTTCAACTTGCCCACCAACGCTGTGGTCTCTTGCCATGCCATCGCTTCGGCGGTCAGCGCATGGATCTCTTTCACCATACGCCGGATACTCTTCTTCGACGGCCGGTAGCCAATACGAGCTTGCCCCGTGCGCATCGAATACATCCGCCCAAACGTGTAACCCAGAAAATCGAACTCTTCTTCCGGTATCTTACAGATCCGCGTCTTCTCCTCGTTGACCGTGAGCTTCAGCTTACCCATGATCTCGCGCATTCGCCGCTGGGCCTCCTCGGCCTTGCCTCGTCTGCACAAGATCACCAGGTCGTCTGCATAGTTCACGATCCGACTGCCAAGGCTTCGCCCCAGCCCGAGCTTCTCCCATGCCAGCACGAACCGGCGCATGTACAGATTCGCCAGCAGTGGTGAGATGGGTGACCCCTGAGGTATGCCGCATCGGCTGTCCTTGGCCTCCGTCGTCCGTATCTTCCGTCCTCGTTTATCGGATTCTTCCACAGGACATTCCAGCCATTGCTTGATCAGATGCAGCACCCGCCGATCAACGATGCGGCGTGCCACTGATTTGAGCAGTTCGGCGTGGGGGATGCTCCCGAAGTAGTCCGAGAGGTCGGCGTCTACGACGTCCGGGTGGCTGCGAAACAGCGTCTCTTCCACCTCGACCACCGCTTGCTGGGCACTGCGGCCCGGGCGGTAGGCGTACTGCTCGGAGGGAAGGTCGGCCTCGAAGATCGGTTCCAGCACCAGCATCGCTGCTGTCATGCAGACCCGATCCCGCAGGGTTGAGATGCCCAGCGGCCTGAGCTTGCCATTGGCCTTGGGGATGAACACTCGCCTGATCGGTTCCGGTCGATAAGTCTCCTCTCTGAGCGCAAGCGCCAGTTCACCCAACCACCGTTCTCGCCCGTACGCCTCGACGTCCGCAAAGTCCTGACGGTCCACTCCCGGTGCCCCCTTATTCGAGCGGCACTGGGCATAGGCATGCGCCAGGATATCTTCCCGGTAAATCTTGTCGTACAGCGCGTAGAAGCGGAAGCCAGGCTCTGCCTTCGCTTTCGCGTGTAACGCCCTCTGCAGTCTCTGAACACTCTTTGGAGTTGATAGGTTTCCCAATCTCCTGTCCTTTCCCACGTCTTGCGTTTGTCTTGAACTGAGGTCCCTTCCCTCCACCGGCATTACCCGGCTTCCCCGGTACTACGAACCTCTCCGCCACCCCAAGGCGCCCGGCCTGTCCCTCACGGGCGTCCGGTTGGTTACCCTGCAACCACGCCAAGGGGCTTCCCGTGTTGCGTACGTTTCCCTTGTGTACATGCTGTCGCCACTACCCCGGCACAGTGACTGAGGGTGCTATCTCGCTCATTCCCTCAGCCCTATCAGCCTTCCCCGAAAGTGTGACCGGGTCGGCCTGTGCAACGACCTTTTCGAGGCTTGCTCAGCGTTCACTCACGTTACGGCCTGCACACTCGCTGGATCACCTAAAGTGACCCGTTACATCAAAGGCTTCAGCTATTTCGTTACCTCCATAACTGCTCTGATTGCTTCCGGCTGGAGCAAAATCGCCGGGTGGGATTCGCACCCACTGGGAAAACGCCGCCTTATCACGGCGCACACACACAACGGTCATTCCCGGGGCGGGCCTGATTGGGGTCAGGTACCTTCCGGCTAGGATCGGTGCGAACGGCAGGAGACAACACGAACCGGACCATCGGGTGGTAAAGTTACATTAGTCGCGGATCTACCCTGAGCAGTCGATAGGCTTCGGAGTAGGCACTCATTGGGGGATGGTCCTCCGGGCCGCATCAAGAATCTCTGTGGACAACTGACATGACCATAGATTCCGGGAATTCCTATCTCCTTTCCCTACGGCAGCTGATAGACGCCAAAGCAAGTCGGATGGGCTTAGCATCCGAGACAGCCAAGTTGTCTGATACTGCGAGCGTCAGGCTAATACAAGAGCGCGAGGGTAATACGCCATGCTTCGGGCGGGACGAGCCCCTTTTGCCTCACCCGCAAGCCGGTATGTCGGATGAGGAGTACATACGCAAGGTTCCTGCTCCGCGGTCTGAAGTACATCCCAGGTATCAATGTGGCGAACATGGGTGCACTTGGAAGTCATTCTGTGACGCGCTGCGCAGGGATGACTTCTTCGATATTGAGAAGTTGTTCACCGAGGAGCCACGGAGCCGCATCGACAAGATCCGAGCTTCGCTTCTCTCCCAGATTCGCCAGCGCGAACATGTGCTCGAAGATCCGTTCGTAGGGATGAAGTTTCGCAGTTACAGCACCGTACCTTCATTGACTCGGAAGATGCTCCTGACGACACCAAGGACGATACTCGCGGAACACCCTGAACCGCTCGAGCCGCTAAAAAGGATTGTTGTTCATCGCGAAGCCAGACATGCCTATGATCCCCGCCACCCGAAGATAGGTATAACCTGGGATGTTCTTCTTTCCTCCAATATACAAGGACTTTGCGACTGGCTAACGTCCGTTTCGAGCTTTCTTGAGGCCGGCAATCTGGCATACGTTCCGATATGCGAATCGTATGAGGGAGGAGCACTACTGGGTCGCGAGTATTACGGCAATCGATACTGCATTCCGGGTCGTTCCGAAGAAGCTTCCGATCATCCAATGTCCGATAGAATATTTCAGGAACTCCCGAGTGGTCCCCCACGAACAGCG
>JAHEIO010000197.1 GCA_024639325.1 Gammaproteobacteria bacterium
CAGTCGCGGCTATTTCATGCAACAGGCAAAACTCGAACTCACTAGAGCAAAACGCTATGAGAGTGACCTTTCGTTACTAATGCTGGACGTAACTACTCACCCCTTGAAGCTCCATCTCTGCGGGACGCGCGCTTGACAACGTAGGTTTCTGCGCCTACGCTGCTGTTCCATCTTGGTGAGGATGGGGATCTGGCAGGGATGGGCGCGTATTTCGGGTCGAAGGCGACCTCGGGCTTGTGCCAGCCGATTATCGCGCTGATGCCTCCCCATGACACCTATATTGAGACCCACCTCGGCGGCGGGGCGATCATGCTGCGCAAGCCGCCGGCGCTGCGCAACATCGGTATCGACCGGGATCAGCGGGCGCTGCAGAAGTTCCGCTGCGCTTATCCGGTGGAGTTGGTGCACAGCTGCGCGCACCGGTTTTTGGCCGACCATGACTATCGAGGCCGGGAGCTGATCTACTGCGACCCGCCCTATCTGCACGCGACACGCAGCTCGAGCCGGCGCTATCGCTTTGATTACGCAGAGCGCGACCACCTCGAACTGCTGAGCTTGCTCAAAGAACTGCCGTGCCATGTGATCCTCTCCGGCTACCCCTCGACGCTCTACGATGAGTACCTCGCCGGTTGGCAGAGCCTGGAGCTGCAGGTGATGAACCACGCCGGCGTACGCACCGAGAAGCTGTGGTTCAACTTCACGCCCACCCGGGTGCATTGGGTGAATTACGCGGGCCACAACCACACCCATCGGCAGTGCATTCGGCGCAAGGCCGAGAGTTGGGGACGGCGTTATCAAGCCTTGCCGCCGGGCGAGCGCCTCGCGGTGCTGGCGGCGCTGATGGCGGTCGAGGCCGACCGGTAGTCGCCGCGGCTGCTGCACGTGGCAAGCGTCAACAAAGAGTCCCTGCGCGAGGAATTCGGCGCGCTCCAAGGCCGCTTCGCGCAACTGTCTGCCGATGGCAAGATCACGGCGGAAAGCAGCGCCCTGGTCGAGGCCCTGCTGATGCTCCTGAAGGTGTTGATGGCGGTGTTCATGGAGAAGAACACTGCGAAGAACAGCACCAATTCCAGCAAACCCGCCTCGCAAACCCCGAAGGACGACACGGCGCTCAGCCAGACGGGCACCCACGGCAAGGGCAAGGTGTTCACCGCGACCCGCTCGGGTAATACCCGCACCATCGAGAGCGTTGAGATCTCCCCGGTCAGCTTCTGTGAGGCGTGCGGCGAAGATCTGCACAAGGTCCCCTGCCAGGGACACGAACGACGCACCCACATCGACATCGTGTTCGAGAAGGTGGTCACTCACGTCGATGCCGAGATCAAGCAGTGCCCACAGTGCGGCACCCAGGCCCGCGGAGCTTTCCCCGGGGCGTTCTGCGGCCCGCTGCAGTACGGGGCGGGGATCAAGGCCTATGTCCTGAACCTGCTGATCGCCCAAATGCTTTCCCTCAAGCGCGTGCAGCAGTCCCTCCAGACCCTGCTCGGCCAAGTGATCTCCGAGGCCACCATCCTCAAGTACGTACTGCTGCTGCATGTGGCGCTCGAGCAGTGGGAGCAGACGGCAATCGAACGGCTCCTCACCCTGCCTGCTCTGCACGTGGACGAGACCTCCTTGCGGGTCAATAAGAAAAACCAGTGGATCCATGTCTGCTCGGGCGGCGAGATCACCTTGAAGTTCCTGCACGAGAAACGCGGTCAGGAGGCGATGCAACAGATCGGCGTGATCCCGCGCTACGGCGGCGTGATTATTCACGATTGCTGGGCCTCCTATCTCGCCTATGAACACTGCGGCCATGGCCTCTGTGGGGCGCATCTGCTGCGCGAACTCACCTTCATCATCGAGGCCAACGCTTACCCGTGGGCGAAGAACATGAAGCGCCTGCTACAAGAAACCTGCGCGCAGGTCGCCCGCCGCAAACGCAAAAAACTCACCGCACGCCAGTACGCGAACCTGCAGAAGCGCTACCGCAACATCCTCACCCGCGGCGAACGAGAACTCCCGCCGATACCGGTCCGGCAGCGCGGCAAACGCGGTCGGATCGCCAAGTCCGATGCGCATAACCTCTGGGAGCGCCTCAAGCAGCACGAGAGTTCCGTACTGCTCTTCGCCAACAATCCTCACGTATCGTTCACCAATAATCGCGCCGAGCGTGACCTGCGCATGAGCAAGGTCAAGCAGAAAGTCTCCGGCTGCTTCCGCAAACCCCTCTACGCCCAAGCCTACTGCCGCATCTCCAGCTACCTCCAGACAATGGCAAACTACGGAATGAATCCCCTTGTCGCCATCCAGTTGGCACTCTCCGGTAAGCTGTACGCGGAAATGGGTGAGTAGTTACAATCCCACTTGGCTTAGTGAGACTGTCGCAACGAATATGCCGACAAGCTTCCTTAGCTTCCTTCCCCGGCACGCTAGTACTTGGGAGGTGATCCAGATGCGGACAGATATACTTAATTAGTGTCTGTCCAGAAACACTAACCGGTTGATCTATCTTGAGAAAAAGCGACGCAGGTCAGTGAAAGCTCCTGGTAGTTTGATTAGTCTTTTGTAACAACCCCTTGAAACAAAAGCACAAACCAAAAAACCAGGAGCCGACCATGCGAGAAAAGCGCACCGTCCAAACCAGTATATTTGAACAATACGCCGAACACGAGATCGGTCGGGAATTGAAGGCGATGTCGGACTGGTTGGACCAAAATACCGATCTACTCGACTGGGTAGCGGCCGATGTCAAACAGCGCAATGTCGAAGAGACCGGGAGGAAAGGATTAACGGTTGAGTCTGTGCTGCGTTGCGCCATTTTGAAGCAGTATCGGCAATTGAGTTATGACGATCTGGTGTTTTGTTTGATGGACTCGACCTCATGTCAAACGTTCGGACGTTTGACGCTGGCATGGTCGCCGAAGAAATCGACCTTGCAAAGCTGCATCAGTGCGATCTCGGATGTGACCTGGGAACAGATTAATCAGCGCTTATTGCACAGTGCCCAGCAGGCAAAGAAGGAACGAGGCGACATGCTGCGCATTGACAGTACGGTGACCGACTCACCCATTCATGCGCCCAGTGATAGCACCTTGTTATGGGACAGTGTGCGGGTACTGATTCGGTTGCTCGAAAGGGCTGAGACGTTGGTCGAAGGGTATACGCAGATTGAATATTGCAATCATCGTCGCGTCGCGAAAAAACGGGCACGTGCGATTTGCTATACCCGTGGCCAAGACAAGAAGAAGGTGCTGTATCGGGACTTGGTTGAGGTGACACGCAAGACGCTGAACTACGCGGAAGAGGCGAACCTGAAGCTGCTGGCAGCCATGCCCTTCGCTCCCCTGGCGTGTGCGCTTTGGCGCGTACAGTTCAATCATTACAAGCCCCTGATACTGAAAGTGATTGATCAGACGGATCGTCGCGTGTTTCAGGGTGAGCAAGTACCGGCAACGCAAAAGATTGTCAGTATCTTTGAGGAACACACCGATATCGTCGTCAAGGGCAGTCGAGACGTTCAGTATGGCCACAAGCTCAATCTGAGTACCGGACGCAGTGGGTTGATTCTCGATGTGGTCATCGAAGACGGCAATCCGGCTGACTCCGATTGTTTTCTTCCGATGTTGGATCGGCACATCGATCAATACGGGAAAGCACCGCGTCAGACTGCCGCCGACGGTGGCTATGCGAGTATTGCGAACTTAAACGAGGCGAAGGCCCGAGCGGTTGAAGACGTGGCCTTTCACAAGAAGTGCGGACTGAAGGTCGAAGACATGGCCAAGAGTCCTTGGGTCTATCGTAAGCTGCGCAACTTCCGGGCGGGCATAGAAGCAGGCATTTCCTTGATGAAGCGCGCTTACGGCTTGGGTCGTTGTACTTGGAAAGGGTTGCAGCATTTCAGAGCCTATGTCTGGTCATCGGTGGTGGCGCACAATCTGGCGTTGTTTGGGCGCTTGATATCGACGTAGTCATCGATCCTGACCTAGAGCCCGACAAACCAAGTCACTCGAGAAACCGCGTGCGAAAAGTAAACGAATTAAACGACTATCTTGTATAGATTGTTTCAGCGATCACTTATATCTGTATTGACGCGAGGACGTCAGCGGAAATTGTGCGTGGAAAATCACCGGCCCGACAAAAAACGGCTCTTTCTGGATGGAAACTAACTAGAAAATCTCGCCGGCTGACTACCGGGTCGGCGGGTAGGTCCCGTAGCCGGGCAGCGGCGGCGCCCCCAGCATCGGGTAAGGCATGATCGGCGCCACGCCTTGTGGCGGCACCGGCGCCATTTCGGACTGTAGCTCTTCGTAGGTGGGTTTGCGCCGTTTGGGGATCGGCCGAAACTGGGATTGCAGCGCGTCCGAACCCGGCTGACCGGCGTCCGTCGGCGC
>JAHEIO010000198.1 GCA_024639325.1 Gammaproteobacteria bacterium
CGCCACCAGAACCAGAGTCCCGCGCAATACCAGAGGTACTGACGAAAACTAGCGGGCTCGGGCAACACCAGCGATGGATCTTTTCCGGGAATCTGAGTAAAGCGGTGGTGGCCCAGGTGAAAGTAACGAAAATAGTAAGGCGGCACCACGTATACGAACGCGGTGATCCACAGTGCGGTTTCGTTCAACCATCGGGACTTGAAGGCGGTGCCGTGGGCGCATTCATGGAGCGGTGAGAACAGAAAACCAATCACGAACGCGTGCGCCAGCAGCACCGGCGCAAACCAGACCGTCGCATAGGCAATCCACGTCAACCAGGCGCCGACGCCGATCAGCGCGAAATGAACGATGAAGTAGCTTGACCCGTGTATATCGGTGCGTCGTTGGAGTTGTTTGAGCTTTTCCGGGGCAATCAGGTCGAGCGGGCGCCTCGCCGTGCCGGCAGCCCGATCATCGTCTCGTACTGCGTCGTTTCGTGTCGCCATCGAACCACCAAGACTAAACGGGTTGTAGGATTTACTCAATAAGAAATATCGGTCATTGCGGCACCATTCACCTAGAGCTCTAGCCCGCATGGCGAGAAATGCGGGCTGGTAGGCAGGCCAATTGCCGCGCCGTCCGTTAGCGGATACCGATGCGCTGTAGTACATTATGCCGCAGACACGGTGACGATCCCCACTGAGCAATAAACCGATGAGTGACTACTTCGAGAGCGGCGACGTAAAGCTGCAGCCGCGCTACACCGGCATCCCCACCTTTTTCCGAGCACCGTTTCACGAAGACTTGAAAGATGTGGACATCGGCCTTTGCGGGATACCTTTCGACGGCGGCGTCACCAATCGCACCGGGGCACGCCACGGTCCCCGGGAGATCCGCAATCAGTCCAGCCTGATCAGAACCATCAACCAGTCCACTGGGGTTGCGCCCTTTTCGCTGTGTCGGGTTGCGGATATCGGGGATGCCTGGGTGCAGCGCCCTTTTGAACTCGAGGGCAGCCTGGACGAAATCGCCGCACGCTTTGCCCGGATCCATGCCGCAGGAATCATTCCGGTGTCGGCGGGCGGGGATCATTCCGTAACGCTGCCGATCATGCGTGCCCTGGGTAAGGACCGGCCGTTGGGAATGATTCACTTCGATGCGCACTGCGATACCGGCGACGATTACCTCGGTTCCAAGTTCCATCACGGCGCGCCGTTCAGACGAGCCGTTGAGGAGGGGCTGCTGGATCCCAAACGCACGATTCAGATCGGCATCCGGGGCAGCGTCAACGATCGCGATGTCTGGAAATTCAGCCACGACGCCGGTATGCGGGTGATCTACATGGAAGAACTTTACCGGCGCGGATGGCAGTCTGTTTCGGAGGAGTCGCGAGACGTGGTGGGTGACGGGCCGACTTACATCAGTTTCGACGTCGACGGTCTCGATCCGGTCTATGCCCCCGGCACGGGAACACCGGAGATCGGTGGAATCACCACGCTGGACGCGCAGCTGATGATTCGATCCCTCGAGGGACTGAACCTCATTGGCGGGGACGTGGTGGAGGTGGCGCCGCCGTTCGATCCGAGCGGCATCACGGCGCTGACCGGCGCCACCATCCTGTTCGAAATATTGTGCGTCATCGCCGCGTCGCTGCCGTCATCGAATTGACATAACTATTCAGGGCGCCGGAACCGGGCTCAATCGCGAAACGGCAGCACCCGATATACCAGCGTGTGCCGCGATGCCGCGGATTCGTCTTATCCGCCCCGGTGTTTGAACGAGTCGCGACGGAAACTGAAAAGCGCGTCCGGGTCGACGGCAACGTCGACAACCGCTGGCCTGCCGCAGCCAAGTGCCGCTTGCACCGCTTCGCCAATTTCGGAAACGCGGTCGACCCGATAGCCTGCCGCACCGTAAAGTTCGGCCACCTTGTCGAATGGCGGGCTGCTGATATTCGCACCAATATAGCGCTCGCCGAAAAAATCTCGTTGATAGGCTTTTTCCGCACCCCAACACTGATTATTCATCACCACCGTGACGGTATTGATGCCATGATCGACAGCGGTGCTCAATTCGGACAACGTCATTCCGAATCCACCATCACCCATCAGGCTGACAACCGAGCGTTGCGGTCGCGCCAATTTAACGCCCAAGCCACAGGCGAACGAAAAACCGACCAAACCAAAATCAAGTGGTGTAAACAGAGACGGTGGCTGCCAGTAATTCAACGCGTCTGTCGCTTGCAGGCAAAGCGTTCCGGCGTCCATGGTGACTGCGACATTCTTCGGCAACACGCTGCGCAATTCTTTGTAGAGTGCTGAAGGCTGGATCGGGTGCAGGTCTGTCTTGGCATCCATGTCACGTCTCCGCAGGTAGGCCGCGCGTTCGTTTTTGTATGCCTCTGTCCAGTTCTCTGCCTCGGAACGGGCCTCGCCTTTGGCCAAAGCCCCGATCAGTTGTTTCGCCGCCGTCGGCGCATCCGCCCAAATACCGAGTGCAACGGGAAAGTAGCGCCCGATCGCGGTGGGCTCCAGCTCGACCTGGATGATCTTGGCCTGCTGGTTGATGTTGTCGTAAGAATAGAACGTGGAGTTGAAACCGAGCCGCGTACCGAGCGCGAGAATAACGTCTGCTTCCTTTACCAATCGAGACGCGACGGGGTTACCGCGCGGCCCCATCTGCCCCGCGTTGAGCGGATGCTCGAACGGGATGGCGTCGCCGTGACCGGGCGCCGTGGCAATCGGTGCATTCAGTGCTTCGGCCAGCTCCAGGACCTGTTCGTAACCGCCGGTATTTTTAATGCCGCCCCCGGTGACAATCACAGGCCGCGCTGCCAAGCGCAGCATTTCAGCCGCCTGTTTGACATCGTCGCCTGCGGCCGCGGGAACGCTGTGCGAACGATAACACCGGGGCGATTGGAACGGCGGATACTCCGCCACGTCGGACAGTACGTCGCGCGGTAGGTTGAGTTGCACCGGCCCGCGCCTTGGCGTCATCGCCACTCGAAAAGCTTCGCGAAACATTTCCGGCACACGCGCTGTTTGCGTCACCGTCCAGGTCTTTTTAGTGATTGGTTTGAACAACGACTGCTGATCAACCTCCTGGAATGCATCGCGGTACACATGCGCCGACGACAGTGACCCGGCGATCGATACCACGGGCGAAAATGCCGCCGCCGCCTGCGCCAGCCCGGTCACGAGATTCGTGGCGCCGGGGCCGTTTTGTCCAGCGAGAACCACACCCGGCTTGCCCGCTGCACGCGCGTAACCATCCGCCATATGCGTGCCGGTGCGTTCATCGTGCACGCCAATGAAGCTTATGTCCTCCGCGTCGTAAAGTGCATCGAACATTTCCATCGTCGCCGATCCAATCAAACCAAACACGTGCTCGACGTTTTCGGTTTGCAGCGATTCGACTGCGGCCTGACCGCCGGATAATTTTTTCATTTTCGTCCCCTAAACGTAGCGCTTAGATCGGTTCAACGCGTCATCGCAACGCCATACCCAAGAACTGGACAACAGGTTCAACAAAAAGCGACGGCTTTTCGACCAATCCCATATGTTGCAGGCCCGGTACGATGAGTGTTTGCGCACCGGAGATTTCAGCGGCGATACCGTACGACATAGCCGGCGTGCTGCCGCTGTCGTTTTCACAGGTCATCACCAGCGTGGGTGCGGCAATCGATGGTTCAGGGCGGATCAGTTCGATAACGCCTTTTGCCAAAACCTGCCGACATTGCGCGTAAATAACCGGATCATTGCCCAACACCCACGCGCGTATTTCGCCGATAACGTCGGGCCGGGCCGCGCGAAATTCCGCGGTAAACCAACGTTCGAGTGTCGACTCTATGGTCGCGGCTGCCCCACCCTTCGCTGATTGCACGGCGCGCTCTTCCACCAGCTTTTGCGCCTCCGGGCTGCGTTCGTGCGGCGAGTTGAGTATCACCAGTGCGCTGACGCGTTGCGGAAAATCCATCGCGAAACGACGGTTGATCATGCCTCCCAAGGAAAAGCCGACAACAGCGCAGCGCGTGACGTCGAGTTCGTCGAGCAATTCACGCAATTGTGTGGCAAACAATGTCAGCGACGGCGTCTTTGGCGGTGACGCGCTCTCGCCGTGGCCGAATAAATCGTAATTCAACACGCGATAGCGCGCCGACAACGCGGGTTCGTGTCCGCGCCAGGTGTGCCGGTTCAGTCCCAGGCCGTGGATCAGGACAACGACTGGCGCATCGTCCGGCCCGATGAGCTGGTAAGCCGTGCCGTTGGCGGATTCAAACACCGGCCCTGTTGTCCTTATACAAACCCGTCTCTCCAATATGGTCTCGGCGGTCGGCGGCGCCACAGGACCCCGCTGCATTAACGATCATGTTCGTCCG
>JAHEIO010000199.1 GCA_024639325.1 Gammaproteobacteria bacterium
CAACCAGACCTCCACTGACCGGCTCGGGAATATTATAGGCGCGCAGAACCGCAAATTTGCGATTCAGGTTGACCCCAACAAAAAAGACAACGATGCCCAGAGTGTAGGCAAGAAAACTGTCTATAGTGACCTCAGTCACTGTCAATTTTCCCAGCCGCCACCCAATGCCAGGTTGAGATTCACGCGTTGTTCGAGCAGAAGTCGCTCGACACCCGACAATGAACTCTTTGCACCGATCACCCGCTGCTGGATCGTCAGCACGCTGAGCAAGTCCTCCTCGCCCTCGTCATAGCGAAGCCTCGCGATCCTGAATGCTCTTTCTCCCTCAGCCGCCGCCTCTCTCAAATCGACGATGCGTTGCTGCACCACCACTCCCTGATCGAGGTTGGTTTCCAGCTCGCTAAACGCATTGATCGCCGCTTGGCCGTAAGCAGCCAAAGCCTGTTCCTGGTCAGCGGTCGCTGCCTCGACGGCTTCACGACGTCTGCCGCCATCGAATATGGGCGCAAGCAAGTTTGCACCTGCATTCCAGGCAACATTGGCGGGATCCAGCAGGTCGGATAGCGAACTGGAAGCGCCGCCCAAGTTTCCGGTTAAGCCGATCGTTGGCAAACGTGCAGCGCGCGCCTGGTTCGTCGCATTGAACGCGGCTGCTACGCGGCGTTCCGCAGCGACGATGTCCGGCCTACGCTCGAGCAATTCAGATGGCAAACCGGCAGGCGGAGCCGGCGGCACGTCCGGCAGGGACTCGCGAACCTCCAGGTCGGCACCGGGATAGCGTCCGAGTAAGGCTTCAAGCGCTCTGACAGCATCACGATGCGAGCCCTCAACGGTTGTAAGGCGCTCCCGAGCCGTTGCAAGGTCGGAACGGGCAAGCGCGACGTCCTGAGCCGAGGCCATGCCGTTCTCGTATTTGACGTCAACGATGCGCCGCGTCTCTTGCAGGATTTCCAGGGTCTCTCGAGCAATGTCAGCCTGGATGTTTGCTTCGATCGCGGTGAAGTACGCTTTCGCCGTTGCAGCCGCAAGCGACTGTTGAGCTGCACGAAAATCGGCTTCCGCAGCTTGTGCACTCGCAATCGCGCCGCGTTGTCCGGACTTGAGGCGACCCCATACGTCGGCCTCCCAGGAAATTTGTGCGCCCAGACTCAGGCTTGTCGCATCTGGCCGCGAGCTATCAGCTGCACCGCTACGCGCGCCTGAAGCAGTCAGACTCACATCCGGAGTTAGCGCGGCGCCCGCTTGCCGAGCCAACGCCCAGGCGCGATCAACGTTCGCGGCGGCTGCTGCAACATCGCGATTATTCGTCTGTGCCTCGATCACCAGCGCAGTGAGTGCCGGGTCGTCAAACGACTCGATCCAGCCCGCCTGAACTGTGCCTGCTTGGGCCGCGTTATCCCACTCCGTCGGCGCGGCAGGTGCCTCCTGCCGCACCGCCTGATTGACGTCTTGCTCAACTTGCTCTTGCGACGGTGCCGTACCGCAACCAGCAAGCACAATGGCAAGACCCGCAATCGGCAATCCTGGTCTAGGCGCTTGCATGGCGAACCTCCTCGGCTCCAATCTTGAAGAACATGGCGTAGAGAACCGGCACAATGACCAGCGTCAGAATCGTCGCAAAAGAAAGGCCGAACACCAGGACCACCGCCATCGACTGGAAGAACGCGTCGAAGAACAGCGGTATGACGCCCAGGACAGTCGTCAGCGCTCCCATCATGACGGGCCGGACGCGACTCGCTGCCGCTTCGACGACGGCATTAAACCGAGGTTTTCCTTCGTTGATCTCAAAGTCCGTCTGGTCCACCAACACAATTGCATTCTTGATCAACAAGCCCGAAAGCGAAAGCAGCCCAAGAATGCCCATGAACTCCAGCGGGAAACCGGTCACGAGAAGACCAACAACCACACCGATCAACGCCAGCGGCACGACCAGCCAGATAACCACAGGTTGTCGCACGGTCCCGAACAGAATGAAGACCGTCAGCACCATTGCCGTAAAGCCCAGCGGCAATGTCTGCGCAAGACTATCGTTCGATTCCTTCGAGTCGCCGTACTCGCCGTCCCATTCGAGCGTGTAACCGTCAGGCAGCTCGATCGCCTCGATGGCGGGTCGGATACGACTCAGCAATTCGGAGGCCAGCTCTTCCGGATAGGGATCGCTTTGCGCCTTGATCGTCCAGATACGGTCTTCCTTCTTTAATCGCCCGTCGCGCCAAACCGTTCTGAAACCGTCTGTAACCTGGCCGATCGGCACCGTCACGCCCGTTGCAGAACTCAGAACCTGAACATTGCGCATGTCAGCGACGTCCTGCCGCTCCTGCTCCGGCGCTCGCGATACAATGGGCACCAGATCATCGCCTTCTCGATACACACCAACTGATTTGCCCGAGTAGACAGTCTGCAGGGCGGCGGCGAGATCCTCGCGGGACACACCAGCTCGTCTGCCCTTCGACGAAGAGTAGATCGGCTCAATCACACTGACGGGCTGACGCCAGTCGTCCTTGATAGACAGCGCGCCGCCATCATCGACCATGATCCGCTTCGCTTGATCTGCCAAGCCCCGAAGCACGGTCGGGTCCGGACCTTTGAACGCGGCCTCTATCTTGGATCCGCCACCCGGTCCGAGCATGAATCGCCAGACCTTTGCCTGTGCGTCTACATAACGCTCGTCGATATGAGCCTGGATCTGTGGCATCAAACCATCGATAAGTCGATAGTCATCAACACGGACCAGCAATTGCGCATAGGATGAGTTGCCCGACTCGGGCGAGTACACGAGCATGAAGCGAATACCACCTCCGCCGATGGAGGTCTGCACCGTATTAACGCCGTCCAGCTCTGCGACGAACTGCTCAATCTCTTCGATATCCTGTTCTGTTCTGGATATGGCCGTCCCTTGAGGCAACCAGTAATCCACGACAAACTGCGGCGTAGTCGACGCAGGAAAGAATCCGGCTTTGACAAACTGGAAGCCCCAAACGGAAACCGCAAACACGGCGACGACGCTGGCGACGACCAGCGGCCGCTTGCGCAGCGCGCCTGACATAAAGCTCTTGTAGGTTCGAAGAAGCGCACCATCAGACTCATCCTGATCGCCGGGCTGCGCCGCCCCCTCCTTGAACAGCCAGAAGCAAAACAGCGGCGTCAGCGTCACCGCGAACAGCCAGCTGAAGCCAAGCGAAATCAGAATTACCCAGAATAGGTGACCGGTGTATTCCGCCGTGCTGCCTGGTGCAAAGCCGATTGGCGCGAATGCGATTATCCCGACCAGCGTACCGCCCAGCAGAGGCCACTTGGTCTGATCGACAATCGACTTTGCTATCTCGAGTTTCTTTGCCCCGCGTTTCACGCCGACCAGGATGCCCTCGGTAACGACGATTGCATTATCGACCATCATGCCGAGGGCAATAATCAGTGCCCCCAGCGATATACGGTGCATAGGAATGCCGCTCACGCTCATCGTGGCGAGCGTTGCGAAAATTGTCAGCAACAGAATCGCGCCTATGACCGTCGCCGACTTCAAGCCCATGAAAATCAGCAGTGTGACGATAACAATCGCCAGGGCTGCAATGACGTTGATGACAAAATTCTGGACGGACTCGTCGACAATCGAGCCCTGGTGGTAGAACTCGTGCAACTGGATGCCGATGGGTCGTCGACTTTCAGATTCAGCTAGCTTGGCATCGACGCCCTGACTGATCTTTACGATGTTACTGCCCAACACCGCGGACACGCCGAAGGCGATCGCAGGTTTACCGTTGTAGCGAAACAGCTTGCGTGGTGGAGTCTGGTAGCCGCGCCATACTCGAGCGATGTCGCCCAGGTAAACGACGCGACCGTCTGCTGCTGTTGACACCAGCAGGTTCTCGATAGACTCAACCGAATCGATAGCTCCCGAGGGATCAATCACAAGGCGCCGGTCACCTACTGTCACTTCCCCTGCCGCTACTGACGCATTCTGCTGCGAGAGAATATTGTAGATATTCGAAATGGACACGCCGAGTGCTGCAGCATTCTCGCGAGATATCTCTACGAAAATAGCCTCGGACAGGGTACCGTCGATCGATATCTTGGCGACGCCTTCGACTTGCAACAAGTCGCTTTGCAACTCCTTCGCGTAGCGCCTGAGCTCAGCCGGTGAATAGCCGTCGCCGGTCAGGAAGTAGTAGAGACCAAAGACGTCACCGAAGTCATCGTAGACGATCGGTGTCCCGGCGCCGGGCGGCAGGGACTGTTGGGCATCATTTACCTTGTTTCGGAGCTTGGTCCAGATCAACTGCAGATCTGCCTTTGAAGGCGATGACTCGTACTTTATATCGACCATGATCTCTGCGA
>JAHEIO010000200.1 GCA_024639325.1 Gammaproteobacteria bacterium
TTTGATCAGCTCTGCCTTCTTACTCGTAGGCATTGCGGCGCAGGCCCAGGAAGATACATATCCGAACAAGGTGAAAACCCACATCGGTGAACTGACCTTCGACCACGGCGTCCCCACCGAGGAAACGTCAGAGAAGCTCTATTACGAGATGGACTACCATCGCGCGGTGCAGACCTACCTCTGGTCGTTGCCCATCGTGGGACAGGCCCAGTGGCGGCAGTCCTATCTCGACCTCTACGACATGCAGCCGAACCAGATGGTCTACTTGACCGAGTTCAACGACCGCTCGCGAGTCCTCACGGCCAACGAATCGACTCCGTACCTGATCCCCTGGACCAACGTCAAGGACAAGGCGGCTATTCTCGAAGTCCCGCCTGGCGCGATCATTGGCCTTTGCATCGACTTCTGGCAGCGCGGCTTGACGGATTGGGGCATGTTCGGCCCCTTCGCGGGCAACGGGGGCACCTGGGTGATCACCGGCCCCGAAACACCCAAATCGGAGATTCCCTACATCGAGGGCGCCAAGTACATCGAGTCCAAAACCAACAACGTCTGGGGCCTGTTTCGCCTCACCATGCCCGCGGAACAACGCGACAAGGTCATCAGTCAGACCAAGTTTTACTACAACGGCGAAACGCCCAAAGCTGTGACCGTCATTCCGGCTGACAACAAGCCTGGGCGGAACTATCAGCCGCGCGGCATGAAGTACTGGGAGATGCTTCATGCCATCCTGCAAGAGGAACCGGTCGAAGAACGTGATCGATTCTTCATGTATTTCCTCAAGGAAATGGGCATCGAAAAGGACAAGCCCTTCGCTCCCAGCGAGCGCCAGCAAGAGATTCTGGCCGACGCGGTGGTCGTCGGTGAAGCGATGGCCAAGAACATGGTCTTCCGCGAGCGTTTGCCCGGCGTCCTGCGCGACGATGGCTGGCGCCTGATCCTGGGGCGCGTCGAGGGCGCCGAGCCTGGCGATGCCATGGAGAATACGCAACGCACGAAGTATTTCGATCGGTTCGATCCGCGTGCCCGGTACACCTATGAAGCCTGTACGACATCCGAGCGGATGTCTTTTCCCAAGCCCGGTTTCGGCATGGGTTACGGTGGTATGTTCCTGGACACCGAAGGCCGTGCACTCGCGGGCGATCGTTCCTACGTGATCAACGTGCCTGCGAACCCGCCGGTCGAGTTGTTCTGGGCGATCACCGTCTACGACGTGGATACGCGTGGCCTGATCACGAGCGACCAGGAGCGGGCGGAGCGCGGATCCGTGCATGAAGGCGTAAGAACCAACCCGGACGGTTCAACACCAATTTATATTGGTCCGGAAGCGCCGAAGGGCTGGGAGAACAACTGGATCAAATCGGTTCCGGGGCGTGCCTGGTTCCCGTATTTCCGCTTCTACGGACCGACCGAGCCCTTCTTTGATCAGAGCTGGAAACTGCCGCCGGTCGAGGAGATCGATTTCGCGAAAGTCGCTGAATAGTACCCACATCGTTGCATCTTGTTTGATGTCACCGGTGAGCGATCAGGGTTCACTGGCCTATGCATGCCCGTGGCAGGTCCGCGACAGGCGGCTCATCTCAAGAGGGTGCAACGGATTTGCCAAAGGCAGAGAAGCGACATCCGATGACCGTTGCGCGTCGCTTCTAAACGAGATCGAACGGATCGGCGTCCGCCTGGAACGGGAACTCCTCGCGGGCGCCGGAGACTCGTGACAGGTCCAGTTCCACCAACCGGCATGCCTCCTCCCCGCCAAGGTCGGCGATGCACGTCCCCAGCGGGTCATGGACCACGCTGCGCCCCGGATACTGAAAGCCGTTGCCGTCCTCGCCCACCCGGTTCAGGCCGATCACGTACGACTGGTTTTCGATCGCGCGCGCTTCCAGCAGAGACAGCCAATGCGCCACCCTTTTCGATGGCCAGTTCGCCACCAGCAACATCAGGTCGTAATCGCCACGGTTCCGGCACCAGACGGGGAACCGCAGGTCGTAACAGACCTGCAGGTTGATGCGCCAGCCCCGGAAGTCGACGATAACCCGCTGGGCCCCGCCCGTGTAGCGCTGGCTCTCGCCCCCGAAAGCAAAGCGGTGCCGCTTGTCGTAGTGCCTGACCCGGCCGTCCGGCGTCACGAACAGCAGGCGGTTGTAACGCTTGCCGTGCTCGGTGATCACCGCGCTGCCCGCCAGGGCGCATGCGTGCCTGGCTGCCCGCTCCTGCATCCACGCAACGGTGGGGCCGTCCATCCCCTCCCCCGGGAGATCCGCATCGCCCAGGAAACCGGTGGTGAACGTTTCCGGCATGACGGCCAGGTCGAAGGCGTCTCCGGCGCCTTCCAGCATCCGGCCGAGGCGTTCCCGATTGCGGTCCGGATCTTGCCATTCGAGCCGGGCCTGTACGAGGAGTGTTTTGATCGTTGTCATAACCTGGGATTCTAATACCCGTTAGGGCGTTCTGCATCAGGCGACGAAAAGGTAATCCACCCCTTCGAGCCTGTCCCTGGCCTGCATGAAGCCGCGAATCTCCTCGCGCGCGCCGGCCGCCCCGACCGCTACCAGGATGAAGACGCCGGCGAGACGATCCGTATGTTCGATCGGCCAGACCGGCAATTCCCGTTTGCGGCCGCCGACGCGCCGCGGGTGCACGTCGAGGAACCCGCGCACCGGCACGCCCTCGCCACGCAAGAGATCGTGCATCGAGCGGCCGGTCGGCCCGGCCCCCCAGATGACGACCGGGCCGGCGGAGCGCAGGCGGCCCTGCGCCAGGTAGTGGGCCTTCGCGGCCTGGAAGCGCTTCACGGCGTAGCGGGCGTCGCTCCGGGTCAGGCGCCCTTCGTGGTCGCGCCAGCGCAGGAGGATGCCGTCCGGCTTACCCATGCGCATGCCGCAGGCGTCCGCGCGCAGGAACAGATCGTAGTCCTCCGGCCACCCGGGGTCCCGGTAGCCGTTCAGCTTGCTCAGCGATTCCCGGCGGAACATGACGGTCGGGTTGGGTATCGGGCTCTCCACGAACAGCTCGCGGTGTATCGCTTCCGGGGTGCGGCAGGCGTTCAGCCAGGCCTCGTAGCGGCGGTTGCCGCCGGCCGGCCTGCCGTCCGGGCGATCGTCGACGAAGATCTCCACGCAGCCGCCGCAGAGATCGATATCGGGGTTCTGCTCCAGGTACCGTAGCTGATGCTCCAGGCGCGGCGGGAGGGCCACATCGTCGGCGTCCATGCGCGCCACGAACGGCGCCCGGGAAGCCGCGAAACCGGCATTGAAGGCGCTGCTCACGCCCCGTCCGGGACTTTTTAGCACCTGCAGCCGGTTATCCCCTGCCGGTAGCAGTTTCAGCGCTTTGTCGGTGCTGTGGTCATCGACCAGTATGAGTTCGAGCTCGGACAACGATTGCCCGAGGATGCTGTCGACCGCGGCGCCCACCCAGCGGCCGCCGTTGCGCACCGGCAGGACGACCGAGACGAGCGGTTCCATGGGTCCGGTTCGCGGTCAGGCCTCGGGCCGCAGGTAGGGAAACAGCAGCACGTCGCGAATCGAGGGCGAGTCGGTGTACAGCATGACCAACCGGTCGATGCCGACGCCCTCCCCGGCCGCCGGCGGCATACCGTATTCCAGCGCGCGGATGTAGTCCGCGTCGTAGTGCATGGCCTCCAGGTCGCCAGCGTCCTTGTTCGCCATTTGATTCCGAAAGCGCTCGGCCTGGTCCTCGGGATCGTTCAATTCCGAGAAGCCGTTGGCGATCTCCCGGCCGCAGATGAACAACTCGAACCGATCCGTCACGTCGGGGTTGTCGTCGTTGCGCCTGGAGAGCGGCGATACTTCGGTTGGATACTGCGTGATGAAGGTCGGCTGCACCAGGTTTTCCTCGGCGGTCGCCTCGAACAGCTCCGTCAGCAGGCGGCCCGGGCCCCAGGTTGTTTCGGTATGAATCTGCAGCCCGCTGCAGGCCGTGCGCAGAAATTCTTCGTTCCAGAGGTCTGCGTCGGCCAGCTTGGGATTGTAGCGACGCACGGCATCCTCGACGCTGAGCCGCTCCCACGGCCCGGCGAAATCGATGTCCTGGCCCTGGTAGGAGACCGTCGAGCCGCCGACCAGCGCCTGGGTCAGCTCGGCCAGCATGGTCTCGGTGAGGTCCATGGCATCGCGGTGGTCTGCGTACGCCCAGTAGAACTCGAGCATCGTGAACTCGGGGTTGTGGGTGGTCGAAACGCCTTCGTTGCGGAAGTTCCGGTTGACCTCGTACACGCGCCCGAGGCCGCCCACGATCAGGCGCTTCAGGTACAACTCGGGCGCAATGCGGAGGTACATGTCGAGGTCGAGGGTATTGTG
>JAHEIO010000081.1 GCA_024639325.1 Gammaproteobacteria bacterium
ATGCCGAAAATGTGCGCACCGTACTGCTCGAGCACCCCGATACCCAGGCCCGCCGAGATCACGCCGGGCAGGTTGCCGAGCCCGGCGGCGGTAACGATTACGAAGGCCCGGATGGAGTACGAAATGCCGTAAAAGGGCTGGATCACCCAGACCATCACGATGATGGCGCCGGCTGCGCCGCATATTGCCGAATTGAGTGAAAACGTAAATGCGTAAACTTTTTCCGTGTCGATGCCGAGTACCCGCGCCGCCCTGGCGTCCTGCGCGGTGGCGCGGATCGCCTGTCCCATGCGGCTCCTTTTCATGAACACGATGACGCACGTGGCCAGCACAGCGGCCATCAACACGCCGAGCAGCTTGGCGATCGGGACGTCGACGAATCCATCGAAAAAATACAGCGTGTCGTACTCCAGCTGAATGCTCTGGGTATCGGAGCCGAACAGCAGATTGAGTATCTGCGCGATCATGATGGCGAGTCCGAAGGTGGCGAGCAGGGATGTGAAAAGGTCGCGTTCGATTACGCGTGAGATCACCAGCTTGTAAATCAACCAGCCGATGCCCCACAGCACCACGAATGCAACGGGCACGCCCAACAGAGGCGGCATGCCCTTTCCCGACAGCCACCACGCGACGTAGCCACCGGCGATGACAAAATCACCCTGGGCCAGATTTTTGACGTTCATCACGCCCCACACCAGCGCCAGGCCGTATGCTGCCAGCGCAAACAGGGCGCCGATCATCACACCATCGACAACGATCTTGAGGTTGACAACCGGGAATTCGAACAGGAGCGAGAGGTTCCCCAGTATCTGTTCCATAGGCTCAGGCCACTTTACCGAATCCGAACCGGGGACCGCAAAGTGGCCCCGGGTTGCCGGAACAAATACTACTGCATGCGCGGCCAGTTGAGCTTGTGCGACGCAAATTCTGACGGAGCCACGACGTTGTATTTGCCCTCCTGGATCTGACGCAGCACCATCGGCTTGGCGATGTTGTTGCCGGCTTCGGAAAACTTGATCTGACCGTAGAACGTGGCCAGATCGGTGGCGGCGATGGCGTCACGCACGGCTTCCTTGTCGAGGGTTCCTGCGCGCTCGAACGCATCCTTGAAGACGTACACCGCGGCCGCGGCCTGCGCGGTCTGGTAAGGCACGGTTTTGTCGGCATACTCGGAGTAAGCCATCTTGAATTCCTTGTCGAAGTTCGCCGCGCTGCCGAACAGCGGGTCCTCGTAGGTCAATGTTTCCGCCCACTGCGTCGAGCAGAGAATGTCATTGGCGGCGTCACCGAAGTTGCCTACCACGTCGGCGGCTTCACAGTGGGTGATGGCGACCATGGGGACATCGATCTTCTGTTCTCCGATCTGGCGCACCGCGGTAGCGGCGCCCTTGGAGTGGCCGCTGACGATCAACAGATCCGGCTTCAACAGCTTCACCTTGGTCAGGATAGCGCTCATATCGGACAGGTCACGCGGCAGCTTCTCGTCGATCACGGTCTTCATGCCATATTTGCCTGCGTCCTCGAGAACACCGGCCCGGATGTCCAGTGAGAACGGATCGTTCTCAACGGCGACAGCCACTTTCACATCGGATGGTTCTTTACCGGATTCCTTCGCCTTCTCGGCCGCGAGGGTAACGGCGGAGGCAAGATACTGCTCGGATGTGGACAGCACGGCAAACAGGTATTTGTAACCCTTGTTGAATAGAGAGCGCGATGCGCCTTCCGCTTCCACCATGGGGATCTGGTACTTCTCGGTCACCGGCGCTATGGCCTTGGTCATGCCCGACGAGTAGGGACCCAGCATGTACTGGACCTTGTCCTGGTTGACCAGCCGCTCGGTCAACGTCGCCGCGCGGTCGCCCTTTGACTCGTCATCGTAGTAGATCACCTTGAAGTTGTAGCACTTGTCGCCGACCTTGACGCCGCCGGCGTCCTTGATCTTCTTGATGGCGAATTCGTAGCCGTTCTTGGCGTGGGCGCCGTTGGTTGCGTATTTCCCGGTCAGGGATATTGCCGAACCCAGCGTGAGTTCTTCGCATTCGGCAGCACCGGCGGCCTGTGAGAACGCAAGGAATGCACCCGAAAGGCACACGCACAGCGCAGATAAACTCTTCATACCACAATCTCCTTCAATGGCTGTTGTTTGTGACCGGCATCACCGCACCGGCTCGCTTATAGGCAGAGGGATTATAAACCCGCCACCTCTGTCCTATCCACACCAATTAATGTCAATTTTCGGTTGAACTCCCCAATCCTTGCGGTGCCGGCGGATTTGCACGAAACTACGCCGATACCTCTCAAATCACCGCAACCAGATGATTTCGCAGCCGTTGCGCAACAATGCCGGGCAACTCAAGGTCAGCGTGTGGCGCGGTGACGAGTCCGGCGGCAGGCACGTGGACTACGACGTGCCCGGACTCGAAAGCCAGACCGTGCTCGACGTCGTGACGTGGATCCAGCGACACAGCGATCCGTCACTGAGCTACCGCTTCGCCTGTCGGGTCGGTATGTGCGGATCCTGCGCCATGACGGTCAATGGCGTTCCGCGTTGGACGTGCCGCAGCCATGTTCGCGATGTGGCGCGGAGCAACCTCCTCACCATCGAACCGCTGCGCAACCTGCCCGTCATCAAGGACCTGGCCTGCGACATGTCCGCGTTCTTCGAGAAGTGGGACGATGCGATGGGAAGGTTCCACCCCACGGCAACGCGCGGCGACGACGTCGAGCCCATTCGTCCCGGTTCGATCGGCAGAAGAGAAGCGGACGCGGGTATCGAATGCATCAACTGCGCGGTCTGCTATTCGGCTTGTGACGTCGTCGCGTATAAACAGGACTATCTGGGCCCCGCGGCGCTCAATCGCGCATGGACCCTTGTCAATGACGTCCGCGACGCCGCCCGGGGTGCGCGCCTGCGGGCGGTGGCATCGGATGCCGGCTGTCACAGCTGTCACTCGCACCAAAGCTGTACTACCTGGTGCCCGATTGAACTCAATCCCACGGCATCGATCGCGGGTCTCAAGAGACAATCCGCACTGGCAATCTTGACCGGCAAAATCTCCTTGGACGACGAGTAACTCGAATGCTGTTCCTTGCCCAGAGAATCAGCGCATTGATCATGGCACCGCTGGCGCTGGTGCACCTGGTCCTCATCGTCTACGCCGTCCAGGGCGGTTTGGACGCGCAGGAAATCCTGTCCCGAACTCGTGGCAGCATCGCATGGGCGACGCTGTACGGCCTGTTCGTGATCGCGGTCTCCGTCCACGCGGCGATCGGTCTGCGCGCGGTCGGCCAGGAATGGCTGAAACTGCAGGGCACCCTATTGAACGTACTCACCTGGGGCAGCGGACTCGGCTTGCCGTTGCTGGGTTTCCGGGCGGTTTACGCGGTGGTCGCCGGATGATCAAGCCCCACCAGAAACATTCCCTGTGGCTGGCCGCACTCGTACACCGTGTATCCGGTATCGGCCTCGCCCTGTTTCTGCCATTTCATTTTTATGTCCTTGGCCTGGCACTCAACGACACCGCGACACTGGACACTTTCCTGCGCTGGACAGAGCATCCGATGCTGAAGGTTGCCGAGTTCGGCCTGGTGCTATTTCTGGCGTTGCACCTGTTTGGCGGACTGCGCCTGCTGGCGCTGGAATTCCTGCCCTGGAATCCCGCGCAGAAGACCTTTGCGGCACTGGCTGCCGCGCTGTCCGTATTCATCGCCCTGCTGTTTCTGCTCAAAGCCATCTGACTCGCTGGACGATGAACTGCGAGCGGTATGATACCGACATCCTGATCCTGGGCGCCGGGGGCGCCGGTCTGTTCGCCGCGCTGCACGCCAAAAAAGCGGCCCCCGACCGAAGGGTCACGGTCGTGGTCAAGGGCCTCATGGGCAAGTGCGGCTGCACGCGCATGGTCCAGGGCGGCTACAACGTCGCACTCGGCAGCGGAGATTCCGTGGAGCGCCATTTCATGGACACCATTCAAGGCGGTAAGTGGCTGCCGCATCAGCAGCTGGCCTGGAAACTTTGCCAGACGGCGGTCACGCGGGTACGTGAACTGGAAAACGAACTGGGGTGTTTTTTCGATCGAAACAGCGACGGATCGCTGCACCAGAAAGCCTTCGCGGGGCAGACTTTCGACCGAACCGTCCACAAAGGCGACCTTACCGGGATCGAAATCATCAACCGCCTGATGGAACAGGTTCGCGCGCTGCCCGTCGAAATGATGGAAGAGCACCGGGCTCTGGCGCTGATACCGGACAAGACAGGCGACGGGCTGTGCGGCGTCCTCATGGCCGACATGCGCTCCGGTATGTTTAGATTGGTGCGGGCGCGCGCGGTGCTGATGGCAACCGGCGGCGGCCCGACCATGTACAAATACCACACCCCGTCCGGGGACAAATCAATGGACGGGTTGGCCATGGCCTTTCGCTACGGCCTTCGGCTTCGCGACATGGAAATGGTCCAGTTCCACCCGACCGGCCTCCTCGCCGGACCTCACACCCGCATGACGGGTACGGTTCTGGAAGAAGGTCTGCGCGGCGCCGGAGGCTATCTGCTGAACGGCAGCGGTGACCGCTTCATGTTCGACTACGATCCGGATGGAGAGCGGGCCACGCGCGACATCGTCAGCCGTGCCCTCTACGCGGAAATGCGCGGCGGCCGCACGACCCCCGGTGGCGGGGTGTACATTTCCATGAGTCACCTTGGCCCGGACGTGGTGAGAGACAAATTCAAGGGCATGGTAAAGCGCTGTGAGGATTGTGGATTCGACCTGGCCGCCGGCCGGGTCGAAGTGGTGCCTACGGCGCATTACCTTATGGGCGGAATCACCTGTGACATCGATACGGCAACCAGCGTGCCGGGGCTGTTCGTGGCCGGAGAGGATGCAGGGGGAATTCACGGTGCCAACAGACTTGGCGGCAACGGTGTGGCAAACTCGACCGTATACGGCGGCGTTGCCGGCGACGCCATGGCGGTATATGTGAATCAAGATTGCGGTGCACTTCAGGATCCGGACAGCGACAGGATCGAATTCGAAATCGAGCGGGCGTGCCATCCCTTTCATCGGTCCGGGGGTGATATCAATGCCCTGCGAGAAAATTTGATGAACATCATGTGGGACGATGTCGGCGTGGTACGGACCGGCCGGGGCATCCGCAGGGCGATCGAGCAGATCGGCGAAGTCAGGGCCGAACTGCTGCGCACCGGCGTCGTCGGTGGCCGGATTTTCAACGTGACGTGGCATGACTGGTTGAATCTGCTCAGCCTGTTGGACATTGCGGAAGTGATCGCGGCAGCGGCACGGTCCAGGGAGAATTCACGCGGTGCGCATTTTCGGGAGGATTTTACCGGGGAAGGCGACCTGGAATCGTCCTTCTTTACGGTGGTCCGCCGCGCGGGGGACAGCATTATGGCCAACACAGAGCCGGTCGATTTTTCACTGGTCAGGCCGGGGCAAACCCTGATACCGGAGTCACCGGAAGGAGTGCACGGATAAGATGAGCATGATCCAAACCGCGGACATCGAGAATGCCGCCTACAACATCATGTCCCGGGCGGCGATCGATATTCCGGAGGACTATCGTAATTCAATTTCGGCAATGGCCGACCGCGAAAAAAACCCGCTGTCATGCTTCGTACTCCAGACAATGATTGACAATTACGCCGCGGCATCCACCGATCGACGGCCCATGTGTGCGGACACCGGTTTACCCCGCTATTTCGTCAAGGTCGGCAACGAGGCCCGTATAGAGGGTGGATTCATCGCTCTGGAGCGGGCCCTGAGATCCGCGACCGCGCGGGCAACCCACGATATCCCGCTGAGACCCAACCGCGTGCACCCGCTGTGGCGGACCGACCTCAACAACAACGTCGGCATCAACGCGCCCGAGATAGACTGGAGTTTCGAACCGGACGCGGACTGGATCGATATCACCACCGTGCACAAGGGCGGATTGTTCGGCAGTGATTACAGGATGCTGTTTCCGGGGGACGGAATTGACGGCATCAAGCGTTTCCTGCTGGACGTCCTCATCGCCTTCGGCAAACGCGGCCTCGCCTGCCAGCCCGCCATTGTTGGTGTCGGACTCGGCGGTTCGAAGGATACCTGCATGGTGCTCGGCAAGCAGGCCGCGTGCCTGAGGGTAGTCGGAGATCGTCATCCCGATCCCAAGATTGCCGAGCTCGAGCTGGAACTCAAGGAGCTGGGCAACAGTATCGGCATGGGGCCGATGGGATTCGTCGGCTCATCCATGGTCGCCGACCTGCACATAGAGGTTGGTTTCACGCATACCGGCGGCATGCCGATGAGCGTGCATACTTTCTGCCTCGCATCGCGGCGCGCCACCGTACGCATCCAGGCCGACGGCGCCGAAGAATATCGCACCGATCCGAAATGGTTTACGGGATACAGCCGGCGGGAGACGATAGAATGGTCGCGATGAATCAGGAACTTCAACATGTCCGGCTGACGCTTCCGGCGACCCAGGAAGACCTCTCAGCCCTAAAGATCGGTTCCATTGTATACCTGGATGGCATTGTTTATACCGGCCGCGAAGGCGTATACAAACGCGTCATCGAGGACGGCTTCGAGATTCCGGTGGACCTGTCCGGCCTTGGAAATGTTAATTTCCACTGCTCGCCGGCGGCGGCAATAGAACCGGACGGCAGCTGCAACGTCGGTGGAGTCACCGCCACGGCGAGCTTTCGTTTTTCGAAGTGGATGAAACGCTGGTTCGAATTGTCCGGTGCCAGGATCATCATCGGCAAGGGCGGCATGTCGAGTGAGGATTACAAAGCGCTGTTCGTGCCGGCCGGCGCGATCTATTTGACCACCGTGGGCTACGGCACCGGCGCGCTGCTGGGCCGCGGCATCAAGTCCGTGCGCGGCGTCTTTTGGGCCGAAGAGCTGGGCAACGCCCAGGCGATGTGGGTTTTCGAAGTGGCAAACTTCGGTCCTTTTTTAGTGGAAAGCGATGTCGAGGGCAACAGTCTGTTCGAACAACAGGGAAAGATCATCAACACCAATCTCAAAAACCTGTATGCCGGCCTGAAACCCCCGGCATTGAGCCGGTTTGGCGAGACCGACGACCGCAACGACGAGTTGATATGACTCGTAGGAGCGGCGCCCCGCCGCGATTCGATCCAGAAGCTGCGGCGCCCCGCCGCGATGAATTGTTTTTATTGAACGCCGCCATGACAGGAGCATCAAAACAATGAGAGGCGCCGACCTGGTTGTAAAGACGTTGAAGGACGCGGGCGTTGAAACCGTCTTCACCCTCTCGGGTAATCAGATCATGCCGATATTCGACGCTTGCATCGATAGCGGCATCGAACTGGTCCATGTTCGGCACGAGGCGGCCGCAGTGTACATGGCGGATGCCTGGTCCCAGCTCACCGGAAATGTGGGCGTTGCACTGGTTACCGCGGCGCCCGGTTTCGCGAACTGTCTGACGCCGCTGTATGGCGCGGTCGGGTCCGAAAGCGCCGTGGTCCTGCTGAGCGGCGACTCTCCCGTTTCCCAGGACGGCCGAGGCGCATTCCAGGAACTGGACCAGACCGGCGTGTCCATGCAGATGGTCAAGCACGCGAGTCGGTCAGTCGATGCGGCCACGCTGGACTACGATGTCGCCCGCGCGATCCGGGTTGCCGCGTCCGGACGACCGGGCCCGGTCCATCTTGCGCTGCCCTTTGACGTGTTGAAGGCCGAGGTCTGCGAACCCCACGTCCGGGAGTCGAATCCGTTTTCCAGCGAGCTCATTGCGCCCGAGTCGTCGGATGTCGGCAAGATCCTGGACCTTTTGGCCGGAGCTCGAAACCCGGTGATTCTGACGGGCCCCGCGCTGAACCCCTCCCGCGCGCCCGGTGAGGTACTGAAGCTGGCCGACCATCTCGACGTTCCGGTGATTACGGTGGAAAGTCCACGCGGCCTGAAAGGCCCGGAGCTAGGCAGCTTCCGGAATCTACTGCCGCGAGCCGACGTGGTTTTTTTTCTCGGCAAGCTGGTGGATTTCACGGTCGCCTTCGGCCAGTCGCCCGCGTTCGATCCCGGGTGCCGATTCATCGTAGCCGATGCGGAATCGGAAGCGCTCGATCTGGCGGCCCGCAATCTCGGCGGAAAACTGTATCTGTCGGTCCACGCACACCCGTTGGCCACGGCGCGATCCTTGAACGAACGCGTTTCCAAGCCGGCGGGCGAGCGTACACAGTGGCGCGAAGCCATCGACAACTCGATTGCGTCACGCTTTGCCGACTCGGCAGAAACCGTATCGGGCAACGATCGCATTTTGCCCGCGGAGTTGTGCCGAAGCGTGCAGCGCCTGCTTGACTCGTCTGACGACCCGGTCCTGCTGGCGGACGGCGGTGAATTTGGGCAGTGGGCCCAGGCCTGCCTGTCGGCACCGACGCGCTTGATCAACGGCCCCGCCGGCGCTATCGGTGGCATATTGTGCTACGCGATCGCGGCGAAACTCTGTCGACCCTCTGCTACCGTAGTCGCGATGATGGGGGACGGCACCGCCGGATTTCATCTGAGTGAGTTCGATACCGCCGTTCGGCACGGCATACCTTTCCTGGCGGTCATCGGCAACGATGCGCGATGGAACGCGGAGTACCAGATCCAGAATCGTGATTACGGCGGCGACCGTCTTATCGGCTGCGAGCTGTTGCCGACCCGCTACGATATGGCCGCAGCGGGCCTCGGCGGCCACGGCGAGCACGTCACCAAAGCGGAGGATCTTGACGATGCAATACGGCGCGCCATTTCCAGCGGACAGCCGGCCTGCATCAACGTCCGCATCGAGGGCCTCCCCGCACCCGCCGGTCATTGAACTGCACGGAATGGAAAAGTCACTGGCGAGGACTGGTCGTGGCGAGTATTTCAGTTCCTTTATAGCGGGAGAACTTCGAAACCGATGCGCAAGTCGTAAGAAATGACGAAATTTCGCCACAGTTACACAAACCCGCATTTCTCACCAGGCAGCTTCAAATGCTTGCTAACCCGCATTTCTCACCAGGCGGCTATAGAATCTCGTAAAGCATGGCAAACATTGAGGTCTATGGATTTGTCCAAAAAACAGTGTGTTTTGGAAACGCCTATCCGTATGAGGAATGCGGGCTATGCGCTAAACAGCGTGTTTGAACAATGAACAATAAAGCAACGATTCTTTACATTCCGCATGGTGGCGGCCCGCTGCCGTTACTCGACGAAGCCGGCCACACCAGCATGAATAGTTTTTTACGCGGCTTTCCTGCGACGATTGCCAAGCCCGATGCCATTATCGTGATAAGCGCGCACTGGGAGGAACCGGTAATCGCGATAACCGCGGGACGGGCGCCACCGCTGCTATTCGATTACTACGGTTTTCCGCCTGAGACTTACCAGTACGAGTATCCCGCATCGGGAGTTCCTGAGCTTTCCGAACGCGCGGGTCGACTAGTACAGCAAGCCGGAATCAATGTGCAGCTCGACGCACAACGAGGGTTCGATCACGGGCTTTTCGTCCCTTTGTTATTGATGTACCCACGAGCCGATATACCCTGCATCCAGATTTCGTTGTCGAGCAGCCTCGATGCGGCGCTGCATGTGCGCATCGGCCGGGCGCTGGCGGATCTGAAGAGTGAAAACCTGCTGTTCCTCGGCTCCGGCTTTTCATTTCACAATATGAAAGCGTTGATGAGCAAGGCTGGCGATTTGACCGATGAAAAAAACCAGGCCTTCGAAACCTGGCTGGAACGGACCTGCAGCGATACACAGATAACTGAAGCTGATCGCGAATCTCGATTGGTTCATTGGGAACAGGCGCCCGATGCGCGATATTGTCATCCGCGTGAAGAGCATTTATTACCGTTGCACGTCTGCTACGGAATAGGCCGGTCCGCCGCAAAATTAGTTTTTCAGGACAAGGTTTCCGGCTTCATGACCAGCGCGTATCAATGGTGAGGATACGTGCTGGCCCAGGGCGGCTGCCGGTGCACCATCGGGGGCACATTTTTCGGTGGCGGGGTTTCAAAAACGGGCTATCGGAAAATATAGATCGGGCTGGACCATACCAGGTGGCCGTCTTCCTGGGTCAGGCAGACGTAGAGCGCATTGTCGCCCTGTTCGCGCAGCCGGATTTTACGTTCGATGCGGACCAGCCTGTTCTGATTTACGTCGGGCATGCGAAATACGCGCATGCGACGGCGTATGCCGCCGGCTTCGAATACCCGATCTTCACGACCGATGTTATTGATCGGGATTTCCGCCTTTACCAGCGCCGTATCTATCCTAAGGGCACCGCTGTTCGCGTCCGCAAGCCAGGCATCGAACCCGCCAAAACCCCCGGTCGTTAGGGCCTGCCAGCGCACTTCGCGTCCCGAGAATAGCGCGAACTTCTTGTCCAGGTTGTAGCAATTGATCGGGCTCACGCGTTCGAACGCGTTGGCGACCAGCGATGCGCTGCCGTCCCAGACGGTTTCCCTGCCCCTGCCCCTGTATTCCGAACCCTCCCAGATGACGCGAATTCGCCGGCCGAGCTCAGCTTCCGAGTAGGGCCTGTACGTTTCCAGACATTCCAGGCCGTTGCGGATATCGACGCGTTCCACCGGCGCCGAGGCGTGGATATCGATGGAAAACGCGACCTCGTTCTCGGCCGACTTCACGATATCTCCCATCATTGCGCTGACGGAGCGATCGCTTGCAGACGGCCCCAGGTTCGGATCGTCCATGAATTTCTCGGCTTCCCGTTCGAATGTCGTGCGTGTATCCAGCACCATGCGGCAACCGGTGGTGCCGTAGTGATGCCGACGTCGAAGCGCGTCCATCAAGCCGGAGCGCGAAAGCTCCGTCGCGAGCAGGCAGGTCAGACCACCGTAGGCACCGAACTTCGTCGCCCCGGGATGGCTGGCCCCCGGCCTTCCCTTATGGCCATCCGAATTCGATACGATGCCGACCCGGTAGCCCTGTTCGAGCGCGTCCTCGATCAGCCACTCGAACGTCCCCCACGCCGAGTGCACCTCGACGGAACGCTCGAGTCGGACATCGTGGGCCATCCGGATATCGGCGTAGCGCCCGCCGATGTGCGCGAATACCACGCAGTCTTCTCCCTTTATTGCATTGAACAACTCTGCGGCGGAAGTTGCGTCGGTATCCATATCCGACAGGTCATCCACCAGAGCGTGAGAGGAGCGGCGTATTTGCCTCCCCTCGTCCATGAACAACACGTTGCGGTCGCCCCCCAGGCCCGTGTTTCCCGACCACTCGTAGCCGGGAAATGCAATAAATTTTCCGTCCTCGTTGTACTCTGCGGTCAGTTCATTGAGTTCCTTCCAGAATTCCCGGGTGATCTGAAAATCATTGCCCTGATGGGACGTGGCGTCGAGAAATGCGCGGTCCCGGGCGAACATGTGAAAATCCCGCGCCGAGTTGGTGCCGATGGTTTCCTCCGACTGGCCGTGCAGGTCGCCCCAGAAAGGCCTCAGCTCCGGCTCCGGGGCAACGCGCAGGGGATTCGACGCCGCAACGAAATTGCCGTTTTGGTCAAGCAGCTCGATAACGAGGTCGCCGGGTACTGTCACCAAGAGCGGTGCCACTATGGCCGAAAAAACGCCCGGTGTAAGCGAAACCGATTCGGGCAGCCCGTCCACCGCCATGTTGGCGCGCAGTAGAAATTTCTGATCACACCGGTTGCTCGGATTGCCCCAACGGTCTTCTCCCTTGAGGCACATCCGGAACCGGCCGCCAACCGCCGTCCCAGTCGGCAGAATGGCTTTCCAATGCGTGGGAGGGCCTGGCACAATGGCGATCTCAGGCTGCGTGGGCAGCTCCACGTAGTTGTAGGTGGCGATGGCGTCGACCAGCACGCGGAACTCGAATGTGTGCTCACAGAATGTCTGTAGCCGCATGCCCGGGCTGCCAAACCGCATATCACCGAACTGCACGACGATCTGATCACCCTCCCGCAGAAACCCCCGCACCACCTTGACGTACAATGTCTTGTCCCAGGGACGGATATTCCGCTTCATATCGTATTCGACATGAAGCACCGCGCCGTTGCTCGCCTCCACGGTCACGTAGTTGGGCGCGTCGGGCACGTCGAACTGCGGCCGCCCCATGTCGCTGGCAAAGCGGTGGACGATCTTGATCGACCCGGTATCGTCTATGCCGAAGTGGCCCGCGGTGTAGGTCAGGGTAAAAGACTGGTAGGAACCTGCCTCGAACTCACCTCCCGGTGAAATCGTGGCGGTACCCATTTTGTCCGGGAGATACTGTGAATGTGGCATTGCCCAGGGTACAACGACATTCCCGCCGTTCAGGAATCCGAAACCGTGTCGGAAAATTCGACAATCCTGACGATCGAACTGTCGAAAGCAATGTAGTTTTTGAGTGCATCCGCGCTCTCGATGGGCCTGTCATAGCACCAGGCTGCGTCTCTGACCGAATAGCGATCCAGTTTCACGTCGAAGTATTGGGTATCGCCTTTGAGCGGACAATGCGTGGTCTTTGCCGTTTTACTCAACCATTCCATATGGATATCCTCTTTGGGAAAGTAAACGACCGGATCATAGACGTCCCGACCCACTTCGTGCAGCCGTAAAGCGTTCCTGGAACGCGCAATTTCAATACCTTTGTATACCGCCGCAATGTCATGGCCGGGGTACTTGAATGTCATGAAGTGCCTGGGTTCATCCGACCGATGTATGGCATTTTCGACCAGCGTAGGATTTACCATGGTCAGTCGTGCCACATCACGTCGCATTCCTGTTCCGCCGCCGCGGTGAGCAGCTCGATCAACGGATAGGCGCGGGTGGAAATGCCGACTTTTCGCTCATCCGGGTCATCGCCCTCTTGGTCCCCGGTTGCATCCTCTGATTCCAGCGCCAGCGCCGATTTCAGGCGCTTCAACGCCTCGGGAACGTCTTCCGCGAGAATCGCACTCGGCACGGTGCCGCTGTGCCCCATCATTTTGAGGAGCTTCACCGCGGGTTCGCCGAACATCGTAATATCCGCCCACGCCTTTGAAGTAAATGTTACCAGCATATGTTCTTCCTCATGTTCAATCGAAAGTAGTTCTCAGTCCCTGCTCCCGCCCGTGGCGCTCGATAGCCAGACCCAGCAAGCGGTCTATCAGCTCGGTATAGGAGATGCCGCTCTCCTGCCACAGCATCGGATACATGCTGATCGAGGTAAAGCCGGGAATGGTATTGATTTCATTGACAATCAGCTCACCGTCGGCTTTGAGAAACATATCGACTCGGGCCAGCCCTTCACAGCACAGTACCTGGAAGGTCCGGATCGATAATTCACGGACCCTGTCGACAGCCTCATCGGGCAGTTCCGCGGGGATCTGGAGTTTCGCCCCGTTTTCGTCGATGTATTTCGCCTCGTAGGAATAGAACTCGTGGGTGGGGAGGATCTCCCCCGGCACCGACGCCTCGGGGTCCTCATTGCCGAGAACCGAACATTCGATTTCCCGGCCCTCGATGCATTCCTCGATCAGAATTTTGGTGTCATATTCAAACGCCAGACCGGCCGCCTCGAGATAGTCTTCCTCGGCATCGACCTTGCTTACGCCGACCGAGGAACCCATGTTCGCCGGCTTGACGAATACGCTCGAGCCCAGTTCCCCGGTGACTTTCGCCCAGCCCGGCAATTGATCGTGCTTTCTGACCGCGAGGAATTTTCCAATTGGCACGCCGGCATCCCGCAACAGGCGCTTCATGACGTCCTTGTCCATTCCCACCGCTGATCCGAGGACCCCGGCGCCGACGAACGGGATGTTTGCCAGCTTCAGCATCCCCTGAACGGTACCGTCCTCTCCATACGGTCCGTGAAGGATGGGAAACACGACGTCGATCGAGGTATCGGGCGGGTCACCGGCAAGGATGGACAATTGACCGCTGCTCTCCGGCGCCAGCGTTACGGTGTTGGATACATCGCTCAACTTGATCTGCCGTGGATCACCGATGTGCACAAGGAACTGCGACGAGTCGCTCAGGTGCCACCGGCCGGTTTTGTCGAGGCCAATCAGCACCACGTCATATTTCGTCCGGTCTATTGCGTCGATGACGTTCTTGGCCGACTGCAAGGACACTTCATGCTCAGCGGACTTGCCGCCGAACAGGATTCCTACCCGTATTTTTCTGGTCATTAAGCTAGTTTCTTAGTGTAAACCGGAATAATCCGCATTCTGGGGTACGAACTCCGTTAAGTAGGTAGTATCTCACATTCGAATGGCATTCTCGTTGCTAAGACCGACCGGGGTGCAGTAAACAGATTGAACCGACTGCGGAAATCAGACCGTAGCCTCACCAGCCCTGCGCATCGTGGTCGTCGACCTCGATCAGGGTGGGTCCATCGGCCGCATTTGCCGATTTCAATACGGCATCCAGCCGGTCTAAACTTTCCACTCTGGTCGCGCGACAACCGAAGCCCCGCGCGATGGTCTGGAAATCCGGTGTGTGAATATCCACCCCTATCCGAGGTATGTCACGCTCGACCATGTATTTCTTGATTTCACCGTAACCCTGGTTATTCCACACGATGATCGGTACCGGCAGCTCCAATTCAGCCGCGGTCGCGAGTTCACCGATGGTGAACTGGATGCCTCCGTCTCCAATCAGGCAAACCACCGGCCGTTCCGGTCGGGCGAGTTTGGCGCCCAGCGCGGCCGGCAGACCGTACCCCAGCGTGCCGTAGCCGGTGGAGGAATTGAACCAGGATCGCGGACCCACCGGTTCGTAGGACAGGTTGCCGCCATATACGGGTTGTGTCGAGTCGCCGACGATGATCACGCCGGGCAGCGCCTCCGCCACCCTGGCCAGAAAACGTTGATGCGCCCGATATGCCGGTATCAGCATCCGCGACAGCTTCTCGCGCACTCCCGAAACCCTGGCAGGTGTCAGGGGATCCGGTTTGAAGCCGTCCAGGGCTTCGCATAGCGCCGTCATCGCCAGTCCCGAATCCGAACAAATGGCCACGTGAGGCAGGGCATTGCGGGTCAATTGCTCCGCCTCGATGTCGATGCGAATGACTTTGCCCGAGAGATTGAGCTTGCTGTAGAACAACAGCGTGTCCGTTTCGCTGAGTTCCGTGCCGATAGCAAGAACGACATCGGCAGATTCGAGTGTTTCCAGAACCGGTTTTTGTGGCAGCGTGCTGCCCACACTCAGCGGATGGCCGGGGGGAAGCACCCCCTTGGCATTGATGGTAAGCACCGTCATCGCGCCCAGCCGTTCGACCAGTGCGCGGGCCGCATCGGGTGCCTTCTGCACCCCTCCCCCCAGCACCACGAACGGCCGTTCGGCCGATTTCAATAATAACGCAGCCTGTTCTACGGTGCGGGGATCCGGGCCCGGTCTGGCTCGAGTCGGGTGCGGCACCAGGGAGAGCGGTTCGCCGGGGGCGGTAATCACATCCAGGGGCAGCTCGATGTGTATCGGGCCGGGACGGGCGCTGTTGAACACCGCGAACGCACGCGCCAGAACCGAGGGCAGTTCGGCGGCGCGCAAGACACTGTGGCTGAACACCGACACCCCGCGCGTCAGCGCGCTCTGATCCGGCAGTTCGTGCAATCTTCCTTCGCCGAGGCCCAGTTCATGGGTGTTGTTGACGCTGGAAATCACCAGCATCGGGACTGAATCCGCATAGGCCTGCCCCATGGCCGTGGTGATATTCGTCATACCCGGACCGGAGATAATGAAACACGCAGCGGGCCTGGCACAGGCCCGGGCGTAGCCGTCGGCCATAAAGCCGGCGCCCTGCTCGTGCCTCGGTGTGATATGGCGGATGCTCGTCGACGGCAGTCCCCGGTAAAGCTCCACCGTGTGGACGCCGGGGATGCCGAAGACGGTATCGATGCCGTAATTCTGCAGTAGCCGGGGCAGAATTTCTCCGCAGGTTGCCATATGATCGAACAATGGATCCGCTTATCTCGTCAACATCGGACTATACAACGAAAAGCCGTTGTTGCAATCGCGGCGGGGCGCCGCTCCTACAAAACCCGGCACGGTATCCAAAACCCGTGTAGGAGGCGCGCCTCGCGCCGATTCATCGCGGCGGGGCGCCGCTCCTACAAACCCGGCACGGCATCCAAAACCCGTGTAGGAGGCGCGCCTCGCGCCGATT
>JAHEIO010000201.1 GCA_024639325.1 Gammaproteobacteria bacterium
GCAAATTTTACCCTAACCCGCATTTCTCACCAGGATCCCGAGCGATTGCGCAGGACAGGTGCCGATGAACGCCGGGCTGAAAAAATCGCCGGGAGCGATTTTTCGCGGTAGCCCCGAAGGGGTGAGGCGCTTAGGATGCGTCGAGCCAGTGAGATGCATAGCCGGTGCTGTGGATCGAATGAAGCCCAAGTACATCGGTGCCTGGACCAGCCAGCGCCGGGATAGGCGTTTCCAAGACACAGTGTTTTTTGGACAAATCCATAGACCTCGATGTTTGCCATGCTCAACGAGATTCTGTAGCCGCCTGGTGAGAAATGCGGGCTGATCCAAGGTCCGAGCTCTTTCGGTGTTTGGGAAGATGGCTCGAGGCTCCTGGTGGAAAATTACCGTATATGGGGTAAACGAGAGGCGGCGGGGTATCGATTTTAACTGGATCGCCGCGTCGCCAAGCTCCTCGCGATGACAAGCGCAGTCATTGCGAGCGCAGCGAAGCAATCCAGTAAAACACGCTACTTACAACCGCTTGGTATTAAAATAGAGTGCCATTAGTGTACCCCATCGTAAATTCTGTGACATTCCGCGAAGCGACAAGCATCCGAATTCTAGGGAAACTCTGATTAATTCAGTAATTAGTCATTGCGAACGAAGTGAAGCAATCCAGTACTGTTGTCTTGTAAGAACTTCTGGATTGCCGCGTCGCTCTGCTCCTCGCAATGACACAATTAATCAGAGCTTCCCTAGGCGCATTCGCGAAGCACTAGCAAGCTAATGGGAGCGGATGCAACGCCGAAGGTGGGTGTTTGTCGATCCGCCCTGCGGGAGTCCCCCAAAAACCCCGGCTACTGCGTTGCACCTCTGGCCAATATCCGGATATTGCCTGCGAGGCGCGCCTTCTCCCCGTGTTTTTGGGGGGCTCTGAACGTCACAGAATTTACGACGGGGTAGCCGCAGGAGAACAGTATGATCTCTTCGTTTATGCTGCTTGCGCCCACTGCTTCGCCGTGTAGCGCCGGTGTGATAACGGCTCGGCAGCTTTGTCAGTCCGACAAATTGGCCGGGAGCGTCGGTTTGCCGGTGGCATAACCTTGGACGAAGTCAACGCCTATTTCTTTGAGTACCTCGAGTATCGATTCATCCTCGACGAATTCGGCAATCGTTTGCTTGCCCATCACGTGACCGATATCGTTGATTGATTTTACCATGGCCCTGTCGATGGGATCGTCGACTACATTCCGCACGAACACGCCGTCTATCTTCAGGAAGCGGACCGGTAAATTTTTCAAATATGCAAACGAAGACAGTCCGCTGCCAAAGTCATCGAGCGCGAAGCTGCAACCGAGGTTTCGAAGCTCGTCGATCAAACGCATGGCACCTGAAAGGTTCGAGATCACCGCCGTCTCGGTAATCTCAAAACAGATCTTCTCGGGTGGGATTTCATAGGCGTTTAGCTGGGTGGCAACGAAGCTCAGAAACTCCTCATCAAGAAGCGACAGTCCCGACAGGTTGATCGAGCATAGGAACAGATGCGTGAGCTGTTCCCGGTCCCGTGCGAGCAATCGAAATGCCGCCTGTATTACCCACCGATCGATCCTGGTCGATAGGTTGTATCTCTCCGCCGCCGCCAGGAAGCCCGCGGGCAGAATCAGTTGGCCGTCGTCATCCTTCATCCGCAGCAGCATTTCGTAGTGCAACACGCCTTGCGCTCTCCGTGACGACAAAGGCACTATCGGTTGGCGCGCCAGGACAAAGCGTTGTTCCTCGATGGCTCGTTGTATACGGGCCACCCATTGCATCTCACCTTGGCGGCGAGCGAGCTCCACGTCTTGCTCATTATAAATCTGGATTCGATTACGCCCCTGGTCTTTCGCCGCGTAACACGCGGCGTCCGCCGCACTCAACACGTCTATTACCTTTGCGTCGTGTCCGCGTATCGGCACCACGCCAATACTGACACCGATGCTAAAGCTCTGCTCCCCCCACACGAACCGGAATTCATCGATGATGTTTCTCAGGGCGGCAGCGATCTGCATGGACTTCTGTGAGGAACAATGCTCGAGCAATACTCCAAACTCGTCTCCACCAAGTCGTGCGAGTGTGTCTCTGCGTCTGATCTGCCGCGCCAGTAGAATTCCCAGGTTGCGCAGCAATTCATCGCCGGCAACATGGCCACAGGTGTCGTTGATTACCTTGAACTGATCCAGATCGAGATAAAATACCGCATGTTCGGTCTTCTCCAGATCGGCCCGTTGCAATACCCGCTCCAAACGGTTTTCAAACTCACGGCGGTTCACCAACCCGGTGAGTGCATCGTGCGTGGCTTGATACTCGAGCTGCTTAGAGAGCGCTCTCGCCTCCGTGATGTCTTCCGCCGCCACAAATACCCGTTTCCAATCCTGTCGGTGTTTACGCGGCATTTCCATGGTCGCGCGAATAAAGCATTGATCGCCGTTGTCCCGCAGGTCTTCATACTCGGTGATCACGCGCCACCGTCCCCGCAAAAGGCCGAGCAGCTGTTGACGGATTACGATATCGGGAGCCGACCTGCCCTGCTCCTGGAACTTTATCAGCAATTGATCCTTGCTCTTGGCTCCAAATAGCCTCACCGTCGCCTCGTTGACGGCGAGGATGCGGATCTTGGCCATTGCGCTGGCAAGCAATTCCGGCCGCGTGCCGAGGAGGGTGGCAAAGTCCTCACCACCCCGCGCTTCGGCACTTTCAACGAATTCCTTGACCGCCGACCAGTCTTGCTCCCAGAGAGATATAGGTGCGGCGTCGAACAAGCTCCGATACCGCTCCTCGCTATCCCACAACGCCTGCTCCGCCCGCTTGCGTTCGGTGACGTCGATGCGGATGCCGACCCAATACCCCCCGTCAGCGGCTTTGTCCCGGGTCTCGATCCAGCGTCCAACGGGAGTCGGCTCGATTATCGAACGGCCATCTTTCCAGGCCCTGCGGCGCATCTCGACGAAGTTCTGGCGGTCCTCGGAGCTCGTTTGCAACCCCGCCCTTTCGGCGTAGGTGGCCATTATTTCTTCCAGCCGTGTGCCGCGGACGAGCAGATCGGTGACCTCCGGATAGTACTCGCGGTAGCGCTCGTTGCACATGACGAATCGGTCGTCTCCGTCGAGCAACACGAACCCGTCATTCATGCTTTCGATGGCGCTGGTCAGAATCATGATCGCCTGTTTGGTTCTTGCCTCGCTCTCCGCGAGGGCCGCCTCGGTCCGCTTTCGTTGCGAGATGTCCAGTGACGCCGTGACCACGCCCGCAACACGTCCGGCGCTGTCCAAGAGAGGAACCTTGGTCGTCAACATCGTGCGTTCGCCGTTGTCGATGCCGAGGAATTCCTCCTCGAAATACGGTAGCGGCTGCGCCGATGACATCACCTGCAGATCGCGCTCGCGCGTGAGTGCGCCATACTCCGCATCGATCAGCTCCGTTGCCGTCCTGCCTATGGCTTCGGCCGGGGTCACACCATAGATCTCGGCCTGCCAACGATTCATGAATATGTACCGGGATTCTTTGTCCTTGACGTTGATCATCGCCGGTACGGCATCGATCGCGGCCTGCAGCGTCGCCCCTATCCCTGGCAGCTCCTCTTGAAAGCCATCCCTATCGGAGAAAAAGGTCGGCACCGGTTGATTGACCGGAGAGGATCGAACTTTGCTAAATCTTTGCATAGATTCTGGAGGCGTGGGAGAGACTCAAGGAGTGAATGAGTAAAAGCGCAGCGACATTATCGTCAGATAGCGAAGCAATTGGAACCGCGACCGGACCTCTCGCCGTCCAGATCGTGAGGTAAACCCTGGATCCTGTGTGTGTCAAAATGCGTCATAGTACTACCGTTTGTCATTTATAATATACCTTTTGTCATATTATACAGGATAAAAGATGCCGTTAATCTATTTTTGACTACCGTTTAAGTAATGACATCAATCCGATTTCAACCAAAGTTCAGGCATTCAAGCAATGTACCGGTATAAATCGACTCCGTCTCCGAAGGCGGTTCGGCACAAACCATTTGTGGCGCGCGCGCGCGGGTTCACGATGGTCGAACTGATGGTCACCATTGCGGTGTCCGCAATCCTGCTGACCATTGCGGCCCCGGATTTCGGTCAATTCATCCGAGACGTACGGATACGAACCGCAACGGAAGATTTCATCACCGCCATCAATGTGGCCCGCACCGAGGCGCTAAAAAGGGGCGAGACCGTCATGATGTGCCGAACCGGGAACCCCAACGCCAGTCTTACCACGCTG
>JAHEIO010000202.1 GCA_024639325.1 Gammaproteobacteria bacterium
ACTACTGCACCATTCGTGACGAACTGAGTTTCGAACCCCCAGAAGGGGAGCAGGGGATCGACAATTCGGCGTTCGAATTGCTGCCGGTGGAAGCGCCGGCGCCCTCCCTTCGCCAGGAGCAGAGGATTCATTTTCCCCATGCTACGCGGCTGGATACGCCACACCTGGAGATCTACACCATCGACGACTTTCTCGATGCCGAGGAGTGCGAGCGGTTGATCGCGTTGACTGAGGGGCGGCTCGAACCTTCAACGGTGGTCGGTGACGAAAAGGATTATCGTACCAGCCGGACGTGCGTTATCAGCAAAGTAGATGATCATCTGGTGAAAGAAACCGATCGTCGTATCTGCGCTTTGTTTGGGCTGTATCCCGGACACCCGGAACCTGCGCAAGTGCAGTTCTATCGTCCCGGGGAGTATTTCAAGGACCATGAAGATTCCTTCGCGTCGGGCTCGGCCGCCTTTATCCAGCATGCTGCCAAGGTCGGCCAACGCGTCTGGACACTGGTCCTGTATCTGAACGATGTCGAGCACGGAGGTGCCACGGTTTTCCCCAGGGCAAACGTCATCGTGTGCCCGAAGCGGGGGCAGGCGGTGTTCTGGAACAATCTCGACGCCAATGGAGATCTGAACCCGAATGCACTGCATCGGGCGATTCCAGTCGATTCTGGCTGCAAGGTGATACTGAACAAATGGGTACGGGAGTGCCGGTTCGGAGAGGCGGATATCGCCAACGCCGGTCGGCACCTGCTCAACTACACCGAAGAGGGATTCAAAGTAGAACAGATCCCACCGGAAGTTATGAAGCAACTGGTTGATTTCTATCGCTCATCCGTTGCGCAACCGGACGACGAGTTTGTGCCAGGTTATATCGATGGCCATGCGAGAGTGCATCCCAGCGTCATGTTTGAGTTGCCGGTTGATACAAAAAAACAGGTCAGCGATGCTTTGCAGCCGCTGCTGGAGTCATGGTCCGGGCAGTGTCTTGAATCTACTGCGGTCTATGGTCTGCGCCGATACCAGCGGGGGGCCTCGCTGCGAATGCACGTTGACCGGACGAGTACCCATATAATCAGCGCCAGTCTTAACATTGATCAGGAAGTCGCCCAGGACTGGCCTTTCGAAGTCGTCGACCATCACTTCCGCCACCAGGAACTTATCCTCAAACCGGGTCAAATGGTGCTGTACGAAGGCGCCCGATTGATGCATGGGCGACCCAAAAAGCTGCAGGGTGACAGTTACTGCAACCTGTTTGTGCATTATCGGCCGCTGTAAAGCAACTTGCGCGTTCAGGCTGGCGAGATCCCGGCCCTGATATGCTGTATCAGGTGCGAATCACGGCATGTTTACAAGACGGTTCGTCCGTTATTCCGGTTCGGGCGCGACTCTTACCGACTGCAAACAGGATCTTAAAAAATAGATACGCTGAGTATCGTCGGTCTGCAGATACATTACCTCGTCTTCCGCACCGCTTGCATTTGCGGCGACCGCCGAACGCAGAACCTGGACGGCCGGACTGTCTGGCTCACTGAACAAAGAGAACTCCGGCATCCCGGATACCTGTACGACCACCCGAAGGAACTCATCATCATGGTGGCGGGCTGAATCCTCGTCATTCGCCACACCTGTTTCTATCGCGATCAGGTCGGATTGCGTAAACTCGATGCGCTGCTCGGAGTCTATTTCGAGAAACAGCGTTTGATTGCCGTCGTCTTCCTCCATGGCTTCGAACAATACGGTTAGCGCTTGGCTGCCGGGCTGGCAATACAACTGTAAGGGCTGCCGGTTTTTCAGATACACGCGAAGTTCCAGGATGTCCGGTTCTGTTCGAGCCACGCTCTCTCCAGCCCGTCGCCATGCTGCATAACGTTTTACGACGGCGAGCAGATCACGGCAATAATCCAGTTTGGCCTGTTGCGGCATGACGTTCAACTGTTGCCAGGGGCGATAGTCCCGCTTCCACCACAGGGTCTTACCGTCCGTATCCTGCACCTTCTGACAGTAGTGAACGATGGGCGCACCCTTGACAAGTTCTTCGGGCCAGTTCATCCAGGCCGCGAAGTTCGAGGGTTTATAGCGTATTCCGAGTTCAGCAGAGGCCACTACGAACGCTACCATGTCACTTTCCCAGGCGCCGGTGTGTTCACGGAAGTGCGCGGTAAGCTCGATCCAGCGAGGGACCAGGCGTTTGAAGTCCGAAGAGTGTATCAGCGCCGGCCAGGTCACACGTTGCAGGTCTTCCCTGCGGGCCGAGGAAAACTCCCGCATTGTCTCGACAAACCTGCTTTTTTCGCTCCACAACCCGCAGTCGATCCACGTTTGCGCCAGCGGCATCTCCCCTTCGCCAACCGATTCGGTCACCGGCGATCGGAATATGTAATCCGGGTCCAGAATCAGGATACTCCCGTGGGGATCGTACTCCGTTATCCACTGCTGGAACGAGTAGAGACGATTGTAAGGCGGGTATTCGTCGCCGGTATCCGGATGGACGTTACTGAAACGGGTGCGCACCACCCGGATCCAACGATGCTCCGGCAATGCGTTATCTGAATTAGTCGCCACCAGCCGCACCAGTTCTCCCGGCTGTCGCACGGCCCTCCAGGTGTGTTCCAGCAATTCGCACTGCCACTGCACGCTGGGATGGGTGTCGGTACAGATCAACGCGTATTTTGGGCCGTATCCGCTGCGGTGATCACGCCAAAGCGTCTCGTCCTCGCGCATGTATTCCTGGCCGCTGACCGGTCGGATCGTATGGTCCGATAGTATGGGATCCCGCAGGGACTCGGTGTGGTAGTAGGTCGCGGCGTCGGGTGCATCGATGAATCCACGCAGGCGGACGACGTAGCTGCTCATGGTTGAAAACTGGGTTCCGACGAACACCCTGGCGCCCGCACATATCACCTGCTCGATGCAGGCCACCAGCCACGCTGGGGCATGGACCCCGGGTGTCGCTGCAACAAGGTCTGCCCAGGTAACTATCTTCCCTTCCCGTCGGAGTCCCGACAGAAATTCGGCGGAGGTTTCATCGGTCGCCACGTACAAGGGTTCACCGTCGCGCAAAATGGGCGCTATGTTTTTTGCGATTTCGGTACTGGTAACCTTTACTTCCTTGTACTGGAAATCATTTCGGCGAATGTGGATAGCGGAATATTCGAACAAGCCCAACCGGTTGATCAGGGATGCGGCAATCTCGAACACACGCGGTACATAGTGCACCCCGTTCCGCAGCAGTTGCCGAATCAGGTCCGGACCTTCGGTGTTGTCGAAGGCGACCATGGATGATACCTGTCCGAGTTGACGAAAGCCGCGATCGTTAGCGCAAGGCAGATGCAGTATCGGTGCTTGCCTGAGCATGTCGTCCATCTCCACGGCTACACGTCCATCTATGAAACGTGCTGTCGGAGCGCAAGGTCCATCCAGTACGGACTGGATGTCCGGGTGGAAGATTACATTACTCAAAGGATTCCACAGTATCGGATGGGCGTTTTCCCTTAGCCAGCGATCCCAACGGCCGCTGACCTCGACCTGGTGCTCGATCGAACCGTTATTTACCTCGCCTTTGAAAAACTCATCCGGGATGTCAAACCGGGTGCGTTCCCGTGCCGCCCACTCGGGCGCCGTGATTATGGAAACGTATCGCGACAAATCGGAGACATCGAAAAAATCCTCGATGCGTGAAACGCCGCCCGGCTCTCCTTCACGCGTGAGCGGCCCGTAATTTATCAGGTACCAGCGGCGGGGTGGCGGTAGCACCAGCACCCTGCCGGTGATGGCCGCCACGACGACGGCGTATTCGAAAGCCTGGCGGATGTTGTTGAACCCGCCGCTGTCGATTTCGAAGGTCAGATACTGCGGGGAGTGCGCCTGTTCATTGTGCGGGAATCGTTTCGGTCGAGATCGGGCCGCTTGCCAGTATGCGATGCGATCAAACGTGGCGCGCCCCGCGTCGTCCCCCATCGCCGCCACGTCCATACTGCGGTATTTCTGCATCCGGTTCCTTGAAGTCGTCTTGACGCATCAGGTCTTGCGCTACGGCTCCCGGAGGCCGTCATGCCGATTATGGCCCTGGCGCTGTCGGGGCCGGTGTCGGTCCCGGTGTCGGGGCCGGTGTCGGTCCCGGTGTCGGTTGCGGCGTTGCTCCAGACGGAGGCGGAGTCGGGCTGGTGGTGGAGGGCGACATCCCAGCGTGGGCAGGCGCCACGATGTGCTCGATCACCGGCCGGTGCCATTCCATAAGACTGTCGGAAGTGACGAT
>JAHEIO010000082.1 GCA_024639325.1 Gammaproteobacteria bacterium
CGCAGAAGCGTGGGGATATCCCTAAGCGCGACACCCAGGCTGTCCCGACGGGTGAAATCAAAGCCGGTAGGTGGGACAGGTGGTTCAGTAATAGCTTCTGGCACTTTCATATCCGGTAATAGTTTTTGAAGCGCCGCATAAATATCCTGCCAGTGCCAACTGTCGTATACGCCGTAGTACCGGCCTGACGCACTCGAATCTTCATAGGCTGCCAGAAATAGAGCCGCCAGATCGTGCAGGTGAATCATCGAGGTGGAATCGTTTGGAATTTTACTGTGTAGCCCCTCTTCACCGTCGATCAGGCGCTGTAACCATGCATGGGGATTATGGTTCATATGTCCGGGTATTACGACAGGTCCATAAAGACCGGTCGGCATGAAGATGGACAAACGCACATCATTTTCTTCGGCAAATTTGATCGCGGCCTTTTCCATTACGGTCTTGGCAGCAGACGTATATTTTTTCGCCCGGCATTGTGCCTTCTCATCGGACCAATGCTCAAGTTCGTTTTTAACGGGTACTGGCGGTAGTGGATTTGTGCTGCTGGTGCTACTGCAAATCACGACGGTCTCGACACCTTGGCCTACCGCAGAGCGCATTATGTTCAAGCAACCTTCAACGGTTGGCATGATGATTTCCGCATAGCCCCGTTCATCGTCCATTTCACGCGCCGGCTTGCCCGACGGACCCGCATAGGTCGGTATGAGGCAGGCGATGAACACGCAATCGGTGCCTGCCAAGGCCGCGGTAAATGAGTCTTTTTCGGCCATATCAGCACTGAATAGCTGCAAGCGTGTCGATGCACTCGGTAAGGCTTTTAGGAAGGGTGCTTTGTAAGGTGCATGATGATCACGCATGGTGCCATGAACACCATAGCCTCGTTCGAGGCACATTCGGACGATGTTCGAACCGACCACGCCGCTCGCACCTGCCACACATACCGATTTCTTTGCTGTCATCATTGTTTGGTTTCTAGGGAAATTGATAAAAAACCCATTATCTTTAATCTAACCCAAAAAAGTCACACAACCTGCCATGAAGGACCGGCTTTGGCCGGTTTCCGAATTTCGCATCGTACAAGAACCCACCGCTACAACCAGTTTCCCTGCTCCGCTTTGCCGGGGACAATGCCCCTTCGGATAGGGACAAGGGAACGAGAATATAAGCATTCCTAACGAAGCGGACCCGATCGGGTTAGTCAATCTCTCACTGGAGGCGGTATCAGCACAAACTTGCCGAAATGCTTTTTTTCGAGGAACTCGCGCTGAGCGAACGCAATATCCTCAAGCGGAAACGTCTTCGCCAGTAGTGGGCGCAGCTCACCGCGTTCGATGTAGGAAATGAGATTGGGGAATACGGGTTCATCCCACGCCGTGCAGCCGATTAGAGTCAGATCCTTGAGGTAGAAGGTACGCATATCGAGCGCCACGATGGGGCCACCGATAGCACCCGAGGAAACGTACTTACCGCCTCGTTTTAGGACCTTAAGCACATCGCCGAAAGCGGGGCCAGCAACGTTATCAATGACAACGTCGACGGATTTCTCTCCGAAACCGGCGACGATATTGTCGCCACGATGTAAAACGTGTCCCGCCCCAATGGAACGAACTTGCTCTGCCTTGGTTTTGCCGGAAATCGCGCTCACAGTGGCGCCGCGCCGCTTTACGAGTTGCACCGCCGCAGACCCTACGCCACCCGAGGCACCGGTAACCAACACATGATCGCGCTCTCGAACATCAGCGCGGTGTACCATATTTTCAGCGGTGCCATAAGCGCATGGAATCGTACCAAGTTCGGCGTCGCTCCAGTCACAGTTCACTGCAAACACCTCCGTGGCAGGTACTTTTACGAACTGGGCGAAGGCGCCGTCGAAATCGGAGGCCATCCAGATATTTTCCAGGGAGCCAAACCCTTCGGTACGCATGCATGCCCTCACCAGCACCCTTGCACCAATAATACCCTCTTCGACACCGCCAGCTACTGCCACTACGCGTCCACAACAATCGGTTCCCTGGATGAACGGAAACGGTGTCGCTTCGCTCCACCCGCCGTCTGGCCTTACTATGTCTTCCCCTTCTTCAATCGCCGCTGCATTCTCAGTCGCCGTAGTGACCGAAGGCGAGTACCAGCCGAGCCGTGTATTTATTTCAGTGTTGTTGACACCCGCAGCGAGCACCTGCAACAGCACCTCACCACGTTGGAGTGTCGGCACCGGCACCTGGCGGTATACGAGTCTGTCATATCCACCATTTCCAGTCGTGACTACTGCCATCATTGTTCTGCCGCAGTCACGTATATCGAATCGGTCACTAACCGAATCTGCATCTCCGGTGGGCACCATTATTTTCTCATTTCGAATTGCTAACGTGTGGGAATTATAAGCCAGCCACTCTGGCGTGAACTGCTTCAAAGCAATGGAGCTGAAGTCTGCGTAGGTGTAGCCGAGGAGTTGACAGGAAAATGGCCGAGTGGGTCGGAACGGGGCACTCCCGTCACCCCTGCTAGCGTCCTCACTTAAGAGACGGACTTGGCCGGTCCCGCCTGCTGCTAGGCGCTTGCGAGCCATCCGCCGGGTCCTCGACGCCCTCGCGTTTACGCTTTATGCGCTCCAACGTGCTTTCGCACGAGAATTGGTCGGCCGTGAGGCGTCCGTACGCACCCAGAGCGACAACCGGCGCGAGGGCGACGCCGGCAGTGGCCACCGCACTTCCCGCCACCGCAGCGGAGGTGGCCGCACTGCCGGCGACAGCGGCGCTCGCCACCGCACTCCCAGCCGCACCGACCGTACCGGTCTCGACCATGCCGCTCAGGCTGCCCCGGATCTTGGGGTCCGAGAATGTACCCGTAATGCGGAAACCGCCAGTCATCGACGTGATGCTGATCCCCAAACCCTTGCGCGCGCGCGGCTTCAAGGTGATGTCGATTTTCCCGTCACCGAGGTTGATGGTCCCGTTGCCGCCGACGTTGAACGACTTGCTCTGAAAAGCGATGCCCTGTTGGCTGACGATGACGCCGTCCTTCACGTCGAAGCCGAGCACGGCACACTCGTACGAGTGCCCCTTCGATTTCTTGGCGTCTGAATGGGCGAGCGGATTGAGGGCGGCGAGGACTCCGGTCAGGACGTCCGACGAGACGAAGCGCAGCGCGTTGTCTGAGATTGTCATCGGGCCCATGCGGAGGGTTCCTTGACCCGACAGCCCGTTCATCAGGGCAGCGACGGAAGCGCCTTCGCTGCTTAAGCTGATCGACCCGCTCGTCTCTCCTCCCGTCAACACGCCTTCGGGAAGGCCAAAAAGCGCTGAACCGGGGACCTTGTCCACCTCCCCATCCAGAGATACTTGGAGGTTCCCCCCAGAAGCGTCAAAGCTAGCCCTTGCGCTAACGGTGCCGCGCTCGGTGATCGCGCGTCCACTTCGGAGTTCGATGATTCCGCCGCCGACGCTAGCTGCGATCGACACGTCTTCGAAGCTGTAATCGCCGGCCTCGACTACTCCCGCATCGTATTCAATCTCTGCCTCGAGCGCGTGTAGCCACGAGAAAGCTAGCGGCTCGGACGGAAAGTCAGCTTCCGCCACTTGCGCGTCGGACGATTGGGTCGAGTCACCGAGCAGCTCTTGTAGGGACAACACATTCGACGAGAGTGCAGCCGTTATTCCCGTCACGGCGTCCGTCAAGTCCAGGCTCAGCTCGCCGCGCATATCGCTCGAGCCGACACGAAGCTTCAGGTCGGAGAGAGTATGAGATCCGCGCCCGGATGCGACGCGCCCGCTGAGCTCGACGGGGCCGGCCTCGGGGAGCTCCAGACCTAGCAGCGAGGATAGGTTGGAGAGCGCCGGCGTGGACATACCGAGATCGAGCCGGGCGTCGATGACGCTCGGTATGCCGGAAACTGCTCCGGCGACGGACAACGCGAGTTCCCCCGCACTGAGTTGCGCGTCGAGAGCTTCGATATTGAAATCTAGGGTGGTGCCTTGAAGGCGAGCGCTTGCGGCGACAGGACCTTGATCGGGCAGCTTAGACGGTACCCACGAGCCGAGTTGCGAGAGTCCAGAAAGCTTATCCGCCTCCACGGCAATAGCGAGATCGAATCGCGGCGTGGCACCGAGGTCCTGCACCTCTCCGGTGGTGGCGAGGCGAATCCCGGGGCGCTCCGAGCGCAGGTCGATGTCGAGCGCTGCGAGCTCACTGACAGGGCCCGCCAGCGTAAGTGATCCGGTCACCGGTAACAGCCTCACGACATGGTTAGCGATACCTTCGTCCAGCCGCAAATCATCGACGCTCGCTACCGACCCGGATACACCCATTTGCAACTGTACCGTACCGAGAAGGTCGTCCATTCGTCCATTTAGGTCGAGATCGAGTTCAGAGCCGTCAAGGTGGGCGTTGATGTCGCTGACGCTGTAGACGCCTTTTTCGCCTGTGATGCGGGCGGTCGCGGCGACAGGCCCTTGAACCGGCAGATCCAGCTCGAGTAGACGCTCGATGTCGTTTACGGTTTCCACCTTAGTCGTCAGCTCGAGTTCCACGCGCTCACGATCGCCCGGATCCAGCTCCCCGTACAGAGTGAGCTCGGCGCCTGGCGAGGACACACGCAGGTCAAGCTCCATCTCTGTTCCCTTTGTCCCGCTGCGGATCGTGCCTGCCACCTCGACGGGGAGCCCGTTACGGCTGACGGCGAGGTCGAGGTCGGTCTCCTCGCGCTCGCGATGGCGCTGCAACGAGAGCCGGTCGATATTGGCGTCGAAGGTGAGGCCACGGCCCCAGTCGCGATAGCTTATGGCGGCGCTCGTGATGTCGACTCGACTCAGCTTGACAGTCCACCCCTCTTCGCCGCTCGGTTCCGGCGAGCCATCCGGCGATAGCATCCAGTTGCGCCTTCCGTCCGTGTCCACCTCAAATATCGCTTTGGCATCTTGCAACGACACGTCAAAGACAATCTCCCGCCACAGCAGCGGCAGGAGTTTGATCCGAGCTGACAGCGCCTCGGCCACGACCATGACCGGGCGCGAACTCCACGGCGCGTTCCCGATCTCGACGCCTTTTGCCGTGAGTCGCGGGGCGAGGGACAGCTCCATCTCGAGAGCTCCATCGATACGAACGTCCCGACCGATGGCACTCTCGGCCGCCTGGATGGTCATCCGCCCGAGTTGCTCCTTGTCGAGAACGACCAACAGTGCGACGGGAGCGATCACCGCCACACCGAGGACGGCGCCGATAGCGAGGATAACGATCCTGATGGCGCGGTTCACCAGTGGGTGGTCAGCAAATCCTTTTTAACGGTAGCCATAAGCCGCGTCAACAGGCAGTAAGCAATGACTGATGCAAGTTGGTGGTAGGCTTTCACATCCCTACATCGAATTGGCGAAATGAAACCGATCGAAAAGCCGCTCATGCATGTCCTGATTCTGAATTCAGGTGCGGACATAGCGGGAAGATTGACGAGACTGCGGCGGCGATCCACGACTCGGCTGGTGCCTTGACATGTGGGCTAGTTCCATCTTTGGGGCACTCTGCGAATCAGGCCCGTATCATAGCCCTGCTCGCCCAGAAAAGAGAGGATGCTGTCATACTCTGTGGTGGCAATTTCCGGGGTGCGGCTCATGATCCAGACGTAGTCGCGCTTGCTGCGGCCGACTACCGTCGTGGTGTAGTCATCATTGAGATAAATGACAAGGTATTCCGCTTTGAACGGCCAGACGAAGCGCATCCGCCATTCAGCGTTGGACTCGGAGTTTTTTATGAATCCCCGGGGCGTGTAGCGTTTTTCCGGGCCGTCGAAGGCGCCCTTGCGGAACGTGAATACGGTTTCTATAGTACCGTCATTTGCCAGCCGGTACGACTCCACAGCGTTGTGCGCGCCTTTCTCCAGAGCGGTTGGGATATTCGCTATGACGTACCAGTCGCCCATAAAGCGATCTACATCGACATAGTCGACAGTATTCATCGACTGCTCAGGCGTCGTGGAGCAGCCAGCGAGCACGAGCGCGAAAGTCGTCGCCAGGGATCGGACTATAATTTTCATCGGGGAGCAAGTGGCCATAGTCACGAGTAGCCTGGTGATGCGTGCCGCTGCAAAACCGATAGATGTCAAGGCGAAACTGAATATCGTAGTGATTCGATTGTGGTATGGAACGTGATGTTGGTTGTGTACGTCGTTGGTGTTGAGCCATTCGTCGTCGCTTGTTTTACGATAGATCACCATTGTGGCATTATTGTGCCAAGTCATATTCCGAAGGTTGTTTGATCTCGACATTTCGACATGCTAGGGGCGAAGCACACCCCTGAACCGCACAGCCAGCGTCAATCCCCTGATCCGATACTTCGATGTGACCCGAATTCGGCCGTTGACCAAAGCCATGTGATTACCGGTGCCGCGTTCTGATCTTCAGGACGCGGACCTTTTTACTTCAATCTATACGGAGAATACCATGAAAACGATGACACGAAGAGAAGTACTGCGACTCGCCGGGGGTGCAACAGCGATCATACCGCTCGCCATGCTCACAACGCACCAGGCGGTGGCTACCGATATGCCCCAGGTCGACCCCGAGGATGCAACCGCCAAGGCGCTAGGGTACGTGCACGCCAGTGAGAATGCAGAGCAATTGTGCAACAATTGCCAGCTCTACACCGGTGAAGCCGAAGCAGAATGGGGCCAATGCACGATCTTTCCGGGCAAATCCGTTAACGCCCAGGGCTGGTGCAAGTCGTGGGTGAAAAAGATGGCCTGACCTCCTCTTTAGCCGCCTCTTTAGCCGCCTGATTTCAAACCGGTGTGTTTGAAATCAGGCGGTATGGAGAAGACAGCGGCGGTTACACGATTATCCGTGGGCCGTTAGCATAAGCAACCGGCAGCCAAGCGGAAAGACGTCTGGATTTACGGCGCATGGACGATGCCCGACCCGATATCCTCCGCTTCTGATGCCGGATCCAGTCCCGCCATCGTGCCGCTCCCGATAAGCCTGGCGGTGAGCGTTTCGGAATTGATGCTGCCGGTCAGGTCAGACTGACGCTGGGCCCAAAGGGCAGCGATGCCGGCCACGTGCGGCGTGGCCATGCTGGTGCCACTGAGCGAACGCACCCCCCCGCCAATGAAAGATGATACAACACCGACACCGGGTGCCGAGACGTTCACCTGATTGTTCGAGAAGGAGGCCACGTGGTGTCCAGTCGCGGTGTTTTGCTGCAGCGCTCCGACTGCGATAATACCGTTGCCCGCCGCGGGTGGTGCCACGCCGATCTCGAAAGTCGGGCGGTTACTCTCGTTACCAGAAGCGCCGACGATAATGCACCCGTCGGCGAAGGCATTCTGGGCGGCGACCAGGCGAGATAACTGGGTGAACAGGTTAATGTTGGCCCGATAGCCTTCCAGGGCGATGGAAGTGGCGGGATTGATGTCGAGGTTTCTTTGATTTACAAGGAAATCGACGAAACCCGGGAAGTCGATTCCCAGGGACATCGAAATGACGTTCGCGCCGTTCTGCACAGCCCACTGAATCGCCTCCGCAATTGTCATGGATGACCCGCCACCGGCGCCCAGCACCTTACCGATAAGGGCCCGATTCACGTTGCGGGCGACGCCAATGCGCAGCCCGTTGACGTCCTGACCGAAGATCGTGCCGGCGCAGTGTGTGCCGTGCCCATTTATGTCGTCGTCACCCTCGGTTGTGAAATTTTTCCGGACAAGATTGACGCCATTAAAGGCAGGATGGCCCGGCTCTATCCCGGTGTCGAGAACCGCCACCGTGATACCGCCACCGTCGAAGGAGGACTGGTCGGCACCCACCGCTTCTACACCCCACGTGGTATTCGAGGTCGCTGCCGCGGCATCTTCGGAAGCGACCGGTTCGATTAGTTTCATGGGCATAGGTTCAGCGATAGCTCTGGTTCGCGGATCGCGCCTTAGATCATCCCGCTGGGCCTTGCTCAAGGTGGTCTCTTCGATGGTCACGGTTTCAGCGGCGGTAGCGGCGGAGTCAGGGCTTGCTGCTGCGCCCCGGGGTGACATACCCAGATTTTCAAAAGACGGGACCAGCGATGATTCAGTGCGTAAAACGACGTACCTTTGTGTTGACATGATATTTCCTCCAGGTAACTTAGGGTTCTTGTAATGTTACAAATCGGCAGCTAAGAATGATTGCCAGCTAGACAGTAACCTAGACACGCGCTCGTATCATAATGCTCTCAGCCTCCGTAGACTGGTGTATGAGCGTTACAAATAGCTGCATTGTCCTTGATAATACCGAAGTCTAATTCGATTAGAACAAATTTCAGAGCTGTTCAATGTGAGAAAGGCCACACAATACAAATCACGCGTTCCGACATGCCTCCGTGACGGGGTTTCTTATTTTCCGTAAGCAAACCCACCCGCGCCCGTGTAGACGATCCTGATCGAGCAATCCCTAGACCGCATTTTTCAACAGCATCCCGAGCGGTGGCGCAGGACAGGTGCCGATGAACGCCGGGCTGATGCTGAGCAACGAGCCAAAAGCCAACCCCAAATCCGGGGGGCCATTCAGCGGGCCTACTGCCTGTATTTTTCTCTGGCTTCGCCAAGCGACTTGAATTAATACACGGGTCCCTCGAGTTTTGCCGATTGCAAAAGAGTCGTCATCGGTTTGATTTAAATTGAGAGCGAGCGGACATATTGACCTGTATCAACAGGGAATCGCCCGATCTCGCGTATAGTGTTTTCGAGAGGTCGCAACCAATAAACCGGGAGATTGCATTGACAAGATTGATACCACTTCGGCTGCTCGGCATTGCGTTTGTGAGTCTTCTTGCCACGGCCTGCGCCACCGGCAAGATCAACGATGTGGCATGCCCTGATAGCACCGCATTTCGCCTTCCCATCACTCTTGGGCAAATCGGCGGCGACTTAACTGCTGCAACAACGCGAGAGACCGTGGCGGGAAGCTACGAAGACACAATCATACGGACGCTTCTGGCTGAACCGCCCAGGCGTGAGGTCGTACCAACCGAGGGCGCCGGCCACCAGATCGCCGTGCTTTCCGGCGGAGGGCAATACGGCGCTTACGGGGCTGGATTTTTGAATGCCTGGCGGCAGAACGCTGGCAAAGACATCGAATTCACGATCGTTACTGGAGTCAGCACCGGCGCGCTGCAATCGACGCTCGTCTTTCTTGGGGAGGATATCGACAACGCTGATCTAGTTGACGCCTATTCAATAGAGAAGGAGACAGATGTCGCAACGGAACGTGCGTCTATTTTTGGCATTCCACTCACGAACTCATTCTATTCGCTCGATCCTGGCAGGGCTCGAATCGAGGAGTACATTACGGTAGAACGGATCCAGCGGGTGGCCGACGCCTCGAGCCAGAATCGAAAGCTCCTGGTGGGTATTGTCGATGCGCGCGAAGGTATATTTTATGCTTTTGATCTGACGGCGCTGGCGGCCAGCGATATGGATGAGCAGATTAAACGTCAATGCTATGTCGAGGCGCTTATGGCGAGTTCCGCGGTTCCCGTCATTTTTCCTCCGATTTATCTCGACGGGTACCAATATTTCGACGGCGGCGTGAGGGCCTCTGTATTCTTCGATTCAACAGTGGCTGCGCTGAGACAAGCCGCCGAAAGCGCGATCACGGGCGACATTTATCTTGTCTTCAACGGCTACCTGGAAATCCAACCGAAGCCGGATCTTGAAAACAGTCTGCTGGCGACAGCGCTGCGAACAAAGGACATCGCCTTTGACCAGATCGATCGGTATTCCGTCGATTCCGTTCTTCGGCTCAGTGATCGTTACGATGTCAGGTGGACGCGAATTCGCTATCCCCTTTGCCTGAAAGCAAAACAAAGCGCGCCCGACGAAGACGTCTTTAATGCCCCCTTGATGGCCTGCTTGATCGAAGAGGGGGGTAAGATCGGCAGCAGCCCAAACCCATGGTTGATGCCGTAAGGCAGGCGTTAGCGCGGGAGTGATCGGAGCTCATCGACGAACTGGCTAATGGTTCCCTTTTAGCAGCGGAAGGCTGGAGTAATGGTGCCGCATCGCACCAAGATCCGGATTGGATATCCGTTGTTGAGCAGACGGATACCGACGGTTTCAACGATTAGCCATTAGATACTGCTGTAGCGCGAGACCTCAAGAATGGGATGATCATCCGAACGTCCTAAGAATCCTGTCGTGCAACATATCAATAATGCCTAAGGTAAAAGATTTCATTGCGCTCGGCTATCTTTTGTGTCAAATACACCGACCTAGCCTCCTTTGCATATACTTTTTGACGTTTTTTGACTCCACACATTGTCGATCATCGGAGCGGATAAAAAGCCAAGATTCATTCATGGGATTCTAGGATGTCTTTGCTTGGGACGAGACCAAACTCGAACCTGAATTTATCGAGAGGCATAAATTGTTTATTCGCAGTAACCCGCGCTACTTCGATGCGACGGTGCTAAGCTGAATCGTCAAAGGCAGCTGAGTATCGAACCGACTATCGTTGGTAATCAATCCATAGAGAACTGAAGTTTTTTTGGCAAGATAAGACAATCGCCTTGAGCAAGCATTCGCTTTTGTCTACACAATCGCTGGAAACGTGAGTTACGAATAGAATAAGCGATTTCACTTATCGACTCACAACCGCCTGACGCCGCACGAATGGGTGAACGTGTCTCCTCATACATAGTGTACGCTCTCCACTGTGGTATAAAAATCAAATTCGACTATTTTGTTTGTGCAATCACTCGAATGCGTACAATATACTCGAAGCGAGCATTTAGATGACTCCTGATAGTTCTCGTTCTATACTCGATTCAAATATTCGCTTTCAAGCATTGGAAATCGCAAATCATAAGATAAATTAGCATGCCTCAGCCGTTATCAGATGTAATCAACCTAGAACAATGCCCGCTAAGAAGCAGCGATTTTCGTAGAGAGTGTAAACGCACTGTGGACGAAAACGGGGTGCTGGTCATGCGCAACTTTCTGACACCGTCGGCAATCGCGTCCATTCAACGCGAGGGAGAAGAAAACCAGCATCTTGCTTATTATACGGTGAGTAAGCACAATATTTACCTCAAACCGTCTGATCCGGAGTACCCGGCAAATCATACCCGCAACCGGGAAGTTTCTTCATCAAAGGGTTGTATTACAACAGATCAGATACCCGCTGATTCTCCACTACATACACTTTATAATGCCCCGGAATTCCGTGAGTTTTTGTGTGCTGTTCTCGATGAAACAAAATTGTACGAATATGGCGACGCTATGTCTTCGATCAACCTTCATTATGCGAGCGAGGGACAGGAGTTAGGTTGGCATTTTGATAATTCTTCGTTTGCTATCACTTTAATGATTCAGAATCCGAAAGTCGGGGGCGAGTTTGAATATGTGAAAGACGTGCGCGATGCCGACAACGGAGAAATGAACTACGAGCTTTCAGGAAAAATTCTTGATGGCGAGGTGTCAACGAATACCTTAGCGATGGATGCCGGTGCGCTCGTATTGTTTAGAGGGCGTAATTCAATGCACCGTGTTACTCCGGTAAAAGGTGATCGCACCCGCATGTTAGTGGTACTTGCGTACAACACCGAGCCCGGAGTATCACTATCCGAGTCGGCACGTATGACATTTTACGGGCGACTAGCATAAGCCACAAATCGTCCGTTTCGTGCCGAGTCCTGGGGTTATAAGAGTATTTTCCGTCTGTCCTATTTGGTTGCGTGATGCTTTACAACGTCGTAAGACCCAAGGAAGGCGTCACTATCGAAGATGTTGAACTGGCGCTCGGAGAATTATGTAATGTCGTTAAGAACATCTACGGTCCAGAAGACTGATAATATTTCGATTGCATAATTGTTGTATCGGGCTGAGTAATCCTCCGGCTGACAGATGGAAAATCCCTGGACGGACTGTCTGCTTTAGTCATAGTGATCGCGGAAACTCATTAAGGCCCATGCAGATCTAGCCTCGAAAGAGCGTCTCAACGGCGCGCACCAATCATCCGCGTGTTGCTTTATCAACAAACGAGTGCGATGCCATGGTACGGGTTGTCGATGATGACCTCGTGTCGGCCGTAGCCATCGATGGTTTGCTGAACACCGAGGTTTAGGTCCTGCTGGGTGCGGTCGTCGCCAAGTACCGGGTAGAGGTTTTCCACGATCCGTATTGCCCAGTTCTGCTCGTCGGGCGTGACGACTTTGGGCAAGCTGTAGGAAGTTTATGCGGTCCTTCTTTAAGTTGATAGTTTACTCGTTTACCGACGTCTAATGAGCTTTCTGAGTTCTCGAGAGATCCGAGGTCGGCCTGGCTCAGCCGACTGACTGATCGCGCGCCAGTAGTCGCGGACTCGCTTTTTTTCACGGGTCGTTACGGTCCTGGGCTGGACAAAGTACAGGGCTGCGCTAACCCGCCCAAAATTTCGCTATGAAGCACCAGAGCAGCCGATCAACAGCCCTAATACCTGGCTTTTACCCTGATTTCCGATACAGAGACAACTGATTCCGTAGCACTGCATTCTCTGGCTGCCGAGACGGCCGCGATCGGAAAGATGTAGTCACCAACGTCAGCATGAATTGAATCAGTCGTACCATGGACACAAGGATCAATCATCATCCAAAAATATGCAATAGAATCAGCCGGCTCCTGTTTTCGGGATCCACCGGCTAATTGTGTGCCAGCCTGAAGAATTCAAGTGATGCCATGAATCACTGCATGGCAACTTCCGCGATCAACGGCAGATGGTCGGAGGCGGTGCGCGTAAGCGCGCTGCGATGCACGGTCAAACGGACCAGGGCGTGGCGTGGATGCACCCAGATTCGGTCCAGAGAAAGCAGAGGCGCCCGGGCCGGCCAGCTGCGCACGTGCGGCGTCCGCTGGAATATCCTGTGCAGCATGCGCAACGGGCGTCCCCACAGAAACCACTCATTCAGGTCCCCCGCCAGCACCACGAGGTCACTGCGCCTGACATCGAACCGGGGCAACAGACGGCGCACCTGCGCACGCCGCTCTGCCGGACGCAGGCCCAGGTGCGTGGCAATCATTTGCACCCTGTAACCGTCTGCTTCAAAGTCCACATCCAGTGCCGCGCGCGGTTCACGCCCGGGCACACTCAGGTCATGGTGACGCACTGCCTGCAAAGGCAGGCGTGTCAGCAGTGCATTACCGAAGTGTGTATCCTCCCTCACCAGCGTCGCGCCTGCGATGGCGCGGCTGCCGGTTTCCCGCGCCAGCAAAGCCAGCGCATCATGCTCATCTCCGGGACGGGACTCGACTTCCTGGAGTGCGACCACATTGGCATCGATTTCGTTTAATACCGCCGCGCACCGCCCAGGCGACATCACGCCATCCCGGCCGATACAGCGATGGATGTTCCAGGTCGCGAGCTTAAACTGCAAAACGGTCACTCAGGATCGCGTGTAACTTTTCACGGGCGCCTACCGGCGGCGTAGCCACTTGCGCAACCAGAGTGTCGCCAGCGCGATCACCAGCACCACGGCAATCAGCCAGGCAAAGCTGCCTGCATCAGGATCCCTAATGGAATGCAACAGGCTGTCGGCAAACAACGCAATGGCCACCAGGCCCGGCAGCAGACCCAGCAGCGTACCGAGCGTAAAATCGCGCAAGCGGATATGCGACGCACCCGCTACCAGGTTGATGACAGCGAACGGTGCCACCGGCACGATACGCAGTGTGATAATGGTCAATATGCCGCGTTGTGATAACTGCTTGCTGATGCTGTTCAGCCGTTTTCCGGCATAACGTCTTACCAGGTCGCGGCCCGCGCCCTGCCCGGCCGCATAGGTCAGCAGGGCACTGAGTTCCGCGCCAACCAGCGAGTAGAAAAAGCCGGTGAGCGATCCGAAGGCCAGCACGGTTGCCACCACCAGCAGCGTCAGCGGCACCGCCAGTGTGCCAGCGACAGCGAATCCGGCAATCACCAGCAGGGGTGTAGCGGGATGCGCGTTCAATGCATCTGCCTGGCGTATCAGCCAGTCGATGTCCATCCATTCACCCAGCGCACTCCAGCGCCAGGCGGCGGCCAGCCCCAGCAAGGCGGCCAGCGTCAGCACCCCCAGGACAATACGACGCGCGGTATGCGGCTTGTGTTCATCCGGCACGAAATGCGTGATAAACCCTTCCGCATCCATGGGCCGCTCCGGGTCGATCAGCGCGGAGTCGGGTACCAGCTGGTCGATATCCGGGTCGATGGTCGTGTCCAGTGGCTGCAGCGTGCGTTCGCCACCGCGGAGATTTTCGATCGCGCCGATGAGTGATTGCCCGTTCTGCATGGCCTCGTTGACCTGCCCTGGCTCAACACCAAGATGCTCGGCGAGTAACTGCTCGCGGAACCGGCGGATTGCCTGTTCGGTCTCACTGCCGGGCTCGGCCTCGATCGCCAAATCACACTCGCAGTCCAGCCCCATGGACCGGTTACTCAGGTTGGAGGACGCCACTCTGAGTAACATGTCGTCGATTACCATGACCTTGGCATGCACCATCAGCGAGACATCGGAAGAAGACGACAGCCGGGGATAATACAGGCGCAGGCGTTTGCCGGTGTCCGCCTCGCGCAGCTGCTTCGCCAGACGCGCGCGCAACACGTCCATGGTCTGCTGCTCCAGCCAGCCGCCGGTCTTCTCCGGTAAAACGATGACCACCTCCGGTCCGTCGCTTTCCTGCATACGACTGCTCAGTGCCTCGCGGATACAATACGCGGTCAAATACTGGTTTTCGATATAGATGTAATGCCTGGCTGCCGCAATGCTGTCCAGGTACAGCTGCTCGACCTCCCGAACGCCCTGGTGATTGTTATAGTCTGCCATGGTACGCGCGATTGCTACCGGCACGTCACGCAGGACGGGTTGCAACGATTCAGGCCACGGGTCCGGACCCGCCGCACCATTTTTTACGGGGATCTCGTCACCGGTCGCCCGCAACCAGCGTTCCCTCGTCAGCTCACCCAGCGCAGCAGCCGCATCACCGTCCACCAGCATCTGCACATCGTGAAAGGGTGGATAGGGTTTGCCATCTGGATCGACGCGTCGCTCATCATCGATACGGTGTTCCGGGGTATCCCACCGCCACTTGCTCAGATCCAGCCCGCCGCAGAACGCAATGGCATCGTCGACGACCACCAGCTTCTGGTGCTGGGATGCGCCCAGTGGATGTCTGTCATCCATGTGAAACCGCACCCGCGAATGCGTTTTCCAATTCAGCGCGTACAGCGGAAAGGGCTCGCGCTCGAGCAGGTAGATCATGGCGAAGTCCCAGCTCAACACAAAGACATCGACGGCGCGCTGTTTCGCGACAAAATCGAGGAGTGCCCCAAGTTCCCGGGGAAGGCCATCATCTTCACCGTCGCGAACCAGCTGCAGTTTGCTGTGTATATCCCAGCCAAGGATGAACACTGTTCGCCCGGCAGAGAGAATCGCCTCGCGGACGGCACGGAAATAAGACTCGCCATCAACCGCTATTGCTACACGCCCCGCGTTTTCCTTGCGCCAGCAATTGTGTTCCGGCCGGGTGATTGGACGATTTCGGGTCTGCCGCATGCCTTGACCCTAACTTGTAGTAATTGCATATACAACCCCGGCAGCGGATCCAGGCATAGCTTGCGAGATCGCCCGGCCGGTAACAAAAAGACCCGGATTGTGACGCAAACAGCTGATGGGTTTGGTAGACTCTGTCATGGGTCTTTCTCCTGTGTTGGTGGTTACGGTGTCGCAACTACAACATCAACACAGGACTGACCCATCCTCAACCTCTTGTCTCGACCCTACAGCGCCTCCCTCATCCAGCCTCCAACTACCGCGCGAGCGGTTTCGTCCCCGGGCAACGAAGAACCATCTCG
>JAHEIO010000083.1 GCA_024639325.1 Gammaproteobacteria bacterium
TCCACTCAGTGCGTAGTTTTGCCCGCGCAGGACAACCAGCATTGTGCAGCCCTTCTCTGACACCGAATAGTGGCGCGACCCGGGTTTGAAGGTCACGAAATCTCCCGCCCTGAATACGGTACCGTCGCAATCTTCGAGCTCGCCATCCAGCATCAGAAACTGCTCATGACCGGAATGTTCGTGCGGCGTGGATCTGGCGCCTGGCTGGAACCGCAGTAGAAAACACTCGTATCCTTCCCCCGTTTTTCCGCTCAGGGGGAACCAGTCCATATCGCCTCTGGGCTCGCCGTATCGGTCGTAGGGTCTCAATTCGATTTCCCCACATTTGATGACACGGCGCAATGTCGAATCCAGCAAACCATCTTTCTCATTGATCATATCCGCACCTGTAACCCTGAACGATGGGAAATATTAATGCCAGACGGGGTGTGAAACCATAACGTTACCGGTCAGGGGTAGAGTGCCGCCGGCGGCTTCATAGAGCGAACGATGTACGAAAGACAGGGAGGGTTTCGTACTTCTCATGCTGCGTTGGTAAGTCTCTACCTCACTCGTAAACCGGAACCACCAGCACCGGGGTTTTGGAAAGTTGCGTCACTTTGCGCGCGATGGATCCGAGCAGATGGGCGCCGTGAGACGGATCAGTATGGGTGCCGACGACAAACAAATCGGCTTCCAATTCTTTGGCGTGTTGGATAATCGTTTCCGCGGGCCTTCCACTTACAACCTTCACTTCCGTGACTAGATCGCGGTCCGCGGGGCTGTCTTTAAGCTCATCCCGGTAAAATTTATCCAATCGCCGCTGCATTTCCGCTCGGGCTTTCTTCATACCGTCTCGAAGCACTTCTTTGACACTGACTTCGGGCATGTAGATGTTGATGGCAACCTGAACTCTGGAATCGAGCGGCTCCGCCACATGGAGCATAATAACCTTTGCCTCGTGTTTCTTGGCCATTCCAAGAGCGAAACGAAACACCGGGCGCATGTGATTGCCCAAATCGGTGGCATAGAGTATGGTTTTTATTTCGGGATACATTGGGATTCCATAAGGATATTTCTGTGACTGCGAGTGAGATACAGGGATAAGGCATATCGGTTGAGTGTGTTCGCTTGATTTTACGAAATAGCAACTTGGATGCCAACCAGGACCCGACCGCTAGTCTATTGAAGCCTGCGTTGGTTTGTGCCGCTGGGTGAAACCCTATATTTGGAACTCCGCGCGGAGCGCCGCGGGACCCTTTGACGAAGACGATTGTTCTTCTCATACTTGTTAATCGAGCATGCAAATCAACAGCTAATCGTCGCCAACTCTCACTGGCACTAACCCTGCCACGTCCCTGTTTGATACAATTCCGGCATCACCCAAGGTGCGAAGGGTTCATGGAGATTTGTTTCTGGGGTACTCGCGGATCCATCAGCAAAGCGGGCTTGAGCACAGTGCGCTACGGCGGCAACACGTCGTGCATCGAGGTACGCTCGGCGGACGGCACTCTGGTGGTGCTCGATTGCGGTACCGGTGCTCACGGCCTCGGACGCGAGCTGGTCGCGTCATCCACACCCCCGCGGCAGGGCCACATCCTGATCACCCACACCCATTGGGATCACATCCAGGGCTTTCCCTTCTTCGCACCGCTGCGCGTACCCACCAGCGAGTGGAACGTCTATGGCCCGCACGGCGCCGACCGATCCGTGCGCGAGACTTTGGCTGGACAAATGCAGTACGCGTATTTTCCCCTTGCACTGGAAGATCTCGGCGCCGACGTGCGCTATCACGACCTCGTCGAGGGCGTCTTCGAGATCGGTGACATCCGGGTCACTACGCAGTACCTGAATCATCCCGCGCTCACGCTCGGTTACCGGCTTGAAGCCGATGGGGTCACGCTGGTTTACGCGACCGACCACGAGCCGCACTCGCGACGACTGGCTATGGCCGAGCAGATCGAGCAAGAGTCCGTGCCCGGCGAGGACGCCCGGCACGCCGAGTTTCTCGCGGATGCCGATCTGGTCATCCACGATGCACAGTACACTGCCGAGGAGTATCCCTCGAGGGTCGGCTGGGGTCACAGCACGGTCGAGTACGTGGTCGATGCCGCAGTCGCAGCGGACGTAGACCAGCTGGCCCTGTTTCACCATGACCCGCTCCGGGATGACGATTCGGTCGATAGACTGGTGGGGCTCGCCAAGGAGCGCCTCGACGCGACCGGCACTTCACTGAGTTTGTTCGCGGCCGCCGAAGGCCGTAGGGTCAAATTGCGGCGACGGTCATTGGCGCGTGCGTCGGCCGCCGATGGCGCCGAAAGCGCATTGAAAAAGCCGATCGGCGCCGTACGGGATCAGAGCGTTCTGGTAGCCGTTGCTGATCGGGCTCTGGCTGCGGTGCTTGCCGACGCTGCGCGCGCGGAAGGAATCGATCTGCTCACCGCAACCGAAGGCGACGCTGGAGCGATCGTGCGAGCCACACAGCCTTCGCTGGTGATAGTTGACCGTGACCTTCCAGGGCTCGATCTACCCACGCTGATCGGCTCGATCCGAGGCAAAAGTGGCGAATACGGCGCGGGTGTCGGCATCGTCATCATTTCAACGCGAGAAGATCCCGAGGCCCAGCGGCGAGAGCGCGAGGCCGGCGCCAGCGACTGGCTGCTCGCGCCGGTCACCGCCATGCACGCGCGCGCGCGGATGCGTGCATGGCTGATGCGAACCGCGTGCCGTTGGATCAGGGCCCCGCGACCCGCGGACGAAGACCAGCGCATGTGCGCTCTCAACGACCTATACGTCCTCGACACAGAACCCGAAGAGCGCTTCGACCGCCACACGCGTATTGCGGCGGCGCTGTTCGGGGTGCCGATCGCGCTGGTCAGCCTGGTCGACACCGACCGGCAATGGTTTAAGTCACGACATGGTCTGACGACCACCGAGACGCCGCGCGATGCCGCGTTCTGCGCGCACGCTATTCTGGGTTCCGAGGTACTGCACGTACCGGATACGCTTGCCGACGACCGCTTTGCCGACAACCCCCTCGTGACCGGCGAACCGCACGTCAGATTCTACGCCGGGGTTCCTTTGGAATTGGACAACGGCAGCACGGTGGGCACCCTGTGCCTCATCGACCAACGCGCGAGGCACTTGAGCCCGTCCGAACTCCGCCTGCTGGTCGACCTCGGCAAACTGGTGGTAAGGGAGCTCGAATCGAAACCAGTCGAGTAGACTCGGGGTCAGGCGGTCCCGGCGTGGATCTCCATGATATCGTGGAGCAGCTCGATACCCTCAGTCTTCGCCCGCTGGAACGAGTTGCGTCCGACGATGGAGCCGAATCCCCCGCCTTCGGCGATGCCGCGGATCTCCTCGAGGACGGCCTCGCGGCCCTTGGCGGCGCCGCCTGAGAAAATGACGATGCGGCGCCCGTTGAACGCGCTCTGCAGCACGTGTCGGATGCGGTCGGGCAGCGTGCTAATCGGAATGCCCTCGGCCTCGTAGACCTTGCGGGCCGCGTCCTGCTCGATGTGATCGGTTGGCGGCTTCACCTTGATGATGTGTGCGCCGAGCTGGGCCGCGATCTGGGCAGCGTAGGCGACCACGTCGATCGCGGTTTCCCCCTGCGACGAAATGCTCGCCCCGCGCGGGTACGACCAGACCACTACCGCCAGACCGCAGGCCTTGGCCTCCTCCGCGAGCTCACGGATCTGACCGTACATCTCGTTGCGGTGCGCCGAGGCCGGATAGATGGTGAAGCCAATGGCCGAGCAACCAAGTCGTAGCGCATCGGCAACGCTGCCCGTGATCGCCGGACAGGGGTCACCTTCGCTCAGCAGCGAATCCGAGTTGTTCAACTTCAGAATGAGCGGAATGTCGCCGGCAAACTCCGCGGCTCCAGCCTCCAGGAAGCCGAGTGGCGCCGCATAGGCATTGCAGCCGGCCTCGATGGCAAGCTCGAAGTGATAGCGCGGATCGTAGCCCGGAGCGTTCTTGGCGAAGCTGCGGGCCGGACCGTGCTCGAAGCCCTGGTCGACCGGCAGGATCACGAGCTTGCCGCTGCCACCGAGGCGGCCATGGGCGAGCAGGCGGGCCAGGTTGGTAAGCGTCCCCGGATTGTCCGTGGCATACCATGACAGGATTTCTTTGACTCGCTTGGTCGTCACAACTTTCTCCTCGGTGAATGGTGGCGGCGTATTCTACCTCAGCTGCCCCCTCTCCAGCGACCCCTTCCGGCGCAGAGTTAGCTGCGCGGGTTCCCCAAGATAAAGCACATGTTCATATGATTGAAACGAATTGCACGGATAGCAGAGACGAACGCAAAAAGCCGGCCCGAGAGCCGGCTTTCTGGTTACCGAATCTGCCGCATTCAGCTGGCGATTTTCCAGACGTCCGGGGCCCTGTTGGCGCGATCCTCGAAATCCTGGCGTTGCGCCTCCAACTCTGCCGGCAGGTGATCACCGAAGGTTGCGAAGTAACCTTTGATAGCCTCTGCCTCGGCGAGCGCTCCTTCCTTGGCGATGTCCATGATCCCGTGATACTGCTCCTCGCTGAAGTCCAGACCGGCCCAGGTGATGTCTTCATACCGAGGCATTAGGCCGAAGGGGCTTTCCACGGCGCCGGTCCTGCCGTTGATGCGGTCCACGATCCATTTGAGAACACGCATGTTCTGACCGAAGCCGGGCCAGATGAATTTGCCGTTCTCGTCTTTACGGAACCAGTTCACCCGGAAGAACCGGGGCTTGGTCGTCACGGCGTCATTCTTGCCCATATTGATCCAATGGGCCCAGTAGTCGCCCATGTGATAACCCATGAAGGGCAGCATGGCGAATGGATCCCGGCGGATGGCCTCCTGACCGATAGCCGCGGCGGTCGCCTCGGAGCCCATGGTGGAAGCCATGAAAACGCCGTGGTTCCAGTCGAAAGACTCGTATACCAAGGGAAAGGTCTTGGACAGCCGGCCGCCGAACAGGAAAGCGCTGATGGGCACGCCCGCCGGATCCTCCCACGCCGGATCGATGGTCGGGCACTGTCCGGCCGGCGCGGTGAACCTGGAGTTCGGGTGCGCCGCCGGGGCGTCGCTGTCCGGGGTCCAGTCGTTGCCCTTCCAGTCTATCGCGTGGGTCGGTTTCGGTCCGTCCATGCCTTCCCACCAGACATCGCCGTCGTCGGTGAGTGCCACGTTGGTGTAGATGCAGTTTCCGGCCTTCATGGTTTCCATGGCCATGGGGTTGGAGTCGTAAGCGGTTCCGGGGGCGACACCGAAGAAGCCAAACTCCGGATTGATGGCGCGCAAGGTGCCGTCGGAGCCGGGCTTGATCCAGGCGATGTCGTCGCCTACGGTGTACGCCTTCCAGCCCTCGAAACCCTCCGGCGGCGTCACCATCGCCAGATTGGTCTTGCCGCAGGCGCTTGGAAAAGCGGCCGCCACGTAGGTTTTTTCGCCGGCTGGGGATTCCAGCCCGAGAATCAGCATGTGTTCGGCCAGCCATCCTTCGTCTCGCGCCATGCACGATGCGATGCGCAGGGCCAGGCACTTCTTACCGAGCAGTGCGTTGCCGCCGTAGCCGCTGCCATAGGACCAGATCTCGCGCGTCTCGGGGAAATGCGAAATGTACTTGTTTTCGATTTCCGGCTCGCAAGGCCACGGCACGTCTTCCTGACCCGGCTGCAGAGGTGCACCCACCGAGTGCAGAGTGGGCACGAAATCGCCGTCCGCGCCGAGGACATCCAGTACCGCCTGACCCATTCGCGTCATGATCTTCATGTTGACCACCACGTAAGGCGAGTCGGAGATCTCGATGCCGATGTGGGCGATGGGCGAACCGAGCGGACCCATGCTGAAGGGGATCACGTACATGGTGCGTCCACGCATGCAGCCGTCGAATTGTTTCTTCAGGATCGCCTTCATCTCGTCCGGGTCCATCCAGTTGTTGGTGGGGCCGGCATCTTGCTCATTCTTGGAGCAGATGAAGGTTCGCTTCTCAACGCGGGCGACGTCGCTGGGATGCGAGCGGGCTAGGTAAGAGTTGGGTCGTTTTTCGGGATTCAATTTGGTGAAAATACCCGCGTCCACAAGTTCCCCACAAAGCCGGTCGTATTCTTCTTCCGAACCATCGCACCAGATGACCTGGTCCGGTTTACACAAGGTCGCGATTTCATCAACCCATGCCAAAAGTTTGGCGTTTTTTGTCCGGTCCGTGCCGGTTGCGCTTACGCTCATACGTGGAACTCCCATGAGATTTGAGTGTTTGACGGAAAAGGGTGCAATTGGGATTTTTTCAAAGTAACCATTTTGACCGTAGTACTGGTCTCTTTTGTTTCGAACGGAATAGGTTAGCACTAAGCAGCGCTGCGGACCACCACCAAGCAGGATAAGCAGTTGAGCGAATCCGGACCAGACCAAGCCGGGTTGCCGGAAATCCAATGTTCCCCGCCGCGTTGCGGTGGCAGAGGACATGAAATTCTGTATACTCAAGCGCCTCATCGGGTCGGGTGACCCGCTGAGGTTACTCAGCCGGGAGGGCGAACAAGCCTTCGGCCCTGACCGAAATGCCGTACCGCACATGGTCACGCCCCGGAATCCACGAGCCTGGAAACAATGGAAAAAATTCAGATAGACATTGCCATCGTCGGCGCGGGTGGCGCGGGCCTGCGAGCCGCCATCGCACTCGCGGAGAGCGACCCGAATTTACGCATCGCACTGTTGTCCAAGGTCTATCCCATGCGCAGTCACACTTGCGCGGCGGAAGGCGGCGCGGCTGGCGTAATCAAGGGCGACGACAGCCTCGATCTCCATTTCAGCGACACGGTGGGTGGCGGCGATTGGCTCTGCGACCAGGACGCCGTGGAGTACTTCATCAATGAAGCTCCCAAGGAGTTGACCCAGCTCGAGCACTGGGGATGCCCTTGGAGCCGCGAACCCGACGGATCGGTAGCGGTCAGGCCTTTCGGCGGCATGAAGATAAAACGAACCTGGTTCGCAGCGGACAAGAGCGGCTTTCACATCCTCCACACCCTGTTCCAGACCTCTCTGCAATACCCGTCCATTCGGCGGTTCGATGAGTTTTACACCACCGACCTGCTGGTGGAGGACGGCCGCTGCCAGGGCTGCACGGCGATTGAGATGAGTACGGGCCTGATGTACCAGTTTCAGGCCAAATCCGTCATCGTGTGCACCGGCGGCGCCGGACGCATCTTCTCGTTCACCACCAACGGAGCCATCAAGACGGGCGATGGTATGGCGCTCGCTTTTCGGGCCGGCGTGGCGCTCAAGGACATGGAATTCGTTCAATACCATCCCACCGGTCTTCCCGGAACCGGCATTCTGCTTACGGAAGGATGCCGCGGTGAAGGCGGTATCCTGGTGAACAAGCACGGCTATCGATATCTGCAGGACTACGGCATGGGTCCCGAGCCGCCTCTCGGCGAACCGGTTCTTAAGACCATGGAACTCGGACCCCGGGATCGCCTCTGCCAGGCGTTTTGGCACGAACAGCGAAAGGGCAACACCGTTTCCACCCAATGGGGGGATTGCGTGCATCTGGACCTGCGACACCTGGGAGAGAAGAAGATAAACGAACGCCTGCCTTTCGTGCGTGATTTGTCCATTAGCTATGTCGGCAAGGATCCGGTCCACGATCTGATTCCCATCCGGCCGGTGGTCCACTACATGATGGGTGGAATACACACCGACATCAACGCCGCTACGACGATGCCCGGGCTATACGCTGCCGGAGAGTGCGCGTGCGTGAGCATCAACGGTGCCAACAGGCTGGGTTCAAATTCCCTGACCGAATTGTTGGTGTTCGGTAAACGGGCGGCGCTGAACGCCATCGAGTACATCAGTTCCGGCGGCAAGGACGTGGACGATGCCGCCGTAACCAAGCTGGCCAACGAAGCCCAGGGAAGAATCACGACCCTGTTTCAGAAATCCAACGGGACTGAAACAATCTCCGGTTTGCGCAAGGAAATGACAGATACCATGGAACAGGGCGCCGGCATTTACCGCACTGAAGAATCCCTCAAGGAAACCTGTAACAAGCTCAACGAACTGCGAAGCCGTTTTTCCGCAGTGGAATTGAACGACAAGAGCAACGTATTCAATACAGATCTGTTTTCGGCCCTCGAATTGGGCGCCATGCTGGACGTGGCCGAGACCGTCGCGGTGGGCGCGTTGGAACGCAAGGAGTCCCGCGGCTCGCACCAGCGCCTCGACCACACGCAGCGCGACGACAACAACTATCTCAAACATACCGTTGCTTATCACGACAAGACCGATCCACCGCGCATCGACTACCTGGACGTCGTGATCACCAAATCCAAGCCGGGCGTGCGTGACTATTCTGGAGACAAAAAATGAGCGAGCGTCAAGTGGAGGTGGAGATTCTCAGGTACGACCCGGAGACCGATCAGGCGCCGAAGCTCCAATCCTACTCGGTCCCGTGCCAGGAAGAGTGGGTTGTGCTTGACGCTATCACATACATCAAAGATCACATCGACACCACCGTGAGCTTTCGCTGGTCCTGCCACATGGCGGTATGCGGAAGCTGCGGTATGATGGTGAATGGTGAACCGGCGCTGTCCTGCAAATCCTTTCTGCGCGACTATCCGGACAAGATCCGAATCGAACCGCTGGCCCACTTTCCCATCGTTCGGGATCTGGTGGTGCAACTCGACGACTTCATGGAGAAGCTCAATCGGGTCAAACCCTATATCATTCCCAAGGAAAAAAAATCCGTCAGCGACGGCCAGCACAAGCAGTCGCCGGCGCAACTCAAGGCCTTTAAGCAGTACACCCTTTGCATCAACTGCACGCTTTGCTACGCGGCCTGTCCCCAGTACGGGCTGGTACCGGACTTCATCGGCCCTGCGGCGATGGCGCTTGCTCACCGATACAATCTGGATTCGAGGGACGGCGGTCGCGAACAGCGCCAGGAGGTCGTCGCCACCGATGAAGGCGTCTGGGAGTGTTCCTTCGTGGGGGCATGTTCGGAGGTGTGCCCGAAGCAGGTGGACCCTGCCGGTGCGATTCAGCAGATGAAAATAGCCAGCACCGTTGATTGGTATAAAGAGCACTTGATGCCGTGGAGCAAACCATGAGTGGGAAAGCCTACATTCGCGAAATGCCAAAGACCACCTGGTGGCTCAGCCACAGCCGTTACCGTCGCTACGTGGCGCGCGAAGTCACCTGTATTCCGATAGGCATTTACACCGCCGTTTTGATCTGGGGCCTAATGCGCCTCTCCCAAGGCGCCGCTGCCTGGGAGGGTTTCATCGAGGCTCTCAACAGTCCGCTGTCCATTCTGTTCCACCTGGTGGCCTTTGTTTTCGCTGTCGTCCACACGATTTCCTGGTTCAACGTAACGCCGTCGGCCATGCGAGTTCAAATTGGCGAGGACTTCGCGCCGGGGGCGGTCATTATCGGCGCGCATTACACCGGCTGGGTGGTCGTCTCCCTGATCGTCCTATTCATGGCGGGAGTCTGAGAGATGGCCAAATCCAACAAACCGATCGTTTGGGGACTGTTCGCGGCGGGGGGCACGATAACCGCTTTTCTTACACCCGTCATGATTTTCGTCACCGGTTTAGCGGTACCGTTCGGTATCATGGGGCCCGAGGTGCTTGCCTACGACCGCATCCATGATTTCGTGGCGAACTGGTTCTGGAAACTGGTGCTGTTTGGGATCATCTTTTTTTCCCTTTGGCACGCTGCCCATCGTTTCAGAATCACCATGCACGACTTCGGGGTGCGTGCGGACAGGGTGGTCGCAAAAATCTCCTACCTGCTGGCGGCGCTGGGCACCCTCGGCGCTATCGTTCTGCTGCTGCGCATTTGACGACGTCGTCATACGGGTCGTTCGGCGGCGCGCCCGGTGTCTCAAATCAGTGAACCACGCGGCACGAAAAATCATGGAGAACACCGCAGCGCTGGACAATCAGGACGCATACGGAGCGCGACCCTTCGAAATCGCGGCGAGCGTGCCCGTCCCGGATTACCTTCAACAGACCTACTGGTGGGCTTACCTGCATCCCAATGCGGTGCGGCTGTTTGAGCGCCAGTGGCTGGTCAACCTCATTTTGTGGGGGAACTACGCGCCGTTGCGCGACGCGGCCCTGGAGGAAATGGGCGCCACCATTGAGGGCCGGGCGCTGCAGGTCGCGTGCGTTTACGGTGACTTTTCTGAGCGTGTTGCCTCGCGCCTTGGACGCAACGGCCGGCTCGACGTGGTCGATGTGGCACCAGTGCAGCTGGAAAATCTGAGCACAAAGGTGCGGGATGCCAGGGTCTCGCTCCACCATCAGGACTCTACGGACCTGGCCTTTGACGACGGCACCTACGATCACGTGGTGGTATTCTTTCTACTGCACGAGCAGCCCGTGGAAGCCCGCATCCGGACTATCGGCGAAGCACTTCGGGTCACCCGACCGGGGGGGCGAGTTATCTTCGTGGACTACCATCGCCCGGCAATCTTCAACCCCCTGCGCTATGTGATGGTCCCGATTCTACGAATCCTTGAACCGTTCGCCATGGAACTGTGGCACCGGGATATTATCGGGTTGGTCCCTGGGGACCAACGCCCCGAAGCGTTTAGCAAGGAAACCTTCTTTGGAGGCCTGTATCAAAAGGTCGTGCTGACCCGCTGATAATATCCTGGATGGCACGGTCATTTATCTCTCAGCGCGAATTTTACGATTGCATCCGAAACCGCATTCTGGACTGCCTGGTGCAGAGGTTGCTCGGTTTGTTTCTCCAGCACCCCACGAATGTCGGAGCCGTCTTTTCCGATAATTGTGGTTGCGTCACGTAAAAGTTTCGATATTTGCTTCTGAGTATCTTGCCGAAGTTCGTCCCAGTTTTGCTTCGCAAGACTTACATCGAGGTCCTGAAATGGCGCTCGTGAACTGTTTTTATTCTGCAGTCTAATCAGGGCATACGATACGAGGCGTTCGCGGGTTGAGGTAGACGCATAGTTCCATATGGCACCTTCGAGTTTTGACTTTTTCTTCACGGCGAAATCCTCCGATAAAATTGATATGGCACTATAGTACTGTACCGAACGCAAGGTATATACGGCTCCAGAGGTAAAATGAAACGGAAGCGGTTGGAAACCCGCAACGTCCCGAGCCGCCGCTAGTGCCGATCAAGACATTTTGCACTAGCGCCCCCTCACACTTCGCCCATCCTCGACCTTATCGCTGGGGTGATTGATCACCAGCTCGTCTTCTTTTAGACCATCCAATATCTGAGCACGCAAGCCGTTGCGCTGGCCGACCGTGACTTCGCGGCGCTTGGCGCGTTGACCTTCGATCACAAATACGGCCCAACCATTGTGGTAGCGGAACAGGCTGCTAGCCGGCACCTGCAGAACATCGTCTTCATGCCAGAGTATGAAACGGGCTTCGACGCGATACCCGTCTCCCAGTCGGCGCCACTGTTCCGCCGGCGACGTAAAATCGGAAATGACCAGAACTCTTTGTTCTTCCACGCCCAGGGCCGAGACCTTGGTAAAGCCGACAGGTTCGATGATGCGTACGACGCCTTCCAATGCTTGTTCCCCACCCCAACGATCAAACAGCACTTTCATGCCGGCCTGAATCTTTACCGCATCGGCGGAGAGCACGTCCACTTCTATCTCGAGGGCCGAGGGGTTGCCGACTTCCAGCAGCGGGTCGCCGGTTCGCACCGGGCCTTCGCATTCGTGGTCGACTTTCAAAATCCTACCGGTGACCGGCGAACGAATCGGCACTCGTTCAAAGGGTTCCGAGGGTTTGCCGGCGGCATATTCAAGCACGGATCGGGCTGCTTGCAGTTCATACCCGGCCACTTCCACCTGGAAGTCGGCCGACCGCTTTGCGGCCCTGTTAGTGGTGGATTCGGCTATGGCCTTGTCGAGGGCATCGCGTGATATCAACTTCTTTTCCATCAGCTGCCGAAAGCGTTTGAGTTCGGCGTCGGCAAGTCGTTCGGCCGCGGCGGCGGTACGGACCTGTTCTTCCGCGGCGCGCAAAGCCGATTCGGCGGCGGCGACCTGTGCCGTCGCTTGCGCGCGGCTGCGCGGATCCAGCACCTGGGATTCGAGCGGAGTAATACTCAATAACAACTGACCCTGCTCTACCGGGTCGCCAACGTCCAGCTCTACGCGACAGGCAACTCCATCCACAGGGGCGGAAACGACATAGCGATCGATAACGCGAGTTCGGCCCTCTTCCTCGATGCTAACCGTTAGCGGCGCGCGTTCGACCGGGTTGGTTTCGACCAGCACCGGCTGGGGCCAGAAACCCCACACCATTCCCCCGATAATCAACACGGCGGTCAGCAGTATTGCCGGGTGGTTTCGTAACAAGACAGCCAAGGGTCACTCCTTGGTTTTGAGGACGGCTACCATATCGAGGTGGATCAGATTACGCCATATCATTATTGCGGAAATCAAGGATGATCCGATGACGACCGCGGCGGCAAGTGCATAAACATCTCTTTTCAGCACCAGCGGAATGCGATAAAGATCGGTATCGAATTCGAACGCCAAATAGGCACACAGTCCATAACCGATCAGCAGGCCAAGTGGAATCGCGACCAGCGTGAGCAGGGCCATTTCGCCCAGCAGGATATAAGCGACCTCACCACGCCTGAAACCCAGCACGCGCAGACTGGCCAGTTCCCGGTTACGCTCGGAAAAGGCAATGCGCATGCTGTTGTAAACTACGCCAAAGGCAATGCTGCCGCCGAGCAGAGTAGTGATAAAAGTATAAAACAGTATCTGTTGCGCGACGTTTTCGTAAAAGGACTGAATGGCTGATGCCTGCTCGACCACGCCGGCGATACGCGGCATGTCCTTGAGCTCACGGTACACGTCGCCCTGGTACTGCTCATCCACTTGCAAAAACGCGCCGGTAATCGCGTCGCCTTCTTTCAACAGGCGATTCAATGCGGGGCGCCGCATATACGCGTTCATGCCCAGGTCCTGTTTTGCCGTTCCGATCACCGGTACCCGCACTATCGGGCGATTACCTTCCAGAACTTCCATGGTCAGCATGTCGCCGGGCCTGATCTGCAGCAATGAAGCCAGGTAGTCGGTGAGTACAACGCCCTGCTGTGGAAGTTCAATCTTGTTTAGCCCGGCATCGAGCAAACGCATGAGTTCGCCATCGCTCTGAATACCCTGCATCGAGGTGCGGTAGAAGCGATGCTCAAACATCAGCTTCACGGGCACGATTCGAAAGCCTTCCGCATGTTCCACTCCCTGCACACTGTGCAGTGAATAAAGCGACCGGGTCGAAGTCGGATCGGTGTAGATGACAAACAGATCCTCATGTTGACTCATACCGTATTGCACTTCGACCATTTGATCGATGGCGCCTTTTTGAAAACCGCCCACCGTCATCACTCCGCAGGCCATCGCGATACCCAGGGTGGTGAGTGACGACTTCAATGGCCGGCGCTCGATGTGGCGCAGGATCATCCGTGTGGGTGCGGAGAACCAGCGTTGCAGACCCAGACGTTCGACGGTGGCGGCGTGATAGGCGGCCGGCGGCTCTGGTCGCATAGCCTGGGCCGGGGGCAACCTGGCGGCTTTACGTGCCGCATATAATGTCCCCAGGATGGCGACCAGCGCACTGATGATTGCGGCGGCGACAATCACCCGGGGATTGAGCACGTATAGCATGAACGGCAGGCTGAACAATGCCATATAGGCGTTGCTCAGCGCCTTGCCCATCCAGATACCGGCCGCAATACCTCCTAGAATACCGGCCGCGACAATCATTAACACCAGCTTGGAATAATGCATCCCCACGGCAAAGTTGCTGTAACCGAACGCCTTGAGGGCGGCGATCTGGTCGAGCTCCAGACTGATCAGGCGGCTGATGACGACGTTGAGTAAAAACGCCGCGACACCGAAAAATATTATTGGGAATACCGTGGCCACCGTTTCCTGTTGTTCGAGCTCTTCGGATAAAAAACGATGGGATAGCTGATCCTTTCGAGCAATGGCGCCGGTGCCGCCGTAGGGTTCCAACAGGTTATCCAGTCGATCGATGACGTCCTGTTCATGGCTGCCCTTGATCAATCTCAGCGTCACATCATTGAAGGCACCTTCCATGTCGTAGGCGCTGGCGAGGGGATTGCGCGCCATCCACAACACGCCGTAACGCTCGTGGTCGGGGAACATGGCGCCGGGCGCGATTTGGTAAATGTATTCCGGTGACTGAGCACGACCGACAACCGTGAGCGTTTTACGGCGGCCGTTGATGGTGGCGCGGAGCTCGTCGCCCGCTCGCAGTCCGTGAGCCTGGGCAAACCTCTCGCTGAGCAGCACTTCATCATCACGGCCCGCGTCGATCAACCGGCCTTGGTGCAAATAGATTTGGTTCAACAAGCCACGGCTATCGCCAGGCAGCGACACCAGATGACCGCTCACCGGATAGCCAAAGCCAGGCACATCGATGTTCACGTAGGCCACTACCCGCGTTTCGACTTTCTCCACGCCGGGAATAGCCTCGATCTGCTGCGCCAGAGACAGGGGGGCACGCTTCAGCGTCGCAAATACGTGGGCAAAGCGGTGTTCCCTGTAATAGCTTTCACGGGTTTCATAGAGGGAATCCAGGGTGCTCAACGACATGATGAAGATACCCACGCCCCCGGTGATCACCATGGCAATCGCCAGTATCTGCATGCGCATGTTCCAAAGTTCACGCCACAGTTTTTTATCGATGGCTTTCACTTCGCCTCACCAGGTTACTTCACCTGGCGCGAGTTTGGTCTCATTGATGCGTATATCGCTGATCTGTCCGTCGGCCAGGTATATCACCCGATCCGCAATTTGCGCAATCACGGCATTGTGAGTTATCACGGCGGTCGTGGTGCCCGACTCCTGGTTCACGCGATGCAATGCTTCCAGCACCGAGATGCCGGTTTTGGAGTCGAGAGCGCCGGTCGGCTCGTCGCACAGCAGCACGTCGGGATTCTTGGCAATCGCCCGGGCGATGGCGACGCGTTGTTGTTCGCCACCGGAGAGTTGGGCCGGGAAGTGGTCCATGCGCGCACCCAAACCAACCAGTTTCAACGCGTGTTCCGGCTCCATGGGAGCGCTTGCGATTTCCGTGACCAGCGCGACGTTCTCACGTGCGGTGAGGCTGGGAATTAGATTGTAAAACTGGAACACGAAGCCAACGTGAAAACGCCGGTATTCCGTCAACTCACTCTCGGTGGCGCGAGTCAAATCGCGTTCGCCGTAATAGACATGACCCTCCGTCGGCGTATCCAGCCCGCCAAGTATGTTCAACAGGGTGGATTTACCGCTGCCCGAAGCGCCCAACAACACGGTAAATTCACCACGGTATAGATCTAAATCTATACCGCGCAGGGCATGCACCTGGACCTCGCCCATTTGGTAAACCTTGGTGATGCCATGAGCGTGGAACACGATATGTTCATCTAGCGGCTCATGGTTGATTTGCTTTTCCCGTGACATATCCTTTGGCGCCCGTACGCAATATAACAGCTGCCGGCCCTCGAATTGCTTGATCCCGGTCAGAAACTGCAGCGTTGGTCCGGATTTCGACATAAACCCAAACCTGCATCCAAGAACAATCCATCGCGACCGCGCCGGAAAACGCTGGTGCGTCCATTCTGTTGATTCGCTGACACTGCGTTAGCGGGTCATCCGACGAAATCGTGACGGGAATTCCAGCTTGCGATTTCACAAAACTTGACAATTCGTATCGGGTATAAAGACATCACTTGCTGTTATGCTGGCGTCAAGTACACGCTGCGTTTGTCAGCAATCAATGATCGC
>JAHEIO010000020.1:0-2124 GCA_024639325.1 Gammaproteobacteria bacterium
AAGCTAGCCGGGTTGCGAACCGATCCCCCGAGATCGCTGCCATCCGCTATCGGGATCATGCCGCAGGCCAGCGCCGCCGCGGCGCCGCCGCTGCTTCCCCCGGATGTCCTGTCGAGGTTATGGGGATTCCGGGTAACTCCGAACAAAGGATTGAATGTCTGTGAACCCGCACCAAACTCGGGCGTGTTTGTCTTGCCTATGACCAGAGCACCCGCCGCCTTGAGCCGCTCCACGAAAAGCTCGTCGAAATCCGGGACGAAATCCTTGTAGATGGGTGACCCGTAGGTGGTTCGTATCCCCTTCGTCGCATTTAGGTCCTTTATGGCAATGGGCAGCCCAAACAGAGGTCCGGGATCGCGGCCATTCGCCAGCAGACCATCCATTTTTCTCGCCTTATCCATCGCCTGGTCCGCCGCCAGGGTGCAGATGGCGTTGACTTGTGGGTTGACGCGATCGATCTGTTCCAGATGTGCCAACAATACCTCCTGCACACCGAGTTCTTTTGCGGCAATGAGAGCCGTCAGCTCAACAGCGGATTTAAAACAAATCATTGATCGGCATTGTTACGCCTTGCCTCGGTACAGGCCCGCTACGATATCAGAAAACTTTACTGCGCCCAACGCGATCTCGCCGAGCCGGAGGTTAAGCGTTCATTAAGTTTCGGTCTCTAGCCCGGGGTGAAGACTGAGCTCACGCAAAGATGGACCAGCCAATGCCTGGATACTGGCGCAATATGCGGGCCGGCGATGTCAGGCAAGCCCCAAGGCAGCACGGTATGAGTGGCTAAACCACAATCATTTTTTTCGCAACTGTAATCAAGGCGCCGCCACGAGCCACTATAACGTGATCGTCAGCCCCGACAACGATAGCGTGAGCCGGGAACCGGTGTCGAGTGTGGGGCTGATCCTGATTTTCAGCAGATCCGCGAGCGCCTTCACCAGCGACAACCCCAGACCCGCATGGTTATCTTCGCTGCGCACCTGGTCTTTACGCCAGAATCGCTCGAACATCATTTGCACATCGTTCTCGCAGAGATCGACCGTTTCATTCGATACGATCAACTCCACGTCCCCGCCTTCCCGCAGAGCTTCTACGACGACACTCGAATCCGATGGACTGTAGGAGATCGCGTTGAAAATAATGTTAGTGAGGATCAACTTCAATTTATCCTTGTCCGTCGTCACGTACAGAACCTCTGTGAGTCTGTTGTCCAACGAGATCCTCCTTTCACTTGAGTTCTGCCTGAATTTCTTGCATATGTCATCGACCAGGTCGCACAGATTGAACGATTCGTGAATCACTTCCTGCGTCCCCGCATCCAGGCGCGCCAGCATGAGCAGATTGACAACCGTCCTTTCCATATCATCCGCGAGTTCGATAAGGTCGCTGAAAAAACCCGCCACCATATCGCGCTCGGAGGGCCATTCCTTGCCCACTTCCGCAAGAGTGCGCAGTTCGGCAATCGGCGTACGCAATTCGTGGGCGACGTTGCCGGAAAAGCGCTTCTCCCTATCGAAAGCATCCTCTAATCGTTCCAGCAGATCGTTGAGACGATCTGTGATCGGATTCAGTTCCCGGCTTCGGGAAGCGGGCGTCAGTCTAAGATCGAGGTTGCTCGCTCCGATGCTCCCAACCTCACGGGCCATCTGCCTCAGCGGTTTCAATCCGATGTTTATCGAGATTCTGGCAAGCCCTGCGAGAAGCGCCATGAGGAGAATAAATGACAGCAGCAGGGTCCCCCTCATGGTCGCCAGAAGACCCGCCAGGGGTTCCTTGCCTTGCGCCAGGGCCAGATCGACCATTACATCGGAGCGGGGATCCGCGGCGCCGATCCCACCGCTCGGATCACCAATCAGCAACGACCGTGAATCTTTCGGACCGTCCGCGGCGGCAACGCGTTCATCTTCGACTCCATCCACCCCACTCTCTGCGTCATCGTCGCTGCCCTGGCTGCCTGATTCCTCGCTGCTGTCGCTGTCATCATCGCCGCCCTGACCGCCTTGTTCCTCGCTGCTGTCGCTGTCATCATCGCCGCCCTGACCGCCTTGTTCCTCGCTGCTGTCGCTGTCATCGTCTTCGTGATCTTCGCTCGCCAAGCCACTTTGCTGCCTGTCCGAATAACCA
>JAHEIO010000020.1:2224-9003 GCA_024639325.1 Gammaproteobacteria bacterium
TTCCTCGCTGCTGTCGCTGTCATCATCGCCGCCCTGACCGCCTTGTTCCTCGCTGCTGTCGCTGTCATCGTCTTCGTGATCTTCGCTCGCCAAGCCACTTTGCTGCCTGTCCGAATAACCACCGTTATCGTCGTCACCAGAACCACTTCGGGTTTGCTCCGGTCCTTCACTTTCTTCGTCCTCGCTGCCGGAATCGTCGACTGGAATGAACTTGATTACCACCAACCGGCCCGACCGGCCGTCCGGTAAGGTCAGGTCCTCGAATCGTGGCTGGTTCAACTCGGTACCGGAATGGCGTAGCGCGTTATTGCCCAGAGAACTCGATTTCTGAAGCACCGTTCCATCCTCGAATTGCAGCTGCAGGTACTCGGCGCGGTCGCCGGGCTTGAATTCCGGTGCAAGGTCCTCTACCAGATCGAATTCAACCACGCCGTGATCCTGTTCCGTCAGAGTGACCATGGTCATCGCCTTTGCCAACAAGCTGCGATTGAACTCTGCTTCGAGCTGACGACTCAATTGGGCGTCGATGATGATGCCAACCACGAAGAGGACTAGCGCCGTACCGGCAACGATGTACACGGTCAGCCTGTCCTGAATGGAGTTCATCAGACGCACCATCTACTCCACGTAGTAACCGAAGCCTCGCTTTGTCCGGATGACGCTGTTCTGCCCAGTGCTGCCAACCTTCTTTCGAATGTTACTGACGAGGACCTCTATGACGTTGCTGGCCGCCTCCGAGCATGAATCGGAAAGCCAGTCCCGCAATTGTGATTTGGGCACGATTCTGCCCCTCCTCAACACCAGATGTTCCAGTAGATTATATTCCGCGGGAGTCAGCGGCACCTCTTCACCGCACCGCACGGCCTGACGTCGGGCGGTGTCAATGGTCAACTGACCGAGATCGATTTCACTCTTCTTTAGCGCATGGCGGCGGCGAACAAGGCTTTTGATGCGTGCCACCAGCTCTTCGAAGGCAAACGGTTTGACAAGGTAGTCGTCGGCCCCGAGTTCAAGACCGCGAACACGGTCACCTACCCCGTCCTTTGCCGACAGAATCAGCACTTGGGCGCGGTTTCGATCTTCCCGCAACCTTTTTAACAGCGACAAGCCATCAAGTTTCGGCAACATGATATCGAGTATGATCACGTCGTATTCGAACGCATGGGCATAACTCGAACCCTGTTCTCCATCCTCGGCCATGTCAAACACAAAACCGGATCGCCGAAATCCTTCCCCCAGAGCACGCCGAAGACGCACGGAATCTTCCACCACCAGTATTTTCATGAGATCGCACCCTATACGTGTAGCAAGGTTGGCAGTCTACGCAAATTACCTTAAGTTACGCTGAAATTTACGGAATTATCTACGCCGTAATAAGACAACCTCGAGGTGGTATCGGCTAATGCTTAGGACTGAGAGCCGCTCGCTGCAGAGCCGGGGAAATCCGCATCGATGTAGTATCCAAAACCGCGTCTGGTCTTCAGGAAATCATCCACGCCGGCACGGCGAAGTTTTTTTCGCAGGCCGCTAACCAACACTTCGATAAGGTTATCGCTCGTATCGGAATTACTATCATGGATCCGGTCCAGCAGGTGCGCCTTCGACAGAACCCTGCCTCGACCCAGCATGAGCTGCTCCAGTACATTGTATTCCGCACGCGTAAGTTCCACTGCTGTTCCATACGCGGTAACCCTGCGACCGACCGTATCCAGTGTAACCATTCCGGCATCGATAACCGGAGACTTTTGATCAGAGCGCCTCCTTGCCAGAGATCTCAACCGCGCCAGCAGTTCATCAAATGAAAACGGCTTCACCAGATAGTCGTCCGCCCCGGCTTCCAGGCCTTTTACCCGATCTTCCACGAATTCCTTGGCCGAAAGGATCAGAACGCTGACTTCATTGCCCTCCTGTCTGATGCGCTTGAGCAGCGTCAGGCCGTCCAATTTAGGCATCAATATGTCCAAAACAACGACATCGTATTTATTTGCATGTACGTAACGCAGACCCTCCTCCCCGTCTTTCGCCAGATCCACTGCGAAACCGGACCGGGACAATCCCTCTTTGAGAGCCTTTCTCAATCGCTGCGAATCATCTATGACCAGGACCTTCATGGTTTATGGCGGACGACGACCGGGCCGTGGTTGAAAGCAAAGTCCATTGTATCAAATCCGGAATGAGCACTACCTTAATGCTGGTGTTAGCGCGTCTATATTGGCAACCGAACTTTTGCATCCTATCGCACAAGCTGATCCCGGGCGGGTCTCGGATATCATCGTGCTCTCCCCATACTATCGCGGAGATTGCCGAGGATGTATAAGATGACGCGATAACAATAGCAAACACCGGGAACTTTATGCAGCAACACGACAAAACATTTCCCATCGAGTCAAAACTTTTGCCACTCGGCAGGTTCCTCATGGTTTGTTTCAAGCTATCCCGACTCGTCGCCGTATGGCCACTGGTGTGCACGGCATTGGTCGCACTTCCCGCGGTCGCCGGCGACGAAACGAATTACGAAGAAACGACAATCGAAGAGGAACCCGCGGAGGGACAGGTCAGGCTGTACCGAACACGCTCCGAGCGGCGGGAAGCCGGCCTTCACCGGCAGTTGACGCCCTGGCTGCGGTTTTCCGGTCTGGCGGAATTGGAAACCATCGGGGAAGACTATGCCGTGGAAGACAGTGTTGAAGGGTTCAAGGAGTCGGAAACGGTAGCGAACATCCAGCTCGGTTTAGTAGCTGAACCGCTGGATTGGCTTCAGGGTGAGCTTATCGTGGAATACGACAGTCAACCGAATGAAGTATTTCTGGAGGAAGCTACCATTTCAGCGGACGTCGGCGACTGGGAGCTATCCTATGGCAAACAGTACCTGCCTTTCGGGCAATACTTCAGCAACTTTATTACCGGCCCGATACTGGAACTGGGGGAAACCCAGGAAACCGCGGCGACGTTGACCTGGGACTACGAGGACCGGATCGAGTTCTCCGCTTCGGTATACGAAGGCGTGGCTAGACGCATTGACAAAAGCGACAACGGTTTAGACTGGGCATTCGCTCTCAACGGAGTCGTACATGAGCGCCTCGCCGTGGGAATAAGTTATCTCAGCGACCTGGGTGACGCCGGTGGAAGATTGCTGGAAGATGCCGGCAATCGATTCGTGAAGAAAGTCCCCGGCTTGAGTGCTTACGCCATATGGATCGGCGAAAGCATGGAAACTACGTTCGAAGTGGTGGGCGCGAAGCGCTCGTTCGAGGAACTGGAGGGCGATCGCAATCAGCCGCTGGCCTGGAATGTCGAATTGGCGCTGTTCGTTCACCCCAAAGCCGAACTCGATTTCAGGCTGGAGGGCAGCCGCCAGATCGAAGGCTTTCCGCACATCCAGTGGGGCGTGGCGACGACTATTGTTCTTCATCCCCGGGCCACCATGACGCTGGAACTGCTGCAGGGGGAATTCAAACGGGGACTGGCCACGGACGACGACGACAATCCGTTTAGAAACGTCACTACCATCGGCGCCCAGATCGCCATCGCGTTTTGAATCCAACCCGTCTAGACGCGGCGCCGAGACGAGCCAATCTCGCTTGATCACCCGGGGACTCCGGCACCATAAGCGGGTCAGCTTGAGCACAAAATAAGTCTATGGATTCGTATAAAAAATAGTGTTTCTTGGCAACGCCTCTCCAAGCGCTTTCCGTGTTACCACCGGACTTTGCCTCGAAAGGCGAGCAGCGCGAGCGCGCCGGCAATCAGCCCCCAGAACGCCGAGCCGATGCCAATTAGAGACACTCCCGATGCCGTCACCAGAAATGTCAGCAGCGCGGGCTCTCTTTGCTGCACGTTTTCCATCGCGGTCGACAGGCTGCCGGCGATGGTCGAGAGCAATGCCAGCCCGGCGACGGCGAGAACGAGTTCCCGTGGGAATGCGGCGAACACCGACACGACCGTGGCCGCGAACGCACCAATCAGCAGATAGAACACACCGGCCGATACCGCGGCCATATAGCGTTTGTCCGGATCATCGTGCGCCTCCCGGCCCATGCAGATGGCCGCGGTGATGGCCGCGAGGTTGAGCGCGAATCCGCCGAAGGGCGCAACAAGCAGGGTGGCGGCACCGGTCCAGCCGGTAGAGGCCGACACCGGCGGATCATATCCGGAAGCCTTCATTACCGCGATGCCCGGTACGTTCTGTGACGCCATGGTCACGACAAACAGCGGAATTCCCACGCCGATCATTGTGCCGACAGAAAATGCAGGCGCGGTAAAGACCAGTTGCGTTACACCAATTTCGAAAGATTCAAACCGCAGCAGGCCCTGTGCCCACGCCAACACAACGCCCAACAGCAGAACGATGACTATGGCGTATCGCGGTGCCAATCGCTTGCAAACCAGGTAGGCGACGAACATCGAGAACACCAGTACGAACTCTTCTTTCATGGACACGAAGACATCCATGCCGAAGCGCAGAAGGACGCCGGCAAGCATTGCCGAAGCAATGGACATCGGGATCCGGTTCATGATGCGCTCGAACCAGCCGGTAACACCGGATAACGTAATCAGCATGGCAGAAAAGAGGAAAGCACCGACGGCCTCATCCATGGGCACCCCGGACAGGCTGGTGACGAGCAGCGCAGCGCCAGGGGTGGACCACGCGGTCAGCACGGGTATACGGTAGTACAATGACAACGCGATGGTGGTAACACCCATGCCGATTCCCAGCGCGCCCAGCCAGGAACTCGCTTCCGCTGCCGTGGCCCCGGCACTCGCCGCGGCATGGAACACGATGACGGCGGAACTGGTGAACCCAACCAATACGGCGACGAACCCGGCGGTGAGACCGGTCAGCGAGAAATCTTTGACCATATGCGGATCAGAGTTTCCAATATCGAACCGGAGGTGCCGCTTGTTATCACGGGCACAGCCGTCAGTAGGTGCGTTAACATTACCGAGGCGGTATCAAAGGCAGGATGATTGTTTGACGGCGATCAAGTTTAACAAAGAATTCAGTTGCGATTACGGCGTCCTGGAGCGGGTGTCGCACATTCTCGCAACCCACACGCACAAAGACCATTCACCGGGGTGCCGGAGATATACACCAGGCTACCCGGCCATATGCGTCCCGCCGCGGCCCGATCGGTGCTTTCCACACTCATATTCCTGATCGATCGCGGTAAGGTATCGACCGAAAAGATCAGCCTCGACGGTGCCTATGAACCAATAGGTTGACGGCCAGTGAAGTCGAATGATGTTAAAGTTCAATTGACTTCACTCGATCAGCATTTGCCGCAACCAACTGCCGAAGCGGCGACGCCGCAAAACGAGAAAAATATGAAATATACATCCATCAAGAAACGGCTTCGTTCAGGTGCCCGGCTCAACGGATGCTGGATAGAGACCTTCAGCCCCATCTGCGCGGAAATCATGGCAATGAGCGGTTACGACACGGCCATGATCGACCTCGAACACGGCTCCGGCGCGTACCTTGAAGCCACGTCGATGATGCGAGCGGTCCAGAACCACGGCTGTCCCCCGCTGATCCGCGCCACGTCGGCCAATGCGGCGGTAATCAAGCGCGTCCTGGATATCGGACCAGCGGGTATCATGGTGCCGAATCTCAGCACCTGCGCGGAAGCTGAAGCAGCCGTCGCCGCGTGCCTATACGGTCCCAAGGGGTGCAGGGGAGCCGCGCCGGGCATCATCCGGGCCACCGGCTATGGCAAGAACGTTTCCGGCTATCTGGAATGGATGCGTGATGATTTTCTCATTATTGGTCAGGTCGAATCCGCCAGCGCCGTCGAACAGATCGATGACATTGCGCGTGTCGACGAGCTCGACATGATTTTTATCGGCCCCGCAGATCTCTCAGCGTCTCTCGGCGCGCTGGGAACATTCGACAGCCCCGAGTTCATCGAGGCATTCGAAACCGTAGAAAATGTTGCGCTGGCGGCAGGCAAATGGCTCGGCACCATTCCGTTTCCGGGATGGGATGCAAAGCGGCTGTTCGGCAACGGCCATGGTCTCGTCATCTCGGGTGCGGATACCCTGCTGCTGCGAAAAGCCGCGGAGGAAGACGTCGCGGAGATGCACAGGGCGGCAGGCTGATTGGGGGCCACTAAAAACGCCCGAATTGGATACTGCACGACAAGTTTGCACCAATCATGACCGAGACTCCAATACTGCCAGCGCCACCGACCGCTGAAGAGATGCGCGCAGCCATCGACGGGGGCGTGCGATTTCTGCTGCGCAACCAGCGGGCGGACGGCGCATTCCACTATGAGTACGACTGGAAGAAAAAGACTTACAGCTCAAACGACAATTCCGTGCGCCAGGCCGGTGCGCTGTGGGGCCTGGCCCTGGCCTATCGGCACGATAACGAGCCCAAACTGCTGGCCGCCTGCGCCAGAGCTCTTGAGTTTTTTGAAAAACATTCCGCGCTAACGCCATCCGGCGGGCGATTCGTCAGGTACCCTGCATCTCCGGAAGGCTTGATGGGGACCATAGCCCTCGTCGCCCTGGCCTTGATCGAACTGCTGAGATCACCCGCCGCCATGGAGAATATTTCCGATCGGCGTTGCCGGGCGCTGTTGGACGAATTTATGCAGTTCCTTCTGGACGGTCAGAACGATCGCGGCCTGTGGCACAGTAAATACGATCACGTGATTGGCACGGCCTATGGAGAGCCGTCCGCGTTTTACGACGGCGAGGCGCTGCTGGCGCTGGTCAAGGCTGCGAAATACCTGGATTACGGCCACATCAAAGGCCGGGTAATGACGGCCGCCGCG
>JAHEIO010000020.1:9103-40238 GCA_024639325.1 Gammaproteobacteria bacterium
GCGGTTACGGCGCCCGCCCCCAAGAGCGCCCGGAGCAATTTTCTTCTGGATTTTGGAGCCGAATCGAGATCTTCGATTGGCTTTTGCTTTTTGTTGCTCATAGTGCCCACCTGCCATTACCTATTTCCAGAACGTAGTATAAAACCGGATAACGTGTCAGTCCAGTCAATCCCGGCGCACGGCGGCGCGATTAAACCAATGTCTCGCCCGTTCTTTGTATGCACGCCTGTAATGTCAGCTAGCCCGCACGTCTGGCGATCATGTCGATCTCGACCAGCGCATTGACCGCCAGGGCCGTAACGCCAACACAGGTCCTGGCCGGCAGCCTGTCCCGGGGAAAGTAGGATCGATAGGTTTTATTCATCGTTGCGTAGTCCCGTTCGAAATGCGTCAGGAACACGCGCGCGCTGACGACGTGCTCCAGGGCCAGGTCCACGCCCTCGAGGACGATGATCAAGTTGTCCATTACGCGGCGTGTTTGCGCTTCGATGCCCTCGGGCAGCGGTTCGTTCTCATATTGCGGTTGCGTCGGCATCTGACCGGTTAGAAAGACCCAGCCATCCACTTCCACCGCGTGAGAAAAAGGCGCAACCGGTGCAGGCGCCCTTTCAATCATGTGAAATATCGATTTACTCATCTCAACGCTCCGGTTCACCAGGCGACGAATACTCCGAGGGCTTCTCGTCGTTGACTGCCCTACCGCCTGATCGACCGGAATCCAATTCGGAAGTCATCCGGAAACGCCGTGGCATCGGTGTCACATCGACGACGTACGGTGCGACGGAAGGCGCTCCGGCAGCGGCATATTGTAACGCGGTATCCCGCTTGGTACGATCTGGTGCGGTCCGATCCGGCAGTGGATCGAGGCCACAACAGCCACTGGAGGAAAAAATGATACGAAATATTGCGGCAGTGTCCACGATCGCCCTGGTGTGCGTCCACGCCGGCGCGCACGCCGGAATGGCGGAAGCTGAAAAATGGATCAACGACGAGTTTCAGCCCTCCACGCTTTCCAAAGAAGAGCAGATTAAAGAAATGGACTGGTTCATCAAGGCGGCTGAACCGTTCAAGGGAATGGAGATCAACGTGCTGTCGGAAACCATTCCGACACATGAATACGAATCCAAGACGCTTACGAAGGCGTTCGAAGAAATCACCGGCATCAAGGTCAATCACCAGCTGCTCGGCGAGGGAGAAGTCGTTCAGGCTGTACAGACGCAGATGCAGACCAAGCGAAATCTTTATGATGCGTACATCAATGATTCGGATCTGATCGGTACACACTCGCGACTGCAACTGGCGGTCAATCTGACCGACTGGATGAACGGTGAAGGCAGCGACGTTACCAATCCAATGCTCGACGTGGACGACTTCATTGGCAAGTCCTTTACCACTGGCCCGGACGGCAAACTCTATCAATTGCCCGACCAGCAGTTTGCAAATCTCTACTGGTTCCGCAAGGACTGGTTCGACCGGCCGGAGCTGCAGGCAAAGTTCAAGGAGATGTACGGCTACGACCTGGGTGTCCCGGTAAACTGGTCGGCTTACGAGGACATTGCAGAATTCTTCACCGAACACGTCAAGGAAATCGACGGCGTGCGTGTATACGGCCACATGGACTATGGCAAGCGCGCCCCGGACCTCGGATGGCGGATGACGGACGCCTGGCTGTCCATGGCCGGCGCTGGAAGCAAAGGCCTGCCCAACGGCGTTCCCGTGGATGAATGGGGCATCCGCATGGAGGACGGCACCTGTAACCCGGTCGGCGCGTCGGTTTCTCGCGGCGGCGCGGCCAACGGGCCGGCGGCGGTGTACGCAATCCGCAAGTGGGACGAGTGGCTGCGCAAATACGCACCTCCGGGAGCTGCCAGCTACGATTTCTACCAGTCGCTGCCCGCACTGTCGCAGGGCAACGTAGCCCAGCAGATTTTCTGGTACACGGCATTTACGGCTTCGATGGTGGCGCCCAGAAGCGACGGCAACAACACCGTCGACGACAACGGCAATCCACTGTGGCGGATGGCGCCGTCACCGCACGGACCGTATTGGGAGGATGGCCAGAAGCTGGGGTACCAGGACGCCGGCTCCTGGACCTTGTTCAAATCCACACCCGTCGACCGCCGCAAGGCCGCCTGGCTTTATGCGCAGTTCACCGTAGCCAAAACGGTCGATGTCAAAAAAAGCCACGTTGGGCTGACCTTCGTGCGAGACAGCACCATTCGCCATCAGTCGTTCACGGATCGTGCACCCAAGCTTGGCGGGCTGGTGGAGTTCTACAGGTCCCCTGACCGTGTGCTGTGGTCGCCAACGGGCATCAACGTTCCGGACTATCCCAAGCTCGCCCAGATCTGGTGGCAGCAGATCGGTGACGTCAATTCCGGCGCGTTTACACCGCAACAGGCCATGGACCGTCTCGCGTCGGAGATGGATCAGGTCATGGCTCGCATGCAGGCTGCAGACGAAAAAGCCGGCACCTACGGCGGCTGCGGCCCGCGCCTGAACGAAGAACAGGATCCACAGGTGTGGCTGGACAAGCCGGGGTCACCAAAGTCGAAAGTTGAAGAAAAACCGCAGGGCGAAACCATCGTCTATGATGAGCTGGTCAAGCGCTGGCAGGAAAACTAGTACCTGAACCCTGGCCGGTTAGTCCACTCGCCGTGCGGGAGGTCCGTCGCCTCCCCCCACGGCGACCGTGGAGTCTCGCACAGGCCCGCAACGCAGGGGACGAACGCGGCCGGCCAATTGCACAATTCAAATCAAATCGCCGAGATCGCCGGACCGAACCGTTGGCAATCGAGCTTAAAAATGTAACCAGGCAGGTCGGGGCGGACACCCATATTTACGAAACGAACCTGTCCTTCGACAAAGGCGGGTTCAATGTCCTGCTGGGTACGACGCTGTCCGGTAAAACCACGCTGCTGCGATTGATGGCCGGCCTCGAACGACCTTCCAGCGGAGAGGTCTGGTTCGACGGTAAAGACGTCACCGGGGTCCCCGTTCAGCGGCGCGGTGTCTCGATGGTGTATCAGCAGTTCATCAACTACCCGAACTTCACGGTGTTCGACAATATCGCGTCGCCCCTGCGCGTTGCCGGCATATCGCACGGCCAGATCAGCCAACGGGTGGAAAAAATCTCGGAATTGCTCAAGCTTACGCCCTTGCTCGAACGGCTCCCGAGCGAACTATCCGGTGGCCAGCAGCAGCGTACCGCGCTGGCGAGGGCGCTGGTCAAGAACGCGCCCTTGGTACTTCTGGACGAGCCCCTGGCGAATCTCGACTACAAACTGCGCGAGGAGCTTCGCGACGAGCTGCCGAGGTTGTTCATGGACACTGGGGCGACCGTAGTCTACGCGACCAGCGAGCCTCTGGAGGCGCTGATGCTGGGTGGGTACACCGCGACTCTTCACCAAGGCCGGGTCACGCAGTACGGTCCAACACCGACGATCTACCGAAAACCGAACAACCTGCTGAGCGCCAGGGTGTTTTCCGCTCCCCCGATCAATACCGCGACGATTCAAAAAGAGGGCGGCACGTTTCGTTTGACGGATTCCGCGACTTGGCCGGCACCGGATGCTCTGCGGCAGCTGAAGAACGGACCCTACACGATAGGGATTCGCCCCCACCACATTAGCGTTGAATCTCACGCAGCGGGAGCGGTAAGCATCAACGGGATCGTTCAGATCGCGGAGATCAGCGGCTCGGAGAGCATCATTCACTTCCACATCGAAGACAACAGCTGGATATCCGAGTGTCGCGGTATCCACCCGTACAAGGTGGGAGAATCAGCCCGGTTGTACCTCGACGTTTCGCGCTGTTTTTACTTTAACCCTGACGGGGAACTGATAGCGCACCCGGGGGCTGCCGATGGCTGAGATCAAACTGCGGCAAGTCAGGCACAGCTACTTACGGGATCACCGAAAAGAAGAGGATTGGGCGCTCAAGGAGTTGAATGCGGTATGGCAAGACGGCACAGCCTACGCGCTGCTTGGACCCTCCGGATGCGGCAAGACGACGCTGTTGAACATCATCTCCGGATTGATTACGCCCACCGAGGGCCGGGTCTTGTTCGACGACCGGGACGTTACCGATACGCCCACCGGCGAACGCCACATTGCCCAGGTGTTTCAGTTTCCGGTGGTGTACGACACCATGACCGTCTATGACAATCTTGCTTTTCCCCTTCGCAACCGGGGCATGGACAGCGCCAGGGTCTCGGCCCGTGTCGGCGAAATCAGCCGGATGCTGGACCTTGATAGCATGCTCTCGCAGAAGGCTTATGGCCTCACCGCCGATGGCAAGCAGAAAATCTCCCTGGGGCGCGGTCTCGTCAGAGAAGATGTCAACATCATCATGTTCGATGAGCCATTGACGGTAATCGATCCCCATTTGAAATGGCAGTTGCGATCCAAACTCAAGGAACTGCACCAGCGGGTTGGCGTGACCATGATTTACGTTACGCATGACCAGACCGAAGCGCTCACCTTTGCCGATCAGGTCGTGGTAATTTATGAAGGCACCGTCGTGCAGGTCGGTACGCCCGTTGAATTGTTTGAAAAGCCGCAGCATACCTTTGTCGGACACTTCATTGGCTCACCGGGCATGAACCTGCTTCCCTGCAGCGCCGCTGACGGGGCGACGGTGTTTTCCGGCATACCTGTGCAAACGACAAATGCGCACAAATTTAAAACGAACGGGCGCAGAATGGAATTGGGTATTCGACCGGAATTCATCCGCTTCGATAATAGCGGTTTCGAAGTGGAAATCGTCAAGGTCGACGACCTGGGCCGTTACCAGCTGGTGGAAACGCGCAGAGCTGAAAACACGATCAAGATGATCCTGGCTGAGGGCACATCCATACCCGCGGAGAGACCCCGCATCGCATTCGATCCGAAACACACGTGGCTCTACGCCGATGGTTGGGCTGTGAGTTGAGCACGGCATATGAACAAGACCGCTAATTCAAAAGCCTGGCTATTCGTCATCCCGATGGTCGTGCTGGTGGCGTTCAACGCGCTCATACCTCTGATGACCGTGGTCAACTATTCCGTCCAGGAAACGTTCGGAGACAACGTTTTTTTCTGGGAAGGGATGAAATGGTTCGAACAGGTATTGAGATCGGACCGTTTCCATGAATCCTTTCTGCGGCAGTTCGCTTTCACCGGAATGATTCTGCTGATCGAGATTCCATTGGGCATCCTGGTCGCGCTGTCGATGCCGCGCAAGGGTCCGTGGGTCTCGGTTTGCCTTGTATTGATGGCGCTTCCGCTGCTGATCCCTTGGAATGTCGTTGGCGCGATGTGGAATATATTCGCTCTGCCCGACACCGGCCTGCTGGGACGCATGATCAATGGCCTGGGAATCCACTACAACTTTACCCAGGGCCCCGTCGCCGCGTGGGCGACCACCGTGGTCATGGATGTATGGCACTGGACGTCCCTGGTGGTCCTGCTTGCCTACGCCGGGCTGTGTTCCATACCCGAGGCATACTATCAGGCGGCGAAGATCGACGGAGCCAGCGCCTGGGCGGTATTCCGCCACATACAGTTACCCAAAATGAAGCGCGTCCTGACCATTGCGATTTTGCTGAGATTCATGGACAGCTTTATGATTTACACGGAACCCTTCGTGCTGACCGGGGGCGGGCCGGGAAACACGACGACTTTTCTTTCCATTGATCTGGTCAAGATCGCCCTGGGCCAGTTCGACCTGGGACCGGCGGCGGCGATGTCGCTGATCTACTTCCTGATCGTGTTACTGGTTTGCTGGATCTTTTACACCCTGATGATGCGCGGCGAGGCGAAATAGTGAAAAACGCAAAGCTGCTCGTCACCCTCCTCTATATCCTCTTCCTCATGCTGCCAATCTACTGGCTGCTGAACATGTCGTTCAAAACGACAAATGAAATACTGGGGACATTTTCCCTCTGGCCGATGAATTTCACGCTGGACAACTATATCAAGATCTTTACCGACCCGACCTGGTACAACGGCTACCTGAACTCGATCACATACGTGGTCATCAATACCGTGATTTCGGTTACGGTGGCCCTGCCCGCCGCGTACGCGTTTTCCCGGTATCGTTTTTTGGGGGACAAGCACCTCTTTTTCTGGCTGCTCACCAATCGGATGGCGCCCCCCGCGGTATTTGCGCTGCCCTTCTTCCAGCTCTACTCGGCAACGGGACTGTTCGACACCCACATCGCAGTTGCCCTTGCCCACTGCCTTTTCAACATACCGCTTGCGGTGTGGATACTGGAAGGCTTCATGTCCGGCGTACCCAAGGAGTTGGACGAAACCGCGTACCTCGACGGTTACTCGTTCTGGCGTTTCTTCGTCAAGATTTTCATACCCACGATTGCCGCCGGCATAGGCGTCGCCGCGTTCTTCTGTTTTATGTACTCCTGGGTAGAACTGCTCCTCGCCAAAACGCTCACTTCAGTTGCCGCGAAACCCATTGCGGCAACGATGACCCGCACCGCCAGCACCGCGGGATACGAGCTCGGCCTGCTGGCCGCGGCGGGAGCCCTGACCATCATTCCAGGCGCCTTCGTAATCTATTTCGTGCGCAACTACATTGCCAAAGGATTTGCGCTTGGACGAGTGTAAGCAAAGAACGCATACCGCAAATGCGCGAAACGGGGAACGAGCATGGACCTGACCTGGATGGCCTGGACCTGGCCCACCGCCGTTTTCTTCATTTTTATTTTCTTATGCATCGTCGGCATGGTGATCTGGGACAGCCATTCCCCCGGCGGAGCACCCCGGCGTGGTGCACTGGGGTTGGATACGACGCGAGGCGACCGCCTGTTCATCAGCCTGCTGGGTAGCGCTTTCATATTTTTGACCTGGCTTGGATTCTTCGGCACCCCGCTATGGGCGCCGCTTGCCATATCGATTGGGTACGGTTTCGCCGTTTTCAAATGGGTCTAGCCCGCAATATGCGGGCTGGGCTAGGGCTGGGTTGCAGCTTTGGCGAAGTTGGCAAGGGCATTGCGAATCTTGTCTACCACCTCTCCACAGCCGGCCAGGTCGTGCCTTTGCGCCAGGTAGTCCGGAGCGTTGTATGAAAGCCATACCTGCCCGCCGTCCTCCTCCCATATCAGGGCCTTCTGGGGCAGGTCTATAGCAACGGCCCGGTCGCACATCATCAACGGCGTGCCAACCTTGGGGTTGCCGAAAATGACCAGCTCGGTGGGAGCCAGATTCGCCCCAGCCTTCATCGCACCCGCGGCGTGGTCGATTCTCGCAAACACGGTCATACCCTTGCTGTTGAGCGCGGCCTCGAGGCGATCGGCGGTCGTTTTGACATCGTGTGAACTCTTGACGCTGACGATTCCATTGTCAGCGTAAGCCAGTGAAACGCAAAAAAACAAAGCGGTGATACCTGAAAAAAGTTTCAACATTCGAGATCCTCTATTAGTGAAATACCCGGTTTCGCCAATGGCCTGCGGCCACCATGCGTCAGGGATCGACCCTATCATATTTGATCGTCGGATAAACTACCGAATCGAATGGGGGGTGAAATTAAGTTCTATCCGGTCGACCAGACACGTCGCGTTGATACAATACCCGGTCTACGAATACTAATTGCAACCATAAGACAACTCATGAACGAAACCATAAAAAAATTTGGATACCCCGAAAACCTTCTTTACCAGGGTGACAATTGGGTGGTATTGCTGCGGCCGCAACAGGTCACCGCCGGCAGTTTGGTGCTTGCCTGCAAGGAAGCCGCAACCAGTTTTTCACAGGTCTCGGCAACGGCCTATTCGGAACTCCCGAAAGTGACCGGCACACTGGAACAGGCACTGGCCCGGAGTTTTGAATACGAAAAGATCAACTACCTCGCGCTGATGATGGTGGACCGGGAAGTGCATTTTCATGTCTTGCCCCGCTACAGCGGCCCCAGGCAGATCGCCGGCGTGACCTTTACCGACAACGCCTGGCCAAAACCTCCCGACATCGCCCAAACGACGGACATGACCGAGGAGCAATTCGGCGAACTCCGAGACCTGCTGCGGCGGAACTGGCCCTGACGCCCGGATCGGCCGGTCCTGGGTCGCGGGGTGTGCGCCGCACTATCGCCAAGACCGGCAAAGTTTAAAACAGGTCAAATGATCAAGGCTGTGCTGCTCGACATCGCCGGTGTTTTGTACGACAGCGGCAAACCCATCGCCGGAGCGCTGGAAGCGGTGCAGAGACTGCAAAGGCGCCCGGTTGCCGTTCGCTTTGTCACCAACACATCTCGACAATCTCCCCCGCAGGTTGCCATCCAACTTGAGACGATGGGTTTCAGCGTCGGGCCGAAGCAGCTTTTTACCGCACCCGGCGCGGTCGTCGCATATCTGGGCGACCGCGGTTTGAGCTGTTATTCGCTGGTACACCCCAACCTCGATGAACTATTCCGTCCGTTCCAATCGACATCGCCGGATGCGGTGGTTGTGGCCGATGCCGGCGATCGGTTCGACTACTCTCACCTGAACAAGGCTTTTCAATATCTGATGCAGGATGCCTCACTCATCGCCATAGGCGACAACCGATATTTCAGAAAAGATGGTGAACTGGTTCTGGACGCCGGCCCTTTCATTCACGCTCTGAGCTACGCCGCCCAAAAAGAACCCGTCGTTATCGGGAAACCTTCCGAGACATTCTTCGACATCGTTTTGAACAGCGTACCCTGTTCTCCGGCCGAGGCATTGATGATCGGAGACGACGTCATCGCCGACTGCGAAGGCGCGCTTCGAACCGGGCTGCAAGCCTGCCTGGTCAGGACCGGCAAATATCAGCCCGGAGATGAATCCCGTTGCGGTTTGCCTGGACTGCTATGTGAAACGAATCTGGACCACGCGCTGAAGGCATTTGGAATTTGATCGATGCGGATCGGGGAAAACGACCGGATGGGTCAACGAATTATTTTTTAGGAAATCGACAACGAAAATCTCAGTGTGTTGGGCTCTATTCGAATCCGGATTTTTCAATTACATCTCCACCTCGCGTCTCAGAATACCCGTTAGACATCCGATTGCGCCGGCGGCCTTGCCCAATTCGTAAGCGGGTGTGGTCAGGCATTCGATTGCATGGGATTCAAAAAAGTCGCGGCTGCCAGGATTACCGTCGACCATCAGTATCCGGCGCGGGCCCAGGGTTACGAAATTAAACGAACGATTGACCTCCGCTTCTCCGGTGTCGTTCAGAAAGACAACGTCGAAGCCGGCATCCCGCAGTATCGAAACCACGATATGGGGTGTCCGCCTTGGCCAGGCGATGGCGAGATCCTTGTCGACGATGCGCAGCATCCCCATCAAATGCATGGTCCCAAAGGGCATATCGACCGTCAGCAAAGAAGCGCCGATCTCGTCGAAGAGCCGGCTTATCTGATCGGCGGCCTCGCGGTTCGTTCTCAGTCCCAGACCAAGCAAAGCGCTTTCGGAGTTGATCCAGAGCAGATCCGCACCCTCGAACGTGGCACCGCCGGTGAGTGTCCGGAGAATGGGGACACTCAGGTCCGCAAGCCTGCGCGCCACCTGTATTTCCTCACCGGCACGCACCTCGGAGGCGGGTCGTGCAAGAATCGCTCCCTGTGGCGTCATCGCGAACAGGTCGGCACAAAACATCTGGTTTGGCGCAACGTCTCCCCGCGGATCCAGCGTGTACACCGCGACGCCGTTGTCCCGGTAATTTTGCGCCATCTGGTCGTGCTCCGACTGCGCCCGCCCCAGATCCAGGGCGGCCAGCATTTGCACGGCATTCGGATCGGTCAGCGATGACGAGACTTCCCGGCCGGGCCTGTGCAGCAAAACGGAACGAAGCGGACTCCACTCATCCCGGATCCCGCATTGGGCCCATTTTGTCCCGATCTCGGCCTGGTGGGTGCCGCTGCGGGGGCTCCAGCCCGGTCCGCCGTAGGCGGCACTGTTGAAGTTGTCGTCAGCCACAGCAATGATCAAAAACTAAAGACCCCGGCCTATCGACGCAGGCAACCGGGAAAACTGCACAGCATTTCGAAGATCAGATTCGCCGCCAGCAGGGAGGTGTTACCGGTCGAGTCGTAGGGCGGTGAGACCTCGACCAGATCGGCGCCCACCAGGTTGGTGCCATACGCACCTCGAATGATTTCCAGGCCCTGGGACGCGGTCAGCCCGGCCGGTTCGGGCGTGCCGGTTCCGGGGGCGACGGAAGGATCCAGGCCGTCTATATCGAAGCTCAGATAGGTCGGCGTGCCCTCGCCGATGCGCCCGCGCACCTCTTCCATCAGGGGTTCCAGAGAGGTGTACCAGCACTGCTCCGCCTGCACCACGCGTACCCCCCGATCACGCGACCAGTCGAAGTCCTCCGCGCTGTAACCGGTGGCCCGGAGGCCGATCTGGACCATTCGGTTGCCGTCCACGAGGCCCTCCTCCAATGCGCGGCGAAAGATCGTGCCATGCGCGATCCGCTCACCGAACATCGTGTCGTTGATGTCGGCGTGGGCATCGACGTGAATCAACGCCAGGGTTCCGTGCTTCTTGCTCAGCGCACGCAGTATCGGCAGCGCGATGGTGTGATCCCCGCCGAGCGTGACCGGCCGAGCGCCTTGCGCCAAAACCCCATCGTAATATGATTCTATGATGCCAATGGATTTCTCTAGATTGAAGGTATTCAAAGGCACGTCACCGATATCCCCGATCTGGAAGCTATCGAAGGGGGCGGCGCGCGTTGCCATGCCATAAGGGCGCACCAGTACGGATTCCGAACGGATCTGGCGAGGGCCGAAGCGGGTGCCGGAGCGGTTGCTGGTGCCGATATCGAGCGGCACGCCTATAATCGCGATGTCCAGCCCCGACGCATCGCTGTGGGCGGGGAGTCTGAACATGGTCCCCGGGCCGGCGAACCTGGGCACTTCGTTGCCGCCAAGGGGCTGATTGAAAGTTGTCATGGCGCGATCTGATCCTGCGGGTGGGTTCTAGCCGGAGGTGATTTTAAGCCTATTACACATGTGCTGATAGTCCGTCAGGCCAAACCGGCTGCTTATCTCCCTGCGCCAGATCCGGTCCAGTTCGCTCATGATCTCACTGCCCGGCAGACCGGATCTTTCCCGCGTTCCGCCCCGGCGCACCTTCGTGGTGTCGGCACCCGTCGGCAGCCCACACGCCGGGTCCCGGGCAGAGCGCACCAGGTGGTCGTCGAACTGGCGCTCGTGAGCGCGCATGAAGTCGATCGACGACTGTGTTTCGACGATCCGGGCGTTGTCCGGGTGCAGAGTGATATCAAGGAATTCGGCGATCCTTCGCACCGCACCGGGCAGGTCCGGAAGCATGTGCTCGTAGCAGAGCATCAACACATCGGGACGATCACGCTGCGGCCACCAGGACGCCAAGTGCGACCAGTAACTCCGAGCGGCCGTGCGCTCCATGAACTCCTCTCGGGCAAATTCTTCCAGCGTGATCGAGCCCGCTTCGAAAAACCAGCCCTCGAAAAAGTGGTACAGCGACACCAGGACATTCGCCGGATTGCGGATGATGCAGATGTACCTCGCACCCTTGGGGATCTGATCCCAGGACAGGTGGCTCTTGAACACCCTCGGATCCGCCACCTGATTGCCGTCGGGATTTACGCCCATGTCGTACGCCATCTCGATCCACGGGATGACCTCGGTGATTTCATCGAAACGCATGGAGCCCCGGGTCCGGATGCCATGAACTATCTGCTGCATCCAGGTGGTTCCGCACTTGGCGTAGGGGGATATAAACAGGTCATCCGGGCGCGGTTTGAAAGCAAGGGCGCGCCGGACGCTTTCACCCGATCGAAAACGGCGAAGCCGCGCCTTCATTTCACCGATAGTGGTCGGCCTGTTCCGGGTCACCGCGTCTCCGAATATTCAGCCTTGGCAGATTCATGCGCGCCCGCCGGCCGGCAGTAGGTTTCGCGCAGGAACAAACAGCAGCCAAGCGCGAGAGCGTTCCCTGCAATAATGGCGATCAAGGCCGTGGCGTAAGCATCCTCGCCGTACACTCTTGCACCGTCCAGGATTTTGCCCTGCCAGTTCAGATCCAGCAGCCAGCCCACCAGCGGTTGCATCACGGCGCCGGCGCCAACCACGAACATGTTGAGCATGGCCAGTGCAGTGGCATTGTTCTCCGGTGCGTTCAGCTCCCGCATGGACCCGAAAGTGATCACCATCACGCTGCCGCTCGCACCGTTGATGAAGAACAACGCCGTCAATGCGAACGGATCGTCGACGCCGCCAAACACGAGCACCAGCAGAGACAACAGATTCACCGTCAGGCCCAAGTACAGCAGGGGTTTGCGCCGGCCGATCCGATCCGACAGCCAGCCGACGGCCGGCGCGGCGAATGCCCAGCCCAGGAACTCCGCGGAAGCGATTCCCGCCGCCTCGGCCGTGGGGAACATCTTGACGCTGCTGAGCCAGGGCACTGCCCACAATCCCGCAAAACCCAACAGCGTCGCGCTTGGACCGAAACCCACGCCGGCACACAGCCAGCTCTGGGGCTTCACCACCACGGATTTGAGTCCGGAAAACGGGCTGGCATTCCTCGTGCGCGTCAGCTGTTCCTTCGAGCGATGGGGCACCAGCAGGAAGATCGACACCGCGAGAAGCACCGCTACACCAGCCAGGAAAAACACCGTACTTCGCCAGCCTATGCTCTCCACGGCAAGCCGCAGGGGTGCCTGACCGAGTATCGCACCAATCATACCGACGGTGGTCAGGATCCCGGAAAGCATGACGAAGCGGTTCGGCGGAAACCAGTAGCCCGCAATGGTCAAGGTTCCAACGAATCCAAATGCAACCGTGCCGCCAATCAGCAGGCGTCCAACGGAGGCAGCCGCAAGGGTTTCACTGTTCCCGAACCCGACGGATGCAAGCGCGCATAACACCAGGGCGGCGACCATCAGCTTGCGGGGCCCGAAACGGTCCAGCAGCATTCCGACCGGGAGCTGTATCGCGGCGTATGAATAGAAATAAAACGCCGAAAGCGAACCCAGGGCTGCCGCGCCGACCCCGAAGTCGCGCATGAGTTCAGTGGTCATCACGCTGGGCGCCACGCGTTGCGTGAATGCGTAGCCGAAGAACAGGGTTCCCAGCATAAACGCCGTGAGCGCGCGAAGGCGCGTTACCTGATCTTCGGTTGCGTGGTTGGTTGCAGCCACAGTCAGGCCGGCGGATCCCACCTGGGACCAATCCAGACCGTCACGATAAATGCTATCGCACACAGGCCGGCCAGGAACATCCAAAGAGAAGTGACCACCGAGGCCAACAGGTGAGCCAGGCTGGTGGACACGAAAAAACTGATGAGCGCAATGAAGAACACGGCCCGGCGCTGCCCGGGCTTGCCGAGAACGAGCGCTCCGCAAATATACCCGATTGTTCCTGCGATACTGACGACTACCAGCCCGAAAAGCACTGACGGCCAATGCAGACCGATACCGTGGTAAAACGACTGGTACACATCGACCGAAAGTTTGGTAACGGCGAACGTCAGAGCGCAGAGAGGCGCATGGAGAGACCGAAGCATGTGAGGACCGGGGGAAACGCCGCTATCCTGACAGGCTTTGAACCGTTACGACCACGAACAGCGCCAGGAGAATCAGCAGCGGCAGCGCCGCCACCCAGTTGACCCGGCGCCGCGCCGGCGCATCCGCGGCGCGTTTGCGCCATGTTTCTTGAAAATCCTCGATTACCGTCCGCGCCCGTTCATAGTCTGGCGCATGCTTTACGCACAGCGATCCACCGCCAAGCCATAGGATGCTGTTACGGATTTCATAGTACGTTATGCCTGCAGCGTCCAGAGCGGCTTTTACGCCCTCGATTTCCTCTTCGGGGGCATACTCGGTGTTGAAAACGCGCTTACCCACACCTATCCCTCAATCAGTGCAGCAGCCAGTCCTTCAGCCCGCCTCGGCGATCGCCTGAGGCAGGACCTGCTCGAACAAATCGAGATCGGAGCTCGTTCCCGCCGATACCCGTATGCACCGATCCTGCGGGGAGACGAAGGGCATACGAACGAATACCCCGCGCGAAACCAGCCCCTGCAGTACCTTGCGGGCATAGGGGCCGTCCCGGCCGCAATTCACGGCTACGAAATTCGTTGCCGAAGGCAGCGCATCGAATCCGTTGGCACGGGCGATGTTCGTAATCCTCTGCCGCGCCTTGGCCACTTCTTCTTGCACGTAAGCCAGGTGGGCCTGGTCTGACAGCGCCACAACGGCTCCGGCCTGCGCCATGCGATTGACGCCAAAATGATTCCTCACCTTGTTGAATGCGTTGGCCAGATCGGCGTGAGCAATCCCGTAGCCCACGCGGGCTCCCGCCATTCCGTACGCCTTGGAAAACGTCCGGAAACGAATGACCCGGCGATTGGCGACTTCGAGCGGTGGCGCCGTGCCCGGCGGAGCGAACTCGATGTAAGCCTCATCCAGGCACAGGAGGGCATCTCCAGGCACGCCGTCGATCAGGTGCTGAATCGTGTCCGCATCATGCCACGTTCCCATCGGATTGTCGGGATTTGCGAAATAGATCAGCGGAACATTCCTGGCAAGGGCCAGCTCGAGCAGCGGTTGCGGGTCCTCGGCGTCATTTCTGTAAGGCACGGTGCACAGAACGCCCCCGAATCCTTCGATATGGTAGTTGAAAGTGGGATATGCACCGAGTGAAGTCGCAACCGGGGCGCCTTCCGTGATCAACATCCGCGCCAGATAACCGAGAAGGCCATCGATACCCTCCCCCACCACGATATTCTCCGCTGGCACGCCATGATGTTCGGCCAGCGCCTGCTTCAGCTCGAAGTTTTCGGGATCCCCGTACTTCCATGCATCCGGTACGGCTTCCTGCATCGCCCTGATTGCCGCAGGTGACGGGCCGAATGCGTTCTCATTGGCCCCGATCCGGGCCTTGAAAGGTGCGCCCATGGCCCGCTCCTGGGTTTCCGGTCCCACGAAGGGCACCGTGGCCGGCAGCTTTTCGATCAGATTGGTGTAACGTGGCGCAACCACGGGTTTCGCAGCAAGCAACGGACCGCTCAGCCGTTGAGCGTTATCATCAGGTAGGCAATTCCCAACCCGACAGCGACCCACAGTATAGCTTGTTGAAATTGCATATTAAATTCTCCGTAACGGTGTTTCCGCGGAAACACCGGTAAGCAAATATTCAAACCGGGATCCGGCGTTGTAGTCGCTCCCACACTCAGCATGCCGATTGTGAGGCAGTGCCGTGGATACGGTTCTCGGTGGATAGTCCGTGGGAATCGATTAGAGCGCTTCCCGGACCCTAGTTTAACAAGATAAACGGATTAATCAGCAATCAATACCAATGCCCACCGATAAAGGCAAAAAACAGGCCGGCCTCAATCACTCATGCAACCACCGGGTTACTCGGACCGGAGCCTCTCCAGTGCCGATAACCACCTGATTGCCATTTTCTGAATACCGCTTTCGTTGGGGTGCAGCCCGTCGTAGGTGTCCTGACTGGCATCGAACCCGGAAAACTGGTCCACGAGCAGTATTCGGGACCGTGCATCGTCGAGCGACCTGGCCAGAACGCCAAGCGCCGCGTTGTACGTCTTCACGCGTTTGTTTGCCTCGGCATGGTCTATCGGGATTATCGCCGCGAGCAGTACATGTATATTGGGATTTTGTTGCCGCAGAAGCGCGACGATTTGCTCCACCTCTTTTACCGTATCCAGCGGCTCCTGCCCGCTGCCTATATCATTGGTACCCAGGTGCACGAGCGCGACATCGGGTTCGGTGCGTGCTGCCCAGTCCGCGATGCGCGCCAGCACCTCGTCCGCGAACCAGCCCCAATGACCCTCGTGATCCGGATCGTATTGCTGAGGGCGTATTCCACCGCCATAGTATCGGTCCATGCTGCCAACGAAGTCTACTTCCCACCCCGCGTCCTGGAGTGCATGCCACAGGGGTTCACGGTAGCTGGCATCGTACCCCTGCGTTATGGAGTCGCCCAGCGGCATAATTCGCAACACCTCGCCGTCGGCTGCGGCTGTATCGACCGTGATCGAGCAGAACAAAACGAGCACCTGCAGGCCGGTTACGAGGCGCAGTCGCGTGCACACGAGTGTGTTCCTCGCCCGCAGACTAACCCACTTTGAAGTGCTTGCTCAGCTTCAGCCCCTGCTTCTGGTAATTGGAGCGTAGAGCCTGACCATACAGCTTGTCGGGAACCTCTGTAAGGGCTTCGTATACAAGACGCCCAACCACCTGACCGGGTTCCACCACGAACGGCACCTCGAACGATCTGACTTCGAGTACGGCTCTCGATCCCTGGCCGTCCGCTTCAGGGTCGCCAAAACCGGGGTCGAAAAATCCGGCATAGTGCACGCGGAATTCACCAACCAGGGTGTCGTAGGCGATCATCTGTGCGGCATATCCTTTTGGAACCCGCACCGCCTCCCTGGAGGCAAGAATATAGAACTCACCGGGATCCAGGATCAGTCCGGAACCGTTCTGCCTGAACACGGGCTCCCAGAAATCATCTATCTGGTAATAATCGTTCTTGTCGACATCTATCAATCCGGCATGGAGTTTCGCCCGGTACCCGATCAGGCGCGTATCCGCGTCGCCTTCCACATCGACCGTAATCGGTACGCCATTCTTGATATCACCGGCATCCAGTTGCGTGTCCACTATGCGGTGTTCGCGCTGCAGCAGGAGGTGATGCTCGTCCGACCGCCGCGGTTCCCCCCGCCGTATCCTGAGTTGCGACAGGCGGGAGCCTTTGCGGACCAGGATGCTGAAGGTGCGGGGTGAAATTTCGGCGTAAAGCGGGCCTTCGTAGCCGGGCCTGACGTGATCGAATTCGGCGCCGTGGTCGGTGAGCAGCCGGGTAAACACATCGAGACGCCCCGTCGAACTCTTGGGATTCCCGATGGCAGAGCAAGACGGGGGAAGGTTCAGGCCCTCCATCAGCGGCACGATGTATACGCAGCCGCGTTCCAGGACCGCACCGCCGGTAATGTCGAACTCGTGCATGGTCAGGCTTTCTGCGCGCTGACTGACCGTCTGGTCCTTGCCCGGCAGGAAACTGGCCCTGACGCGGTAGGCCCGGGATCCCAGCCGTAGATCGATACTGGCCGGTTGGATCTGGCCATCGCTCATTGATTCCGCCGCACTGATGCGGCCGGATCGAATCAACTCGGCCAGCGACTGTGACGGCAGGATCCCCTCGCGGGCTCTACTTTCCTGCCGCATTGCCTGGCCGGTCCGCGAAGGCGACGCCTGCAGGATCGCTGCCTGGTCCCGATCAGCCCTCATCTTCACAAAACTGCCGGGGGTCATCGCCCTGCAACAACGGTGACGATTGCCGAAAATGGGACCGGCTCGGCATAGTCAAATCGCTGCAGGGATCTCACCGCGCTGTATGTTGCCCAGTTTATCCCTGACCTGATCCAGCACCACCTGCGGTCCATCCAGTTCGTAGTGCAGGTGCTCGACATCCTCCCCCTTGATTAGCACCTTAAGCGGGTCCTGCCTGTCGGTCACGCGTATGATGCTGAATTTTTCGCGTATGAGCCTCGCCACATGCAGCAGGGTGACCTTCTCAATACCGTCCCCAATGAAACAGGGATCCAGTTTGCGTCCTCCGATCTCGAACTGAATTTCAAGCATGTCGCTACTACCTATGTTTTTCAGTGTCTGCCACTGCAGGCCGTGTTCCCTTCCTGCCAATTCTGGCAGGAAGGGAACCGGTACTGCTCACTACACACCGAGGAGGTGTTCTTTACGCTTACCCGCACTTGGAATCACCACAACTCAGGCACGTCATGCAGCCGTCAAGTTGAACCAGTGCCTTGGTATGGCATTTCATACACAGCGACGCACTCGCCGGGAAATCGTCATCGCTGTCGTCGTCAGTTGCTGAATCGTATTTCATGCGCGCGTCGTCGATCTGCGCCTGCTGATGAGCATCAAGATCGCGATCTTCCAGCAAACCGATCTCCTTGAGGTGAGTTTCTATAACGTCACCCAACTCCGCCACCAGGGATGGCGCATAGCGACCTCCTTTCTTGAAATATCCACCCCGTGGATCGAACACGGAGCGCAACTCTTCCACGAGGAATGTTACGTCACCGCCCTTTCGGAACACCGCCGACATGATCCGGGTCAACGCCACGATCCATTGAAAGTGGTCCATGTTCTTTGAATTGATGAAGATCTCGTAAGGTCGCTGAAGCTGGTGCTCCGTACCCTCGTTCAATATGATGTCGTTGATGGTTACGTACATGGCGTGTTCGGATCCGGGCGTCTTTAGCTTGTAGGTATAGCCCTTGAGCATCGGTGGACGCTCGATTTTTTCGTGCATGTGGATGACTTCGGCGGCCGGTTTTTCCCGCCCGGTCTCCTGGCCGGTCTGTGCCTTCTGCTCCGGCGGCTGGTCTTGCACCACCTTGTAATCCACTATCCGCTTTTCGATCTTCATGTTCATTTTCTTTCTCTCCAGAGTTTCCTCGCGGGCAGCCGCCGGCATTCAGAACTTGCCGTAGTAACCTTCTTTCAGAGCATCGAACAGGTTGGCGGCCGTGTGGGTTTCGCCGTCGTAATCGATCTCCTCGTTGCCCCTGACCGTTACCGTGGTTCCATCTTCCAGCGCGAACTCATAAATCGTATTCTCGAGGTCCTTTTCCTTGACCAGGACACCCTGAAACGCCTCCGGATTGAATCGGAACGTGGTGCATCCCTTGAGGTCCTTTTCGTACGCGTACATATAGATATCCTTGAATCTCTCGAAAGGAAAATCCGTGGGCACATTGGCGGTTTTCGAAATCGACGAATCGACCCATTTCTGCGCAGCGGCCTGAATATCGACATGCTGGACGGGTGTGATATCGTCGGCCGCGACGAAATAATCGGGAAGCTGCTGCTCCGGTTCCGTTGCGTACGGAATAGCGCTGGAGTTGATCAATTCACGAAATGCCAGCAACTCGTAAGAAAACACGTCCACTTTTTCCTTGGTCTTCTTGCCCTCCCTGATTACGTTCCTGGAATACATGTGCGCAAAGCTGGGCTCGATCCCGTTGCTGGCATTGTTCGCCAGGGACAGGGAGATGGTTCCGGTCGGCGCGATAGAGGAGTGATGTGTATAGCGTGCCCCGGACTCCGCGAGTTCTTTGACCAGTTCGGGGGCGGCCTCCGCGACGCGCTGCATATAGCGACTATACCGTGCATGGAGCACCCTCCCCTTTACACGGTCTCCGACACGATACCCGTCTCTCGCCATTTCGGGGCGCTTACGCAACATTTCCGCGGTGACGGTGAATCTCTCATCCATCAAAGGCGCCGGTCCTTTTTCTTTGGCCAACTCAAGCGCCTGCTCCCATCCCGCCAGAGCCATTGCTTTGGACACTTTCTCGGTAAATACCAGCGACTCCGGTGATCCATACGCCATGCGCATCATGGCGAGCGTTGAACCGAGACCCAGATAACCCATACCATGCCGGCGTTTTCGCTCGATCTCCTGCCTTTGCTTGCCAAGCGGTAAACCATTGATCTCCACGACGTTGTCAAGCATACGGCTGAACACCGATGCCACCTCGTGAAACTTCTCCCAGTCGAAGTGGGCCTTGTCGGTAAACGGATCGTCTACGAAACAAGTAAGATTCACCGAACCCAGCAAGCAGGCGCCGTACTCGGGAAGCGGCTGTTCTCCGCACGGATTGGTGGCGCGAATGTTCTCGCAAAACCAGTTGTTGTTCATCTCGTTGACTTTGTCGATGAGAATGAATCCCGGCTCGGCGAAATCATACGTGGACGCCATGATCATGTTCCACAGATTCTGTGCCTTGACCGAGTCGAAGATCTTGCAGGCGACCAGCCCGTCCTCGTTGGTTACATATCCATCGGAACTGGGATGTTCACGCCATACGAAGTGATCGCGGTCCTCGATATCGAGATCATCGTCCTCGACTTCCTTGCGTGTGACGGGGAATGCAAGCTTCCAATCCTTGTCACCCCGGACCGCGTCGATGAACTCATCGGTAATCAGCAAGGACATATTGAACTGGCGCAGACGTCCCGCCTCTCGTTTGGCTCTGATGAAATCCTTTACGTCCGGGTGGCCGACATCGAAGGTCGCCATCTGCGCACCACGGCGGCCGCCGGCCGACGACACCGTAAAGCACATCTTGTCGTAGATATCCATGAACGAGAGTGGACCGGAAGTGTAGGCCCCCGCCCCTGAGACATAGGCCCCCTTGGGCCGCAAGGTCGAAAACTCATAGCCAATGCCGCACCCGGCCTTGAGGGTCAGCCCGGCTTCGTGCACTTTTTCGAGGATGTCATTCATCGAATCCTTGATCAGACCGGATACGGTACAGTTGATTGTCGACGTTGCCGGTTTGTGATCCCGCGCACCGGCGTTGGAAACGATCCTGCCGGCCGGAATTGCGCCATTTCGCAGCGCCCAAAGGAATCGTTCGTTCCAGTGTTGTTTCAGCTCGTCCGTGAGTTCCACATTCGACAGCGCCCGCGCGACGCGCCGGTAGGTCGCGTCCACATCCTCGTCGATGACATCGCCGGACTTGCTTTTCAGCCGGTATTTCATGTTCCAGATGTCGAACGAGGCCGATTGCAAAGAGATCGTTTTTGCCGCCGGCGATGTCTTCTCGATATCCGTCGTGCCGATGCGCACTGAACTCATCGGCGCACACTCACGATCGCAGAACTGCTCCCAAGTTTCATCTACTGAGTCCTCTTATTCTTTGTTTCGACTTATTGCGTACTTGCTCCCGCGGCGCGTCTCCCTGGCCCTAGCACCATCCGACCAACGCCGCCATCCATTGACACGGCACTTGCGTTTGTCGCCGCGCCCCCAAAAATCACCGTCGCATCGGAGGGCGTCGCCGAAAAGCCCCATACCGGAAAATTGTTACAATAAAATTCTTACAACAACATTCAATCCACAAAATTCGCGGAACGAAGAATATCCGGCAACCCCTAGATATAGTGTTTCGAAAGGGAACAAATCATAAGATAGTGGGTTTTAACGGGTGTTGCAAGGTCTTTTTGCACGATATGCGGACTAGCCACGAATTTCACGTACGACAGATATAACCGCCGCGGGATTCCTTGAATCCGGCGGATTTCAAATCAGCAGACAGTGGCGATACCGCTGGAAACTGTCCGTCTACCTTACGCAACAGCATGGGCTGACCCGGGCGCGCGGCACGAGCCAGTACGCAAGACAGATCTGATTTTCTTTTACGCAAGCACCGCGCCGGGGTATCGAACGTTATCAAATCGCAACCGGCGGCGCTCAGAAATCCAATCGGCCCCTCATCAGACAGCACGATCCGGGCGCCCGCTACCCGCTGAGGAGTGAGTCGCGGGTTCGTAGATTTTGGCCAGGGCGCGAGCCTTCCGCAGGGGTTGGCGGGATCCGCCGCCGCGATGATCCAAGCGGGGGTGTCCCGCGCGGAACGATCCAACAGATCGAGCGCATCTATTCTGCCGAACTGGGAAGCCCCCAAGTCCTCGACGAACAGGCCACGCTCGACACCGCCCCGTTCAACGAATTCATCGAGGATATTCGCAAACCTGCTCAACCCGCCGGTGACCCCTTCCGCTTGCAGACATCGCTGGCCGATGATGCCCCAGCGGTCCAGCATCTGCCGCATCAGTGCGTGATCCCGTTCCGCAGGGGGAGCCGCGCGAAACCTGGGGCCGGTGAGCAGGTACCACTGTCCCGCCGCGCCGGGTATCGCCTCCGGCAGTCGCCGACCACTCCGGGCGCGTTGCTGATGGTACCTGCCCGAGCGTGTCCGTCTGGCGCGTTGCGACATCAGGGACAACAACGGCGTCAGGCGCGTGTTGCTCAGCTCACCGGCCCACACCAGATCCCAAAGTGCTTTCAGGATCTGCGGAGGAAATCCTCCAAGATTTTTCGCTATCCAGTCAAACTCGCAGAAGTCGTGCTCGGCGAGCAGATTACGCAGCGACACATAGGCCGCACCCGGGCGCAAGCCCCTGATTCTGACCAGCCGCGGCAACTGTTCGGGACGGAAGATCGAGATCGCGCCGTCGCTGGCACCCAGCCGCTCGTGGCCCTGCCACATCAGCGTACCCGCGGTACACCATCGATCGAGTTCACCGAACTGGTAGTCTTCGATGCGCCCTGGCAGCACGCGGGTTTCGAGATCTGAATAGGGCAGCACATAGCCCTGCAGTCTGTCCAGAGCCGCGCTTCGCGCCTGCTCTCCCGTACCCGGAACTTCCATACCATGCCAACGATAGAGGAACCGGGCGTACTGGCCTAAGTCGTGCGCAACATGCGGGCCTGGCATCGTGTTGAACGATTACTGGCTCATTCTCGTTATTTGACTATACTTGACTATGGGAAGTTGCTCCTCCTCATTACCACCGGTGCACACTCACGCAGTGTGCCCGGTGGATTTCCACTGGTTGAAAGGCGCCGTTGCAAGGTTGCTGTTCAGATACCTTGGATCTCCCGATACCTCGATTCCGATCCAACCCGGCAAAGCCACCTCTTCGTCGACGCTTGCGAGTTCGACCTCCGCGACAACCAGTCCCTGGTTATCTCCTTCGAACACATCGACTTCCCATTCGTGTCCCATGTGCTCGATGTGATACCTGGTTTTTTCGATCTTGTTGCCACTGCAGAACCGGGCCAGCATGTCATCGGCATCGCTCAATGGAATAGGATATTCGTACTCCTTCCGTGCTATGTCGAGTCCGGCGCTTTTCACACTGATGTAACCGTCCTGCCCGGACACGCGGACCCGTATCGAGCATTCATCGGTATCGGCCAGATATCCCTGTTTGATGAACCGGGTCCTTACGATTTCCGACCGCCAGTGGTCGCTCTTAACGAGGAATTTCCTCTCGATCTCATCGGCCATAAAGCTTGTTCTCCCCTGAATTAATATTAAACTGGTTACACGGCAACGGCGTCCTGGCGCGGCCGCAGCATGTTTTCTGCGGGTAGTGCAGCAGCATTTATCGAGACCATCAGTATCGCAATCAGCACTAATGCCGGTCCCTCGGCACCCATGCAGGCGTGATTCTGCTACGGCGCAACCGGCTCGAGCCGGAGCAATAATCCGTTTGCCTCGTCGGTCAACAAGTATACAAAACCGTCCGGCCCAACGCGCACGTCGCGGATGCGTCCGTAGAGATCGGTCAGCAGGCGCTCTTCATCGATCACCCTATCACCGTCCACCGACAGGCGCGCCAGCAGACTGAACTTCAACGAACCAACGAAAAGGCTGCCTTGCCACCGGGGAAATCGATTAGCGTCGTAAAACGCCATTCCGGACGGCGCTATCGACGGCGTCCACTGATGCACCGGCTGCGCCATTCCCTCCTTGTGGGTCCCTTCGCCAATTTTCGTGCCTACGCCATAGTTCTTCCCATAGGTGATTATGGGCCAGCCGTAGTTCGTGCCCGCTTCGATGATATTGATCTCGTCGCCGCCCTGGGGACCGTGTTCGTGCGCCCAGACCCGTCCGCTGACCGGATTCACGGAAATTCCCTGAACATTTCGATTGCCGTAGGTATAGATTTCCGGCCGTGCAAGCGGGTCCGATACGAATGGATTGCCCTCGGGCACACGCCCGTCGTCGTGGACTCGTATTATGGATCCCGGGTGGGTACTGAGGGCCTGCGCCTGGGGGCGTTTGCCTCTGTCGCCCAGGGTGATATAAAGATATCCGTCCGGAGCAAACAGCAGTCGGGATCCGAAGTGCCTGCCACCACCCGACTTCGGTAGTGCCCGGAATATGACTTCGACGTCCTCGAGCCGGTCTCCCAAAAGTCTGCCGCGCGCAACTTCCGTGCCTTCGCCGTCGGCACCCGAGGCGGCGTAGGAGATATAGATCAGCCGATTTTTCTCGAAATCCGGGTGCACCGCAACGTCGAGCAACCCCCCCTGTCCGGCCTGTGCAATCGGGGGCAAGCCGCGGATGGCCCGGCGTTTGGTGAATCCAGCGCTGATCAGGTTAAGAATTCCCGGCCTTTCCGTGACCAGGATTTCGTCCGCGGATACGAACGCCATACCCCATGGGTGATCCAGATCGGAGACCAGGGTCCGAACGATAAAATCGTGCTCTTTGGAATGCACCACGGATTCGGCTCGGCAGATACTCCCCAGCAGAACCAGACCCAAGGCGGTTAGCGCGCATCTAAAACTGTGCATTGTTGGTTTCGAGGTTCACATTAGAATGGCGTATTATGAACATGATCTTGACAATCACCAATGCGGCCGGGCTGGTTTTATTCGTCCCCGGATGTTTCTGATAAAGGTTCCGATGTGGATTTCTGAAATAAAACCTTGAAAAAAATAAACCATTCCAACCAACCCGTCATCGTTGCCGCAGCCCTGGTTATGATCGCATTGCTCGCGGGTGCGGCCGGTTACTCATACGCGCTGCCTCCTCACCATTCGGACGACGGCTACAAAAATCCCTTCCTGGACGAACAGTTCACCCGTTCCCGGTTCTTTACCTATGTGCAGATGCGCTTTTTTGGCAATCAGGAATTTTCGGAGTACGAGGGCAATTCCCACAGGGTCCCCCAGGTGACGCCGGCGCGGGAAATAATCGATTCACCCGACCCCTCAAGGCTGCAGATTACTTGGCTTGGACATTCGACGACGATGTTGCAGTACCGGGGTGTGACCATACTGACCGATCCGATTCTTTCAGAGCGGGCTTCGCCAGTCAGCTTCGCCGGACCGAAGCGGTTCACGCCGCCGGCACTGCGTGCAGACCAGCTTCCGGCCGTCGACTATGTCGTGATCTCCCACAACCATTACGATCACCTTGACCAGGACACGGTCAGGGCACTGGGCAACCGGGTCAAATGGCTGGTGCCAATGTCACTCAAACAGTGGTTCGTGGATAACGGCGTCGACAACGCCGAGGAGCTGGACTGGGGGCAATCCTCGGCTTTTGACGGGGTGAAGTTTACCGCCACTCCCAGCCAGCATTTTTCGGGCCGGACTCTGTGGGACTACGCCCAGACGCTGTGGTGCTCGTGGGTAATCGAGATCGGGGACAAGAAAATCTGGTTCGGCGGGGATACCGGATACAACGCCGTGCAGTTCAAACGCATCGGCGAGGACTTCGGGCCCTTCGACCTGGGCCTGATCCCCATTGGCGCCTTCGAACCGAGGTGGTTCATGTCTCCCATGCATGTCGACCCCTCGGAAGCGGTATCGATCCATCAGGAGATAGGCGCCCGCACATCAATCGGCATTCATTGGGGGACCTTTCGTTTATCCGCGGAACCCATCGATGCACCCATGTTGATGCTCAGGCGGGCAGCGGCGAAAGCCAATGCCAACTTCACGACCTTGGCAATCGGTGAAACCCGGGGCATCTCACCCTTGCCGAGCGAATCATCGACGGTCTCGATCCGGACCGAGCGATACGATTGAGCCCAATTACGGAACCGGATCGTATCCGCTGCTCCCCCAGGGATGGCAGCGTCCAAAGCGCTTTAAGGAGAGCCAGCCGCCGTTGACGATACCGTGCCTGCAAATCGCCTCTTCAGCGTATTCGGAACAGGTGGGCAAGTGTCTGCAGCGCGGACCGAGCAAAGGCGAAATCAAGAGCTTGTACCCCCGCAACAAACCGATTATCGGATAATGGTAAATTCGCTGCTGCATCAGACAGTCAGGCCGCGCCCTGGTGTTTGCCGCCTGCCTGGTTCGCGATAGCCATCCGGACCTGGAACCGCCGCCCGCAGTAATAGCAATCGACGCGGCCATCTTCACCCGCAGAGAGATAGACCCTCGGGTGGCCGTAAGTTTTGCCCCCGTCGCAGGAAATTTCATCGCCCGGATCGACTTCGACAATCTCGGTAGGTTCCATCTTGCTTCTCGCTTGCATAACCAATTCGCAAGTATAGCGTTACCCGTATCGATGGTACACTTTGGAGCGCAATGTGGCTGGTAAACACACCGTGACGCAACGATACGGCAACCGCGGCTTGGACGGTAAATTGTCCCGCCGCGATTTTCTCTGGCTTATGTCTGCCGCGGGCGCGGCTGGTTTGAATGGCTGCGCTACCGATCCCATCACCGGTAAGCGGGTCGTCGTAGGTTTGAACCCCCAGCAGGAACTGTCAGTGGACCGGAATCAATCCCCGTTTCAGTTTTCCGCCGACTTCGGGGAGACGCAGGACCGCGGCCTGAACTTCTACGTCGACGATGTCGGCAAAAAACTCGGCGCCGTATCCCACCGGCCACACATGCCTTACTCATTCCGGGTGGTTAACGCCAACCACATCAACGCTTATGCATTTCCCGGCGGCAGTATTGCGGTAACCCGAGGCCTGTTGGTCGAACTCGACAACGAGGCGGAACTCGCCGGGCTTTTCGGTCATGAAGTCGGCCACGTTTCCGCACGCCACGCAGCGGAACAAGCCGGAAAGACCATAGTGGCCCAAGCGGCACTGATAAGCGGCGCCGTTCTGGCGAGCACCGCAGACTCTGGGCTTGGAAACGCGGTTTATGGACTGGGCTCCGCCGGCGCTGGCGCCCTGCTGTCTCACTACAGCCGCAACAACGAGCGCGAAAGCGATGCCCTTGGATTGCGCTACATGATGGAATCCGGATACAACCCGAACGGCATGCTGGGACTGACGGACGTACTTCGCAGCCAGAACAAGTCAAAACCCGGCGCACTGCAGACCATGTTCGCCACGCATCCCCCCAGTGACGAACGGTACCGCAACACCCGGAGGGCAATCGAATCGAAGTACGCGTCGTACTCGGATCTCCCGCTCCACCGGGACCGGTTCATGGACAACACGGAAAGAGTCCGCCGGCTCAAACCCTCAATCAAGGAACAGCAGAAAGGCGAGGCGTTGTTTGCGCGAAAGGCTTTTTCACGCTCCGAACAAAGTTTTCGCCGCGCCGTGCGTTTGGCGCCCCGTGACTACACGGCCAACCTGCTGCTGTCCAAAAGCCTGATGGCGCAGGAACGCCAACACGAAGCACAGGTCTACCTGGATGACGCGAAATCGATCTACCCCACGGAGGCGCAGGCTCACAACCTTAGCGGAATCAACAGAATTTCGGTGCGGGAATTTTCGGGTGCTTATCAGGACCTGTCGAGGTATGATCGACTGCTTCCCGGCAACCCCAGCAACACGTTTCTGAGGGGCGTGGCCATGGAAGGGATGCGGGACCGGCGGGGCGCCGCCCGGCACTACTACGAGTATCTTCGGACCGTGCGAGAGGGACAGGCCGCCCAGTATGCATACACGCGACTACGTTCCTGGGGCTACGTTAACTGAATATCGAAGCATGACCACCACCATCATTGCGCCATTCCGCGGTGCACACAATCATGAGCGGTGTCTGGATGAAGCGCTGCGCATAGCCGAGGACAGCTGCCGCGCTCAGGGGTTGCGGCTTACGGAAATCAGAAGACAGGTCCTCACGCTGGTCTGGAAGAGCCACAAGCCACAACGGGCGTATGACGTTCTGGAAGGGCTCAAGACATTCGGCCACAAACCGGCTCCGCCTACCGCCTACCGGGCGCTCGAATTCCTGGAGCAGGCGAAGCTGATTCACCGCATCGAGTCATTGAACGCTTACATCGGCTGTGCCGACCCGAAGAAACGGCACTCCGGGCAGTTCTTCATATGCGAGGAGTGCGACACCGTAGCAGAGGTCCAGGATACGACGGTCACGCGTAAGGTGTCGAGGAACGCGGGCGAACTCGGTTTTACTCCCCGCAATCAGACCATCGAAATCCTCGGTCTGTGCCAACAATGCAGGCAACACTAGATACGGGCTAGATACGGGGACCCGCCGGCGCCCCGCCGGCGCAAAGCCACTGCATTGGCAAGATTTTTCAGCAAAGGCACGGTTTCTTCCCAGCCGATGCAGGCATCGGTGATGCTCTGGCCATAGGTCAGCTCCCTGCCCGTCTCCACGTCCTGCCGGCCGGCCACGAGGTGGCTTTCGATCATGACCCCCATAATATTTACGTTGCCACCGGCAATTTGTGCCGCAACGTCCGCACACACATCAGCTTGTCGATCAGGGTCCTTGGAACTGTTCGCGTGGCTGAAATCGATCATCACGGCGGGTTTCAGACCACTGCTCTCCATCTCATCTACCGCGCGGTCTACGTGCGCCGCATCGTAGTTCGGCTCCTTGCCGCCGCGGAGTATGATGTGGCAGTCCTCGTTTCCCGAGGTGGAAAAAATTGCCGTCCGTCCTTCCTTGGTCACTGACAGGAAGTGATGGGCCCGCACGGCCGCACCCACCGCGTCCACAGCTATTTTCAAGTTGCCGTCGGTGCCGTTCTTGAATCCAACGGGGCACGACAATCCGGATGCCAGTGTGCGGTGCCCCTGGCTCTCCGTCGTCCTCGCTCCGATCGCGCCCCAGCTAATCAGATCGGCGATGTACTGCGGAGAAATGAGATCGAGGTATTCCGTCCCGGCAGGCATGCCCATATCGTTGAGGTAGTGCAGAAGTTCACGTGCTACGGCCAGGCCCTTGTTGATATGGAAGCTCTCGTCCAGGTCCGGATCATTGATCAGCCCTTTCCACCCGACGGTGGTGCGGGGTTTCTCAAAGTACACTCTCATGATGATCTCGAGGTGATCGCCGAGTTCATCCCGCAGCGGCATCAATCTGCCGGCATATTCGTGGGCCGCCTCGACGTCGTGGATGGAACATGGGCCTGCCACGACGAGTACGCGGTCGTCCTGGCCATGCAAGATCCGGTGGATGTTCCGGCGAGTCTGGTGAATCAACTGCGAACCTCGTTCGCTGATCGGCAGCTGCTCGTGAATCTGAGCCGGTGAAATCAGCTCTTTGATTTCCCGAATCCGTAAGTCGTCGGTAGCGTATCTCAAAATTTCCTCTTTCGCGATATATAATAGAGACCTCCAAGTAGTATTCGAAAAAACATGGAGATAATGCCAAGCCGTGTCAGCTCCCGAAACCGAGACCATTAGAAACGACCCTGACCTGCTGAGGCCCGAACTGTACATCAATCGGGAACTGAGTCAATTGGCGTTCAACCGCCGTGTCTTCGAACAGTCCAAGGACACCTCCCTGCCTCTGCTGGAACGCATGCGATTTCTGTGCATCACCAGCTCCAACCTCGACGAATTTTACGAGATCCGGGTTGCCGGCCTGAAACAACAGGTTGAGTACGGCGGCACCCAGACCGGTGCGGACGGACTCACGCCCACGGCCGCGCTTCACCGCATCAGCATGCAGGCGCGAGATCTGGTGAGTGAGCAGTACAAGGTGCTAAACGAGAGCATACTGCCCGCTCTTGGCAATGAGGGCATACGATTCTTGAGGCGTGAAGAGTGGACACGGGAGCAGCGCGCCTGGGCAAAAACCTATTTCGATGAAGATATACTGCCGGTGATCACGCCGATACGCCTCGACCCGGCTCACCCCTTTCCCCGAACGCTGAACAAGAGCCTGAACTTCATCGTATCGCTTACCGGGCAGGACGCTTTCGGCAACGAGGGCGGCTTGGCCATCGTGCCGGCGCCGCGCGCGCTGCCGCGCATCATACACGTCCCGCAGGAGATCAGTAACGAACCCTATGATTTTCTGTTCCTGTCCTCGGTGATCCACACCTACGTCGGCGACCTGTTTCCCAGCATGGACGCGGTGGGTTGTTACCAGTTCCGAGTCACACGCAACAGCGATCTGTTCGTCGACACGGAAGAAGTCGACGACCTGCTCCGCGCCCTGGAAGGTGAACTGCCCTCGCGGCGCTATGGGGATGCCGTACGCCTGGAAGTGGCTGACAACTGCCCGGAAAAGCTCGCCAAGTTCCTGCTGCAGAAATTCGAGCTTCGCGACGGGGATCTGTTCCAGGTCAACGGGCCGGTCAACCTGCACCGCCTGATGCAGCTTCCGGACCTCGTCGATCGTCCCGATCTGAAATTCCCGAGCTTCACACCCCGCCTGCCGCAGAAGATGCCCCAGGGGGTAAACATGTTCACCGCTATCAGCAGCGGTGACGTACTTTTGCACCACCCCTTCGAGTCCTTCACACCGGTTGTGGAGTTCGTCAAGCAGGCTTCGGTCGATCCCAATGTCATCGCGATCAAGCAGACACTGTACCGCACCGGGATGGACTCGGTGCTGGTGTCGGCGTTGATCGACGCCGCCAGCGCCGGCAAGGAGGTCACCGTTGTGGTAGAGCTGCGCGCCCGCTTCGACGAGGAAACCAATATCGAGATCGCCACCAAGCTGCAGGAGATGGGGGTGCATGTGGTATACGGCATCGTTGGGTACAAGACGCACGCCAAGATGCTCCTCGTCGTTCGCCGCGAACGCGACAAGTTGAAACGCTACGTCCATCTGGGAACCGGCAACTACCACCACCGGACGGCGCGCCTGTACACCGACTATGGCCTATTCACCTGCAACAAGCGCATCGGAAAAGATGTGCACCAGATATTCATGCAGCTCACTACCCACAGTAAAAACCCGCCCCTGAATTATCTCTTGCAGGCGCCATTTACCCTTCAGTCCGGGCTGATCGAGCGCATCGACCGTGAAGCCGCGAACGCGCGCGCGGCAAAACCTGCGCGCATCGTCGCCAAGATCAACGGCCTGGTCAGCCAGCGCATCATCCAGGCGCTATACGAGGCGTCGCGGGCCGGCGTGAAAATCGATCTGATCGTCCGCGGGGTATGTTGTCTGAGACCGGGAATGGAGGGGGTCTCGGAAAATATTCACGTTCGCTCCATCGTGGGCAGGTTTCTGGAACACACCCGGGTCTATTACTTCCAGAATGGAGGAGAGGAGTCGGAGGTATTCTGCGCCAGCGCCGACTGGATGCCGCGCAACCTTGTCCAGCGGGTAGAACAATGTTTTCCGATACTGAACAGGGAGATCAAGAGGCGCATTATCGATGATCTTGAGGTCTACCTGTCGGACAACTGCCAGGCGTGGGCACTTGACCACGAAGCAAACTATTCACGGGTTACAGCGCAAGTCGATGAACCCCGGATATCGGCGCAACAGAGGCTGCTTGACCTCTACGCCGGCAAATAGGATGGGCTCATTCCCTCCACCATTGAAGGTTATGAAATTTTCCGCAGGTCATGTGCCGGAGTGGCGGCGGACGAGAGCCGCATATAATCTCGAATCGTCGGTGGCGAATTCAGGC
>JAHEIO010000020.1:40338-50955 GCA_024639325.1 Gammaproteobacteria bacterium
GAGAAATGCGGGCTAGTCGGTGATCGAGTCTGGCTTCGTCAGGCGCCCAGCCGCTTTATCATGGCGGGGGTCACCAGCCAGATCAGCTCACCCCGGCCGGCAGATGGTGTAGACGGGCAGTGAATCAGACACGCACCGGCTTTGCTTAAACGGCCATATGCGGCACCCGCGCCTGCTGTCAGATAGGCCATCAATCTCGAGCAATCCGGTTCGTGACCGACCAATATCACTTTTGCTTCGGGATCTTGCTGCGCCAGCCACTCTGTCGCGGATTCTGGTTCAACCCCCGACTTCATCTTTTCCACCACCAGGAATTCAGACTCGCCGCCCTTCCACAACTCCTTCAACAAGATCTCCGCGGTCTGGACGGCACGCACATAGGGACTACACGCAACCAAGCACCCGCTGCCCACTATGCGGCGCAGACCTTTGGCTACCTGTTTCATCTGTTTGCGGCCTTTTTTCGTGAGTTGGCGCTCGGAATCGGATTTAGATGACCCAACCTCAAGATCTTCCGAAATGCCGTGTCGGAACAGAATAATGTTCACATGGCTCTCCTGTACAATTGAACTCGCGCCAAAACCATCATCTCATCAAAGTAATCGATTGCGATCCCGGGGTCAGGTATGTTAATCATCACTCGCTTGTTTTGACTCGTCTGCGGCAGCATCCGTAAATGATACCAACATATCGCGGTTGCCGTGCGGTTAATACGGTTTAGAAACACTAAACATGGCTAGCGGCTCGGCAAATATCCGGGACCACTCGTGCTCGGCAAAGTGATCTCTTTGATAAGCGCGATCGCGGTTGTCTATATCGCCTTCGTCGCCCTCGTCTACTTCGCCCAGTCGCGCCTGGTCTATTTTCCCACCAGAGCGATCGTGGCCACGCCGGACAAAATCGGCCTGCCCTACGAGGATGTCAATCTGCGAACACACGGAGGTGCCGAGATACACGGCTGGTACGTCCGAAAAAAAGATGCCCGGTGGACGGTGCTGCTGCTGCATGGCAATGGAGGTAATATCTCCCACCGACTGGACACGCTCCGCATTCTTCACGAACTCGGCGTGGACACCCTGATCATCGACTATCCCGGATATGGAAAAAGCGGCGGCCGGCCCGACGAACAGGGGACCTACGATGCGGCCACCGCGGCCTGGCAATTCCTGGCCGATAACGCCACCAATCCCGGTAAAATAATCTTGTTCGGTCGATCCCTGGGCGGGGTCATAGCGGTCTGGCTTGCGAAGCGCGTCGACCCCGCCGGACTCATCCTGGAATCCACGTTCACCTCCCTGGCCGATATGGCCCGTCATCACTACCCATTTCTGCCGATCAGCCTGATCAGCAGGTACGATTACGACGCTGTTTCGACCGCGGCGGATATCACCGTTCCGGTGTTGATGGTGCACAGTGCTCAGGACGAAATCGTTCCGTTCGAACTGGGCACTAAGCTGTACGAAGCCCTGCCCGGCAGAAAAGCATTCCTCGAAATCCGCGGCGGCCACAACGATGGATTTTTGGTTACGGGCCGGGAGTACAGCGACGGAATTAAACTGTTTTTGGAGTCCCTGTAGTGCCTTTCAATTACTACCATCGCTTGAGTCGGAGGCAACAGTCCACCTACCGGCGAAGTGATGAGATGTCGGAAGTTGCGTTATCGGATCCCGGACAAATGCGGGTCGAGGTTGAAAATATCGAACGAGGACTGAAAACGGAAAGCCGCGATGCCGTACAACAAGGTTCGGAGCGGCTCGCGGCTCTTGTCAGCGGGCAGCTTGGGATTCCCAAAACAGTCGTAAACGTGCTGGCGCGCCGTCCCAGCGACGACTGGGGGGAACTGCACGGATTGTACGAACCGGCGGAACCCCCGGCTGTGGCGCAGATCACAGTATGGATGCGGACAGCAAAGCGCAAACAGGTCGTTGCGTTCAAGACTTATCTGCGAACGCTGCTGCATGAAATAGGACACCATCTCGACTACGAGTATTTCCGCCTCGAGGAGTCCTTTCATACCGAAGGATTTTACAAAAGGGAGAACTACCTGTTCCAGATTCTGACCCAGACAGCGGCATACGAGGAACCCGTTCAGCAGCGGTTATTTCACGACTAGCCCAGATCAGTTCACCGGCTGCGGCAGCGGCGCTCGAATAAAGAATTGTATTCCCCGTGCTACATTAGGGGCTGTTCAAGATTTTTTCAGGCCACTTGGTTGATGACGACATTCAAATGGCACGCTACCACGCCCCTGACCGAGTCAGACGCACGGCAATTCTGGGAAGTTCGTTACGAGCACGGCGTCACGCCTTGGGATCGGGGAAATTCGAGCCCGGCGCTGGCTCGCTGGTTGGATGCGGGAGCACTCACCCCCTGCCGTATATTGATTCCGGGGTGTGGTCGTGGTCATGAAGTCGTCGAGCTGGCCAGACGGGGATTCGACGTAACCGCAATCGATTTTGCCCTGCGGGCAATCGAAGCGGTAACCGGCAAGCTGGATGCGGCCGAACTTGCCGCAACGCTGGTGCAAGCCGATTTCTTCAGATGGCGCCCCGACAGCCCTTTCGATGCCATTTACGAGCAAACCGCCCTTTGCGCGCTGCTGCCCGCTCAATGGTCCGCCTATGAGCGCCGGTTGGCGCAATGGCTAGCCCCGGGGGGGCGCCTGTTTGCACTTTTCATGCAGGCGAACCGGCAAGGTGGCCCCCCGTTTCACTGCGATATCGATGCAATGAGAGAACTGTTCGGCACGGACACCTGGATATGGCCGGATTCCGAGCCCGAGGCGGTAGCGCATTCGACTGGTTTTTTCGAACTCGGCGCGGTCCTGGAGCGCAAATAAACGCGCGATTGCGGATTTTTTCCAGATTAAGCTTGCACAGATTGCCTCGGTTCCTTAAAGTTCTGCCTCACAAAAGTACCACTGATTGTTGGAGGTTACCCCATGATTCGCGCATTGTGTTGCGCTGCGCTTATTGCCAGCACGGTAGCGGCGCCTTCCGCCATGGCCGCCGGCGACGTCGAGAACGGTCGTTTGCAGGCACAAACCTGTATGGGATGCCACGGTGCACCCGGCATGCGCAACGCCTACCCGGGCTACCGCGTGCCCAAGCTCGGCGGCCAGCATGTCGATTACATCGTGAATGCCCTGCAGGCATACAAGAACAAACTTCGTTCCCACCCGACGATGCAGGCCCAGGCGGCGGATATGTCGGACGAGGATATGGCTGACGTAGCGGCATATTTTTCGTCTCTGAAAGACATAAAAACGGAATAGGACCGAGAGTGATGAATTCGACGAAAAAAGCACTATTGAGTATCGCCCTTCTGGTGGCCGGCGGTTCGGCATATGGCGGCGGGGACGCCTTGGTTGGTCAGCAAAAATCGCAGGTGTGCGCGGCCTGTCACGGCACCACCGGCATCAGCACCTTCGAAACGGCACAGGCACCGGTCATCGGCGGGCAGTATGCCGACTATATCGTCCGCGCGCTCAAGGACTACAAATCCGGCAAGCGCGAAAACGCGGTCATGAAAGGCCTGGTGGCCAGTCTGTCGGAGCAGGACATGGAGGACCTTGCGGCCTATTTCGCCGGACAGGACGGCCTCGCCGCGCCGCAGATAACCAATCCCCAGTAAAATAAACCATCTGACCCGCACCACGGGTCACCGTGTTCAAGCCGGCAGGTTCGCGCTCCCCAGGGGCATGCTCTTGACGTGCACGTCCCGCTGCGGGAACGGAATCTCGATCCCCGCTTCATCCAGCGCTTTCTTAACGGCGAAGCGCAGTTCGCTGGCGACGTTGAACACGTAGTCGATATCGCGGATGAACACCCTCAGCTCGAAATCCAGCGAACTCTCACCAAACGCCTTGAAGATCACGGTGGGGGCCGGACGGCTCAATACGCTGGCGTTTTCACTCGCACACCGCATGAGTATCTCCCGCACCTTCTCAGGTTCCGAGGAATAAGACACACCGATCGGTACCTTTACGCGACCCAGCCGGCCCCGATGGGTCCAATTCATCACTTCCATGGTCATCAACTGATTGTTGGGCACGATGATCGTGGCATTGTCGAATGTCGTGATTTCCGTCGAAATCACGTTGATTCTCTTGACGTAACCCTCGCTGGCGTCCGCACCCGAGCCCACCACGATCCAGTCGCCTGCCTTGATGGGCCGCTGCACCAGCAGGATCAGCCCGGAGATAAAGTTGTTGACGACGTGCTGCAAGCCAAAACCGATGCCGATGGAAAGCGCGCCGAAGATGAGTGCGATGTCGCCGAAATCGAAGCCGACAAGCGACAGAGCGACAAGTGCCGCAACGACCACCCCGACATATCCCACGCCGGCGGTAACGGCGTCCCGTACGCCGATGTCGAGGCGGGTCTGCACCAGAATACGGTTGGACAGGACGCCCCTCAGCAACCGCACGATCAGCATCAACAGGATAAACGTGCCCAGCGCCAGGCCGACATTGATCAGGGAGAAAGTGCGGCCTCCGATCTCGGCTCCGTAGACCAGCCCCAGAAACGCCGTTTGGATCTCCGTCCACGGCACGCCCCAAACATTCAGCAGGAATACAAGCAGCGCGATGACAAGCAGCGCATCGAATAACAACACGATCCAGAAACTCCATCGATCCGCTTCTGCTTCTTCCATGGCAAACCGCTTTCGGATCCACCGCCCCAACGCGTTCTCCTCGGATGTGGCCTGCCTCACACCCTCGCGCATCGAGCCATGCAGCAGGAACGCAATGGCGATGACCCCCAGCGTCACGATTGTCCTCGAGACGACATACAGGCCCAGGTTGAGATACCCGACGAAATACATCAGCACGCCGGCGACGATAAGTCCCTTGGCGAGCGCAAAAAGTATCCTTAAATTGAAGGACATCGGGCCGGCCGTTATGTCGTCGCTTTCCTCACTTTTTCTGTTGACGCACCAGTTTGACGGCCGCAACACCTTCAATGTGAGCAGGGAACTGGCCAGAATCCAGACGGTAGCCACAAGAATGACCGGTTTCGTCGTGGTGGCGAAATCGACGATGCGCAGCGAGGACGCCTGCCCCACCTCCGGATTGACCAGTACCACCAGGATGCTGATGATGAGCATGGCCATTGCAAACCAGCTGATATCGCGCTCCAGGCTTGCCGCGGAGCCGTCGGTAAATCTGGTGATGCGCCACTGCGGCCGAGCGGAAGTCAGGCTGGCCCCGGCAAGGCCGACAACCAGAATGTAGTCGACTATCGCTTTGACGAGTTCGGTGAAATTGGCTTCCAGATGCCGGGGGAATCCGGCGTTGGAGATAAAAATCATTGCCGCCCCGCCGATGAAGAATATCGGCAGGACCACCGAGGACAGCGCCTCCACGATTACGGCCACGAAGCGTCTGCCGAGCGCGGGGTGTTCTATTTCGGGAACCATGCCGTAGCGAGATATCAGCCGCCGGCGCAGGAAAAGGACGACGAAAAGACCAACGCAGAGCGCAATCAGCGCCGAATCCAGATTCGACAGCCCCCCCGTTATTTTCGCACCGCGCCACCAGGTTCCGACCGACTCGAGAAACTCGCGAACTTCATGCGGATATTCCCGAATGCCCGCCATGACGGTTGCCGGGGCGAGCGGCGACGCCAGGCGCCTGCCCAGAATATTGGCTATGATGCTGACTTCGCGATCGCCGATACGGCCTAAAATCTCCCTTGCGCGCGCGGAGATAACTTTCGTCTGTTTTATGCGTGCATCGTAATAGGCCACCTGGTCCGCAAGCACGGCGCGTTTTTTGGAGATGTCCGCTGCTTCGGGGGGATCCGACTCGCCGGGCGGAGGACCAATTGCTTCGAGCAGTTTCTGCTGTCGGGCGTGATTTTCCTCGGCTTTCTTGCGGGCTTTTCGCGCCAGTTGCGTGACCAAATCCACACTCTTGCCCAGCCGCTCCAGCTCCTGTGCCCGGATGCCGGGATTAGCCAACAACAGCTCGGGAAAATCGAGGATCGAGTTCCACTCGGAGATCGTGCTCGCGAAGGCTTCTTCATTCGCTGGATCGATCTGCGCGGAGGATGATGAGAACACCATCAACCCCAATACTAGACAGGTAGTCCTCGTACAAATATTGAAACGATGCATCATACGTAGCGTCTTTTTCATTCGGGAAAATTAATCTCGGTGCCGACGCTATCAGTGATCAGGATATGGCCGTCCTGCCGTCTGACCCGATTCAACCAGGCGTTTACTGCGCCGAACCGGCCGAGGTCGAAAGAGCCCTCTCCGGCCACGTGCGTGTATGCATATAGCGCAATGTCCGCTATCGAGTAGCTGTCCCCGGCGAAATAAGACCGCGGCGACAAATGAGCGTCCATGATCTTCAGCGCGTGGTATCCCCGCTCCGTCTTTTCCGCAACGAACTGCCGATTCGCCTCCAGTTGTCCGGAAAAATGCCAGAAGCGCATGACCGCGATAAAGGGTTCATGGCTGTACTGCTCGAAAAACATCCATTGCAGGACCTGTGCCCTGAGCCACGGGTCCTCCGGCAGGTATTTCGTGCCCTGGGCGAAATAAAACAGTATCGCATTCGATTCGGCCAGCGTGCGACCGTCAGGCCACTCGACCACCGGGACCCGGTGATTCGGGTTCTTGCGGAGGAATTCATCAGTATGTGTTTCGCCTTTCAGTATATCAACGGGAACTCGTTCAAAGGGGATGCCAAGCTGGGTAAGAAGCAGACGCACCTTGTATGCATTGCCGGATTCCCAGAAATCGTAAAGCCGGATCATCAGTCAGCGTTTGCTTCGGTAGTGTAATGAAATCGATGATACTTCAATGTGGGTGAATATCGTCAGATCGCGTCCAGGTCAAAGGTTCCGTCCGTAATTCCAAGCTCTCTCAACCGCGTTTTCCGAACCTTGCCGGTGGGGGTCTTCGGCAGCGCATCCAGATACTCCACGTATCGGGGCACGGCGAAGCGCGGCAGTTGCCGGACGCAGTACTCACGAAGTTCTTCGACATCGAGATGGCCGGTTGGCACCACCACCACCTTGACCTCGTCCTCGGCACCGGCAATATCAGACTCGACCGCAACCGCCGCGACCTCCGAAACACCCGGGTGCGCTCCGATGACTTTCTCGATCTCGAAAGAGGAGATATTTTCCCCACGCCGGCGGATGCAATCCTTGATGCGGTCCACGAAATACACATAGCCATCCCCGTCCATCCAAGCGGCATCGCCGGTGTGAAACCAGAAATTGCGCCAGGCCTCAACCGTCTTTTCCGGCATGTTCAGATAGCCGGTCATGAACCCGAACGGAAGTTTTGGTCGTACCACGATCTCGCCGGTGTCGCCCGCGGAGACCGGCAGGTCCGTCTCGGGATCAACAATCTGCAATTCGTAGTACCGGCCCCACACCCTGCCACAGCTGCCTGGACGCACGTCGCCGGCTTGCGTGTACAGCGGGATATTGACCTCGGTCATTCCGTACAAACCGAATACATTCCGAATGCCGAATCTTTCACGCAGCTTGTCGTCGAGTTCCGGGAGGTTGGGCGCTACGCCAATGGCGCGGAGCCGGTGCCGGCGGTCCAGTGGAGAAGGTTCCTGGCTCAATACGAATGAAATGACCGCACCGAGCGAGTTGGTGATGGTAATGTCGAAATCCACCACGTCGTGAATCCAGCGCCCGGCACTGAATTTTTCTCTCAGTACGGCTTCTGCGCCGGTGATCAGCGTCGCATAGAGCTGCATGAACATGCCGTTCGCGTGAAACAGCGGCAGGACGATATAGAATCTGTCCGATTCGACCAGGCCCATGTTCTCGACCGTGCCCAATCCAAAAAGATAGACGTGGGCATGCGGCATGATGACACCCTTCGATGGACCTGTCGTTCCCGACGTATACATGACGCAGGCGGCGTCCCTGTAGCTTACGGGCACGCGCAGATCGCCATCGGAATACTCCGTGCTCTCGTCGAGAGATCGGAATGTGAAGCGCGATTCGACCGCATTGGCGCTTGCCGCACACCCAACCAGGATCACGCAGCGGAGATTTGGAAACGCGGCCTCCAGCTCGAGCAGGCGCGGTAAATACGCACCGTGTATGAAGATGTGTGAACTCTCCGAGTTGGTCAGGACGTGACTGAGAAACGCGCCCTTGTAGTCGGTATTGATGGCGATGTGTACAGCCCCGATGCGCGCTATTCCCGACCACGCGTGACAGTGTTCGAGGCTGTTCGGCAGCATGACCGCTACGGCGTCCCCCTTGGAAACGCCCAGTTCATGAAGAAATCTTCCAACCTGATTTGCCGCGCGGTCGGCTTCCCGGAAACTCAGGGTTTCTCCGTCGACCATGCGTATCCATGTCCGGTCTCCAAAACGTTCAGCCTGCCGCCTTAGGACATCTCCGAACACCCAGTTCTTGAATTCATGCGGCTGATCTTGTGACATCTCGGCATCCAGTACGATGTCGCGCGAGGCGTGTCCCCGACAACCCTGCCGCCACCGCGCTCATTCGGGGCTCCGCAGCGGCAGGCCTTCCTTTTTCCACGCATCGATACCGCCTTTGACATGGCGGCTGCGCTCGATCCCGGTTTCCTGCGCCGCCAGTACAGCCATGGCGGACCTTTCGCCGTAGGCACAATAAAAAACCAGCTGCTTGCCGGTGGCCTTGATCAGTTCGTACAACATCCCCCCCGGCCGTATATTTTCAGACAGCTCTCCATACGGAGCGTGCACCGAGCCTTCGATCACCCCATGCTGCTTCCGTTCCCTGCCGTCCCGCAGATCCGCAAGCACGACTTTGTCGCTATCCAGCCATGCTGCCGCGTTTCGAACATCCAGGGACAATCCCCTTTTATCAAGCTCGTCTTGAGACATCCCGATGCGCATGTTGGCGGGGACGGCGACGTCCATCATCTTTGGATCCGCCAAATCAAGGTTGTTCATGATATCCGCATATTCGTCCACCGAACTGACCTGCAGCCGCGGATTGAAGCGTTTTTCCTCCCCGATGGTGCTTACGGTGTCTCCCTTGTAATCGTGTCCAGGATACACCAGCGTGTCTTCCGGCAGTTTCAGGAGTTTGTTGAACAATGAATCGTACTGCGCGGTGGGATCGCCCTGCTGAAAATCCGTCCTGCCGGTCCCGCGGATGAACAAGGTATCCCCTGTAAATACAGCACCTTCCATCAGAAAACTGTAAGAGTCCTGCGTATGCCCCGGCGTATAAATGGCCTTCAGCCCGACACCCTCGATGTCCACGACATCATCCTCGCCAACCCTCATCGACACTACATCGACATTGCTTTGCTCACCCATCAAGGTGACGCACTGCGTGCGATCCCTAAGGGCGCCCAGGCCGCTGATGTGGTCTGCATGCAGATGCGTATCGACCGCCTTCACCAGCTTGAGATCCAGCTCGTCGAGCAGTTGAATGTAACGATCCACCTTTTCCAGGACGGGATCGATAATCAGGGCTTCTCCACCCGCGCGGCTGGCGATGATGTAAGTGTAGGTGCACGAGACACCGTCGAAGAGTTGTCGAAAGATCATGATTTATTTACCCTGAAACTCGAGAATAAGGGACGCATTGTATGATAAGTTCCAAATGGTCATTTGTCGAAGTCGGGCATGGTCCCACCCTGCGTATTTTTTGCCTTCGACCATGCACACAGCAACTGCATTTCGGGGTATGCCGGTGAACGAAAAAATCAGCAAAGAAACGGGCGCTTCCGCCGCCGCCATCGAGCACCACTATGGGACCGGAAACGAGTATTTCGAGCTTTGGCTGGACAAGACCATGACGTATTCCTGTGCGATGTGGGACCAACACGATGCGCAGCAGACCCTGGACTCGGCCCAGCTGCGCAAGATCGACTATCACATCGAACAGGCGCACGCGCTCGATGCCGACAGCGTTCTGGACATCGGATGCGGTTGGGGTAGTGTTCTCGACCGGTTGCACACCCGGCACAACATTCGATCCAGCGTGGGACTGACCCTCAGCGAAAGTCAGGCCGGGTGGATCTCGCAGAGTTTCGACCATCCCGGGATGCAGATCAGACTCGAAAGCTGGCAAGACCACGGCGCACCGGATGCTTCCTACGATGCAATAATCTCGATCGGCGCTTTCGAGCACTTTGCCCGGCTCGGCCTCAGCGCCGACCAGAAGGTCGGCATATACAGGGACTTTTTCACCCGATGTCACGCATGGCTCAAGCCGCGGCGGTGGTTGTCGCTGCAAACGGTAGCCTATGGAAACTCTTTGCAAAAGGATTTCGATCAGTTCATCGCAAAGGAGATTTTTCCCGAAACGGATACCCCGCGATTGTGGGAGATCTTCGCCGGCTCGGACCGCCTGTTCGAAGTCGTTCGGCTGCGCAACGATCGCGACGACTACCGCCGCACCTTGAGAACGTGGTTTTCCAACCTCAAGGCCCGCAGAGACCAAGCCGTGGCGGCGAAAGGCGAGGAGGAAATTCAGAAATTCGAGCAGTACCTGCGTCTGATGGCCTACATGTTCGAAGTCGGAGGACTCGACCTGCACCGCATCGCTTTCAGGAAGATCGATTCTCCCAAATAGCCCGTCGTTAGGCGATTCGGGCTGCGGCCCATCGCGGCGGGGCGCCGCTCCT
>JAHEIO010000203.1 GCA_024639325.1 Gammaproteobacteria bacterium
CGCCCGCCAGCGTCCTCAGCATGGTTCGACGCGAGTTCATCCAACACGCTCGGTGTGCATCAGTAAACCCACTGCATCGCGGTCACATCAGCATGAGCATGAGGCGAACGTTGAACCCGGAGCTCACGCCGCGGACGTCAGACTGGTCGAGCACGACCACCCGGTAGTCGGCTCCGAACTGAACGGATTGCGTCGGCGACCAGTTCAGTCCGAGGGAATAGACGTCCATCTCTCCCCCGTTGATGGCGCCGTCGGTGAGATCGATGCGGGAGAATCGGAAGGCCGCTTCGACCGTTCCCCATCCCCCCTGGTTGACGGGCCGGGCGACTCTGAGAGGGTCGAAGGTCCCACTCCGGTCGCGGTACGACCGCATCTCGCCCGTCAGCGCCCACGAAGCCGTCAAATGGTAGCCGCTAAGGTACGGGTCGGACATCGCCGGAGCGGCGTAGGCCGAGCCGAAGTACTCGAAGCCTACGAAGTACGGGCCGTAGCGCCAGTACACCTCCGGGTTGAACGTGTTGACCCTGTCGGCAGCAAACTCGTCGGTTTCCACGAATCGTGGTGCTCGGTTGAACTCGGGCCTCGCTCCCACTTGGATGGGCTCTTTGGCGTCGGACGTGCGGAGCCCCAGGCCGACATGTAGCAGGTTGCTCCGATCCTCGGACATGGCGGGCACCCAGGTGACGCGCCCGGTGAACTCGTTCGAGGTGTTGCTGAACGATTCGTCCGTATCGATCCAGTCGTTGAAGGCCCCGACGGCCCACGTCATTCGAGCGGACTGGAGGGCGCCACTCAGCACGAGCCCATGGTTGCGGGCGGTGATCAGCGCATCGGATACAGCGGCCCGTTCCTGCATGCTAATGGTTGCGGACATCACGAGCCGCTCGTGCGAGATCGGCTCCTTCTGCTTGCCCACACTGAGCGTGAGTGCAGCGGACAGCGGGATGTCGAGGCGGTAGTCGAAGAACCCCAGGGCGTTCTGGGCGCGACTGTTGTACCCCTGGTCGAAGGCATGCGTCACCAGGGACACCGTGTAGGTCCACGGTCGAGCGAAGTTGAGCGTTCCCACCACGCCGAAGCGGAACCCGCGGATCTCGCCGCCATTGCTCTCGGAAAGGTCACCGACCTGGGCCTCGCTGTCGTCGTCCTGCGTCGTCCATTGCAGGCGATCCAGCACCAGGCCGCCCGTGAGCAAGCCGGAGATGGGTTTCGTGCTGAACCGGTTCCACTTTCGCGTGTCGTAGTACCGGATCGGTACGGCGAGCGGTGGAGGCATGTACGAGGACCACGTCCGTCGCCGAGGCGTGCCCGTGATCGCATCCGTGGCCACCGGAAGGGCGTTGCGCACCACCACGCCGGCTCGCATCGCGAACCGCACGTGGTCTTGCGTGTCCAACAGGACGTCGAAATTCTCGCGCGGGTCCTCATCGAGAATCACGAAAGTGGGCGCCTCGCCCAACCCGAGCTGTCCGAACAGGAAGCCGCCTTCCGCATCCAGGGCAAGGTCCTCCGGGCGCGTGATGAGGGGCTGGTCGGTTACCACCGTGAGCCTTCCCCCCTCGATCAGGAGATTGACGGTTTTGTCCAGCGACGGATCGCCACGGCCGATCAGGTGCGCTCCGTAGATGAGGACTCTTGGGTCCGGCTGAACGACCGTGTCGGCCGGTTGCTCCTGGGCGACCGCCGGCAGCGTCCAGGCGGTGCCGCCCGTGAGCAGGGCGAGCAAGACGAGAATCCGGTTCTGATTGGCTCGCCTCCGCGTCACCATCCGACACCAACCGACACTCCGTAGACCAGCGCCCAATGGCCCTGCACCACATCGGCCATCAGCGTGGGCGCGAGCGCAAGCGTCTCGTTCAGCTCGAACCAGTACTGGGTGCCGAAGCGAAACAGAGGCTCTAACTCCGTCTCCAGTGCCGTTTCACCACCATGCTCCACGTTCTTCGATGCCACCTCCACCGCCGGCGCGACGAAGAAGGTCAGCCCGCGCCACGCGTACAAGGACAGCGGCACTCCAATGATGATGTCCCGCTCGACCCTGCTGGATGACATCTCCACGAAGAGTCCGACACCCAACAGCCCCAGGCGACGCGTGTACTCGGTGCCAATTGTGAAGCCGGTGACGTCATCATTGAGACTTGTGGTGGCCCCCAGGAACGTCGCGCCGTGGTTCTTGTGGTGCTCGAGGTCGCTTGCACCCGCGGCATCGCCGTGTTCCTGTGCGTGCATCTGGTTCAGCGAACCAAGCAGTAAGGCCGTCGCAGTCACCAGTGAGAATAGTCTGTTCAACTTGAAGTCTCCGATCCCATAAAACTTCTCTATTTAGGAAACAGAAGAACGACTTGTGCTCTCACTCCAAAATCAGCTTTCTGACCATCAGGGGCTGCTAGGTTAAACCTCGGACCAATAAGAAACTGGGTTTTCTGTTTGCCCAAACTTGTTACCGCACTGATATTTGGATTGAACCATACAGTGGTGGTGTTGCCTTGCCAGTTTTGGGTAATTTCGAAATTAGCACCAATACCTGCTCCTGATTTCCAGTTGTAGGTGAAGAAAGGTTGAAAGAATAGCTGGTTTATATCACCACGATCTTCGTCTCCTGCTATGCTCCAAATCTGGTTTATTAATCCTCCAACTGTAATTCCATTCGTTTGGTATAGGGCAATAGCTGTTGGACCGATTCCGAACCTCTTTGAGGCCAAGAAATCATCCGTTCCAGTAGGCACGAGAAAAACAGGTCCTGCACCCCATGTGAATCCGCCTTTTGAAATGGCTGGACTCATAAATGCACTAACCACTGCGTCTCCTAAACCAAATTCACTTTCCCCTTCTCCTGTTATGTTGTATTGAGAAATTACAGGCTGCACCCATCTTGTAATAAGGTTCAAATCTTCTGAAATTCCTAATGGAATAACAGGCTGTATGTTTAAGGTGTTACGCGAACCATTGAATTCTCCAATACCCAAATCGGTATTATTTTGGAAAGGGACACTAATCAGACTAGCTATGGGATTTGCCAACTTTTTTGCTAATTCTTCGGCTGCGCTTTGTTCCCCTTCCTGTCCGAAAGTCAAATTTGTCATCCCTGCAAAAAGTAAGACTAAAATGCATGTAAAAGTCTCTTTCATTCTTCTAAATATCATTTCACTCATATCATCTATCTCCTGCTTAGGTCGATACAGCCTTTATTGCACAAGCACTGGTTCCGGAAACGTCCAGCTTCCGTCCAGGATCTCCGGCCCCGGCCGATACAGCCTCACGATAATGTTCCAGCCCTCCATGATCGGCAGGTAGTTGTCCGCATTGGGGTCACCTCCGAAGTGGATCGTGATGCTGCCATCTGCTGCCTTCTTGGCGGTGATGTCGTTGTAAGAATAGACGTCCCGATCATTCTTAATTATCCAGCCCTTACTGTCGTACACGATCGCTGACCAGAACGCATCAACCGGCACGTCCTTCACAGTGAGCGTGTAGGGCGTCGTGCCGTCGTTCATCTCCGGATAGAAATTGATATAGACAGCGGCCTCCTTGGGCTGCCCACCCCATCCGAAAGCAGCGCCCATCAAATGGTGGATGGGATCGAGCTTGTCCTTCTCGCCGAAATAGGTGGAGGTATTCGACATGGTGGCGGACAGCACATTGATCGCCTCGCGCAAAGTCTCGACGCCCTCAGGGTCCCAATTCGGCAGATCTTGCTCGCCGATGTCGGCCTGCTCGACTATGACCGCATCCTGCAGGGCGTGGGCGACCTCCATATCGGCGGGGTCATTGGGATCCGCAAAGGTTCGAATGCCAATCATGACGTAGCGGGTTCCCATATCCTCCATCGTAAAGGTTCTCTTTGCGGGCCCGTAGATCGTGGGTGGGATGGAGTGATCCTGATTGATCAGCTGCAAGGACATGTACCGATCTCCAGGGTCCGGCAGCGTGATGGTCAGCGGCGAGGTAAGGTCAAAGGTTCCGAACATATAGATCGTGTCGCGGTTGCCGCGAACGGTCACCTGGTTATCGACATCATAGTGCGTCCGCTGGACCGCGAACTTGCCGAAGGCGTCCATGGCCTGGGCATAGCCTTTCATTTGAAAGTCGCTCTCGGCACGGACGTAGTTGTCGGCGGTGACCTTAACAACTTCCTGTGCAAACGCTGGCGTTGAGGCAGTGATTGAAAGCAATGCGATGAGCAATGCTGG
>JAHEIO010000084.1 GCA_024639325.1 Gammaproteobacteria bacterium
CCGTCGCCAAAATAGAGTTTGAACCGGGGCGCCACCGCCGAGATCTTGATCGCCGCTTCCAGCACGAATATCGCCAGCACGACGCGGTTGATCAGAATAAAGGTTTCTCCAAATCGCGCCACCAGGAAAGGGGAGGTTTCCATACCCAGCACCACCGCATTGATGACGATCAATGCAATGATGAATCGATCGAACCAGGGATTAGCGACGATTTTCTGACAGAGTCGCCGCACTGCTCACGACCGGGTCATGGACGGCCCGTTTTCGAGACCGGCGCTGGCCATGGCTACCGCACGAAACACCGCCCTGCCCTTGTTCATGGTTTCCTTCCACTCCTGGCTTGGGATCGAATCCGCCACGATGCCGGCTCCTGCCTGTATGTGCAGGACGCCGTCCTTGATCACCGCGGTGCGGATCGATATCGCCGTATCCATGTTGCCGTTCCAGCCGATGTACCCGACCGCACCGGCATAGATACCGCGCTTGTCCGGCTCCAGTTCCTCGATTATTTCCATCGCCCGGACTTTAGGCGCGCCGGATACCGTGCCGGCTGGAAATGAGGCTCTCAACACATCGATCGCGTCCAGCCCCTCCCTGAGCCTGGCCTCGACATTGGAGACGATATGCATCACGTGGGAGTATCGTTCCACGATCATTTTCTCGGTCAGAGTGACGCTGCCGGTCGAGGCGACTCGACCGACGTCGTTGCGTCCAAGATCCACCAGCATCAGGTGTTCGGCCAGCTCCTTGGGGTCCGCCATCAGCTCTTGCTCCAGCCGTAAATCCTCCTCCCGGTCGTGTCCGCGTCGGCGCGTTCCGGCTATGGGTCTGACCGTCACCGTGCCATCCTCCAGGCGCACCAGGATCTCCGGGGAAGACCCGACGATCTGAAATCCATCGAGGTCCAGGAAGTACATGTACGGAGACGGATTGACCGTTCGAAGCGCCCGGTACATGGTGGAAGGCGCAGCGCTGAAAGGTATGGACAGTCTCTGCGACAACACGACCTGCATGATATCGCCGTCACGAATGTACTGGCGCGAGCGCTCGACAGCCGCTTCAAAACCTTCCTTCGAAAATCCGGATTGGAAATCGTCTTCGCTGACCTGCTGCGCGGTGCCGCCGCCAACGGTCCCGGTCGTGACCCGGGTCTCCCTGAGCTGGCGTGCAAGCTCCTCCAGCCGCGCGTTGCCGGCGTTCCACGCGTCCTGTTGAGCGGGATCGACATGCACGACGATGTAGAGCCGCCCCGCAAGATTGTCGAACACGACCACCTCCTCCGATACCATCAGCAGTATGTCCGGCGTTTTTAGCGGATCGTGCTTGTCTACATGACCCAGCCGTGATTCAACGTAACGCACGGTATCATATCCAAAATAGCCCACGATGCCACCGGTGAACCGGGGCAGGCCGGGTACTTCGGGGGAACGATAGCCGCCGTGAAACTCCCTGACGGTGCCGAGCGGATCCATCGACCGGAACCGTTTGGCCTCCTTGCCGTCAATCGTGACCGTGACCTCGTGATCCGATACCGTGAAAACGGTGCGGCACGGCAGTCCGATGATCGAGTACCTGCCCCACTTTTCACCGCCATGGACGGATTCGAACAGGTAGGAATAAGGTCCCGCACCGAGTTTGAGGTAGGTACTTACGGGCGTATCCAGGTCGGCCAGGACCTCCCGCATGAGCGGAACTCGGTTGTACCCGCGGGCAGCGAAATCGCTAAGATCTTGTTTGTTTATCGACATGATTCATCACCAGGGTAAAGACGCGAACGGCACTTGCATGAACTAGCTTTGGCGTAGCCATCGCCAGGTGCTTCGGTACCAGGTCTTTTTCCCAATGATGATTAGCATCAGATGTGTTCGATCAGGCCGGTCAGATCTGCAAAAGAGTCAATGATTGCGTCGGGATTGGCTTTCGTCAAGTCCAAGCCATTATTATAACCAAAGCTGACGCATATGACCGGCATCCCGGCCGCTTGAGCGGCTCGGATGTCGGAGATCGAATCGCCCACCATTATTCCCGCCGATACCGCCATGCCAAAGCGCCTGAAGATGTGTCGCAGCGGCATGGGGTCCGGTTTTTTTACGGGCAGGCTGTCCCCGGCGACAACGAGGTCGAAAAATCGATCCAGATGCAGCGCTTCGAGAACCGGCCCGGTGAATTCTCCCGGCTTGTTGGTCAGGCAGGCCAGACGGAGGCCGTCGCTTTTGAGTTCATCCAAAACGCGTTCGACGTGAGGGTAGGGCCTGCTCTTGGCACACAGTCCTTCTCCGTAAAATCGCATGAACAGGTCGTACCCCCTTTCAAACAACTCCGGGCGCGGCATGCCATTGGGATCGCCCGTCAGCGCTCTTTGCACCAGCCCGGTCGCACCGTTGCCTAGCCAGCGGAAGATCACCTCGTCCGCATGCTGCTCGAGGCCCATTGACTCGAGCATCCGGTTGGCGGCAACGGCGAGGTCCGGGCCGGAATGGACCAGCGTGCCGTCCAAATCGAACACCACCGCGCCGGCCTTGAACCTGGTAGGGTAAGTCACTAGCAAGAAGTAAAAGCCGCCTGGTGAGAAATGCGGGCTAGTTGGATGGGCGTGCTGAGCCTACCAGTGCCAACGCGGCGCGCATGGATTCAATGGTCGCCTTGTAGTCGCCGCTGCCGAAAATGGCGGATCCCGCGACGAAAGTATCCGCCCCCGCTTGCGCAACGTCGCGAATATTTTCAGTATTGACGCCGCCGTCGACCTCCAGCCGAACGTCGCGGCCACTGTCACCGATCATGCGCCGTGTCTCCCTGAGTTTGTCCAGAACGCGCCCGATAAATTTCTGCCCGGCGAAACCCGGATTTACCGACATCAACAGTACCATATCGAGCTTGTCCAGCGTCCATTCCAGACATTGCAGCGGTGTTCCGGGATTGAGCACCAGACCGCATTTGCAGCCTTCGTCCTTTATCAACTGCAGCGATCGGTCGACGTGTTCACTGGCTTCCGGGTGAAATGTAATATACGTTGCACCCGCCCGCGCAAAATCCGAGATCAGGCGATCTACGGGCTTAACCATGAGGTGAACGTCGATGGGCGCCTGGATACCATGCGCCCGCAGCGCTGAACACACCACCGGGCCGAATGTCAGGTTGGGTACATAGTGGTTGTCCATGACATCGAAATGCACCATATCCGCGCCGGCAGACATTACGTTTTCCACGTCCTCACCAAGCCGGGCGAGGTCAGCGGACAGGATCGAAGGGGCTATCACATAGTTCATCGTGGAATCGTGCCTTGGATTGGGGTGGTCGAAATGTTATCAGAGCACCGGACCCGCCCGCGAGCATGGTTTTCTATGTCGCCATCAACCTGCATCGATATGAATGTTTCGGAAACCATTTTTGTGCAATAAAGATTCCCGACATGATGTTGACGGCGATTATTCGATGGTCAGATAGTATGCGCGGTCTTCCCGCAGGAACTCGATCACAAGACTGCCCGACGCGGCAATCAGCCGCGAGAGGTCTTCGATGGTTCGGACGCGATAGCGATTTATACCGACGATCAGGTCGTCCGGTCGCAAGCCGGCGGACCAGGCATTGGACTGTTTCTCAACGCTGTCGACGAGTACCCCCTCGGGCCCGGACCCCGATCCGGATTCGAGGAATACGGCGCCGGACAGGCTCCGATGAAGCGTTCCCCCTTTTAGCGTGATCTCCACCGCCTCATCGATCCGTGCCTCTACGATGCGCTGCTCACCTTCACGTATCACGCGCAGCTCGAGTTCCTGCCCGATTCGCAGCAAACCTATCGCATTGCGCAGGTCGGCGGCATCATCGATCCGCCGCTGATCCACCGATGTCACGACGTCGCCCTCACGCAAGCCGGATTTCTGTGCAGGGGAACCCGGGATTATTTGCGCTATCACCGCCCCCCGGCTGCGCCCTGTACCGAATGCCCGGGCCAGATCCGGAGTGAGATCCTGCACGTAGACGCCGAGGCGACCTCTCTTTACACGGCCATAGGCAATCAGCTGTTCCGTAATCTGCCCCGCCATGTTAATCGGGATGGCAAACCCGATCCCGACATTACCACCGGCGGGAGCCAGTATCGCGGTGTTGATTCCCACCAGTTCCCCCTTTAGGTTTACCAAGGCTCCGCCCGAATTACCGGGATTGATCGATGCATCCGTCTGGATGAAGTCCTCGTATCCTTCGATACCCAGTCCGTCTCTACCCAGCGCACTGACGATGCCCGATGTAACGGTCTGGTTGAGGCCGAACGGATTTCCGATCGCCACGACGAAGTCTCCGACTTGCAGCGCATCCGAGTCTCCGAGCCTGATCTCGGCGAGGTCCTCGGCGGCGATCTTGACCACGGCAATATCGGAATCAGAATCGGCGCCAACCATCTCGGCCTCGAAATTCCGTCCATCCTGCAAGGCCACGTTTATTTTTTCCGCCTTGTCTATGACATGTGCATTGGTGACCACGATGCCCTTTCCGGCATCGATGATAACTCCCGATCCCAGGCTCTGTGTGCGCCGCTTGCGCGGACGGTCCGGGAAATCGAAGAACCGCCTGAAGAACGGATCCTGTAGCAACGGGTTGGTTTGGATGTTGCGGGTTCCGCGGGTTGAAATGTTCACGACCGCCGGCATTACCTGCTTCAACATGGGTGCCAGAGAGGGAACGTCCTCGCTCAGCAGCGAAATCGGCAGAGCGGCATTGGCCGTGGTGATCCAGATCCACTGGAGCATGCAAAAAACCGGCACAAAGGGCAGGTTTCCAATTTTGCCAAAAAATCTCATCAATTCAGTACGTACCAGCCTTCTCCCAGAGGCTTCCATGAACGGCCACGCAAATCCTCCCGCGGCGGCGGTCCGGTCGGCGAAAAAGCCAGCGTCAGATCAGGTTCTTGTTTTGGAGAGAAAGTCACATAGTTCTCTTTTACAACGACATTGGAACCGCTGAGCGCCTCGGGCACTGGTGCGTTCGTGCCGCGGAGCGGCCCCAGTGCGGCTCCGGCATAGTCCCTGGCGGCATCGCTGAAAAAGTAGAGCCACTTTTCGCCGGGACTCTTCGATTGCCAGCACTGTTGAAGCATCAACCCGATCATCACTATGAACGTGGCTACGAACAACACGCGCTTTCCAGTCATCTTCATCGTGCATCAGCCTGCATTTATTTGTGAACGGATCGGCCGCCGAGCTTCAATATGCGGGCCGGTCCGGTATTTTCACGAAGAACGACGCGTAATTATACGAAACCCAGGAAGGCAACACAGCACGGGATCATTCAATCCGGACCGCGGTGGCGAGCCCGCACAGAACCCAACCGGCAGACTAGTTCGCTAAGAGGGGACGCGGACGGCCAAAATAGTGGCCCTGGAACAGCCCGATTCCGCGGGAATGGAGGAACTCGAACTGCGCATCATTCTCGACGCCTTCGGCGACCACTTCGAGTTCGAATCGATCGCCGACGGCAACGATGGCTTCCACGATGGCAGCATCGTCCTGGTTTTTTTCGACGCCCCTTACGAAGGATTGATCGATCTTGATTTTATTGATCGGCAAGTGCCGCAGACTGGCCAGGGAAGAATGACCTATTCCAAAGCCGTCCACCACTATACCGACACCCATAGCCCTCAGATTGTTCATTTTTTCGAGGACCTGTTCGCGATTCTGAGCAAAGATCGATTCCCGGATTTCGAACTCGAGGAAACCGCCGCTAACACCCGAGTGGCCCAATGCATTGGAGACCAAATCCGTGAACTCTTTCTTGAGGAACTGGGGAACACTGATGTTTATCGCGTAGCTTATATTTTTGTGGTGGCTGATTCTTTTCTGTTGTTTGACGAGCTGACAGGCTTTTTTCATTACCCAATCGTCGATGTCCATGATCAATCCCAGATCTTCCGCATGGGTAATGAAGTCCTTTGATTCGACGATTCCCTGGTTGTCCGAATTCCACCGCAGTAAAAGTTCATCCGTAATCACGTCTCTGTGCGAATTCACCTGTGACTGAGCGTAGAACTCGAACTTATCGAAGCGCAATGCGTCACGCAGGTCTTCATCGAGCTGCAGCCTGGATCTCGCACTTGCGTAAACATCGGGTTCGAACAGCTGGATGAAATTACGTCCACAATTCTTGGCTCGGTACATGGCCGAGTCCGCGTTGGATATAACGGCCTCGGAGGTCGTACATTTCGAAGGGAACACCTCGACCCCCATACTCAAGGTAATATTCACCTCCCGCCCGTTGATTTCGTAGGGCAACGACAGTTCTCTGTGTACACGGCGGGCCAGCGAGAACGCCGACTGTTCGGGCTCCGCTGAATTCTGCCCCAGGTCGGTGAGCAGGATGATGAACTCGTCCCCACCCAGCCTGCACGCCATGTCACCACCTCGCAGGCCGCTCTGCAGGCGTTGCGCAATCAGTTGGAGCAGCGCATCACCCGCGGCATGCCCCAGACTGTCGTTTATTTTCTTGAAGTAGTCTATATCGATGAACAGAATGGCGGCCTTGGTACTCTGCCTGCGGCACACCTTGAAAACCTGCTCCATCCGCGCCATGAATCGACGACGATTGGGTAGTGAGGTAAGTGGATCCTGGTAGGCCTGGCACTGGATTATGACTTCATCGCGTTTACGCTCGAGTGCGTTCATCAACGCGGCGCCGGCGATACGCAGCAGGGCAATGATATCTTCACTCCAGCTGATTTCTCTGTCGAGCGCATCAAAACCCAGGAATCCGCGAGCCTTTCCGTCCGCTATCAGGGGAACGGCAATCCACGATCTCAGCTTTTCACGATTGAATAACTCCCGCTCCGCACCGGCTTCAACGGGCATCTCGGTTTTCGATCGGAGGCAAACACTGCGTCCCCTGTGGATGTTGTTGATACTCAGTTTCAGTTCCTTAAAATCGGTAGACACTCTGGGACTGACCCCATTTCGGCACCATTGATGTGTGATCCTGCCCGCATCGTCGTCGTCATTGAACAGGTAGATGTAACTTCGATCGATGCACGCGTGGCTGCCGATCTTGGCCAGCGACTGGCGTATGCCGCCATCGATTTCCCCGACCGTCAGGCGGACGAATCCGGCGGACAGCGTTGTAATCACCTGCTCCATCTTGGCTCGCTCCCTGACGTCCCTTTCGACCCGCGGTGGTAAATTCGGGTCGTCGGCGCTTTCGTCGTATGAGCCGCCAGGAAATGCGAGGGCTCCAGTTTCGTCAACTTCCGGCAGCAGTGAGCGGGTCAGGACGCCATTGAAACGTTTTGCTCCCATGAAGCATACATAGATGAACACGCAACCGATCACCCCCAGCGTCCAGAACTGGATGCCGCCCTGGGTGAAAATCCACGCTTCGACCGGCACGGTGGCGGAAAGCAGATAGCCCGTATACGCGGGGAGCATTGCCCCAAGCAGCGGTATGGCGCCAGCGCTGATGCCCGCAATCAACACCAGAACAAGCACCCGATTGAAATCTGTGACGGTATCGAGCAGGACCACGCTACCGATTCCCCAGACCAGACCCTGAAACACGGTGAATACAATGTAGACGTTAGTCTGATCCTTGAATTGTTCCTTGTTGTTCAGGTGATGACTCTGCCGGCGCCGGAGCAGAAAAAATCGGATCAACGCAATGACGGCCACCGATGAACACCACACGAGCAATATGTGCAAAGACACCTCGTGTATGAGCGGAATGCTTACCAGCACCGGGACCAGAAGATTGACCAGGAGCGACAACGGTGCGTGATCGTACATAAGATCCAGAAGTTGCCGGTGATTAGCACCAAGTTTCAATTCAACGCCCCCAGGGTTGCAGTCCTCAGTATAGGTCGGTTTCCCTAAAAACTACAGTTCAGCGGGAAATAAATACCGTTCGTCTCCGTACTGCTCGGACCGATAAATGGTATGCGCAACTTGAATAAGCGGTTCGTTAAGACAATCTGGGGAGAGCGCAAAACAGGTTAAAACGTATCAGCCTGCATATTGCACCATACCGGCCGTGATCGTGTTCCATGCCCTTGATCTATTTCACAAGTACACCGATTTGGATAGATTGACCAAAAGGACAGTTTGTCATCGGGGTCGGCCTATTCCGGCGCTGACTTGTTCAGCTTCGCCCGGGCTTGGTTTTCACCCGGTCGCGTAGCGACCGAACCCATCGCATCGTGCCGTTAGGGGTTGGCTACTCCGTGGGGCACGTGCCCCGTGGGTACGTGATCCCGTGCGGAATCACAATGGCCTCGCTGATCGTCGAAAAAGATGTCGGCACCAAACGTCTTGAGAAAATCACCTTTATCCTTACCGCCCAAAAAGACGGCTTCGTCTATGCGGATTTTCCACGCCCTCAGGGTGCGCACGACCCGTTCATGCGCCGGCGCCGAACGGGCGGTAAACAGAGCGGTCCGGATCGGGGCCTCGTTTTGCGAGTACTTGGCCTGAATCCGGTGAAGCGCAGCCAGAAAATCCTTGAACGGTCCACCCGGGAGCGGGTCGTTTGCCGCGGCTATTTCCGATGCCGTAAACGCTTCCAGACCGTGGTTTTTGAAAACCCGTTCCGCGTCGTCGGAAAACAGAACCGCATCTCCATCGAAGGCGATTCGAACCTGCTGGTCGTCGCCGGGGCTCACTGCGGACTTCGAGGGCAGAATTGTTGCCGCCGCAAAACCGGCTTCCAAGGCATTGCTTACATCTTGGGGATCAGCGGAGAGAAATAATTGAGCGTTGAACGGCTGTACATAGCGGTACGGGCTCTGTCCGCCGGTAAATGCCGCCCGGGTGATGCTCAGGTCGTAGTGCTGAATCGAATTGAACACACGCAGGCCGGTATCCGCGTTGTTGCGGGATATCAATACCACCTCCACCTGATCCTGGTTTTCCAGCCCTAAGTTGAGTCGCAACAGTTTTTGCACCAGTCCGAACGCGACCCCCGGTTCCAGGCATTCCTCTTCGTGCTCGATCTGGTACCGACAGTAGGCGTCCACACCCTCCGATTCGAAAACCAGGTGGCTTTCCTCGAGATCGAAAAGCGCTCGAGACGAGATCGCTACCGTCAGCTTGTGCTGATCCACCGCTCAAACACCCTCGACCAGTATCATCTCAGTGTGGGTCGTATCCTGCCGAAGTGCCTTGGCCGGCGCATATTCCTCCGAGTCCCACCAGGACCTTGCCTGTGCCGCGCTGTCGAACTCGATGATGACGAACCTCGCAGGCTTCCAGCCTCCCTCGAGGTTTTCGACCTCGCCGCCGCGGACCAGGAAGCGACCGCCGAAGGCATCCAGAGTGGGCTTGACCATTTTTCTGTACTCGTCGTAGCGCACGGGATCTTTGACGTCTACCTGAACAACGATGTATGCAGCCATAATACCTCCTTGAAAATTAGAACGAAGAGCCGGGTTGTTCGAGAAACGCCAGCTCTTCCGTTGTGGACGGTCTCGAAAGGATTTCATTGCGGTGCGGATAGCGGCCAAATCGGTCAATGATATCCTTGTGCTTCAGTTCGAAATCCAGATTGGATTCGAGCCCGGGTTTATCAAAAAGCGTCACCGCGATTTCGTGAATCTTTGCTGATTCACTGTGCATGAACGGCATGTAACAGAAACTCCGCTCGTCGAGGGAAAGATGGCCGTCCATACCGCGCGAAATAACCTCCTGGGACAGACAAAGCGCCAACGGATCGAAGGCAAAGGACAAGGTTGAATTGCGGTAGATATTCCTGGAAAACTGGTCCAGAACGATGATCTCCGCCAGTCTCCCGCGAGCGGAGCTTCGCCACTCATAGAGCTCACAGCGCGCGGCGACCCCATGGATTTGCCCGAAACGACGCTGGATGCTGCAATCGAATTCCTCGCTTTTGCGCCACCACTGCTCCGGGGTAATTTCCCTGAACCAGAATTCAATGACATCGTCGTAGCTCATGGACTGGCATTCCGATTAAACGGGCGGTCGAGAGTATAGGGTCAGCCTCCCGTCAACGCGAGTTTACCGTAGTCAAGACCGATATATTCTTATAATATGACTGCACTTTACGGGAACATGCCCAGGCCAATGAGCCCAATCATCGTCAATTTGATCTATGCCCTGCTTGGCGGCGCGATCACCCTCGTATTCATGTGGATCGGATACTTCATTTTCAACTTGTTTACTCCTATCAACGTTGCGCAGGAGCTTGCCAATGGCAATCAGGCCGTTGGATCCATGGTGATGGGCATGTTCATCGGCATCGGCGTTGCTATGGGCCTGGTGATCGGCCTCAGCCTGAATTGAGGCGATCCCGGTACGTTGCGGCCGTCGGCTGCGTCACCCTTCTCGTGGCCCTCGCATATTGGCTGCAGCCCCGACTTCCCGTGGACGATCCAAAGTGGCGGGGGGATTACGATCATCAATTCAGGAAGCACGCCAAGCACTACTTCGGCGTGACCACGGATTGGCGCTGGTTCAGGGCACAGGGGATCATCGAGTCCAGACTGCGCCCGCACGCCAGGAGTCCACGCGGCGCGGTCGGGCTCATGCAGATGCTTCCGTCGACTTTCGAAGAAGTGTGGCGGGACCACAGTCTGCTGCCGGACATCCACGAAGCGCGTTGGAACGTTGCCGCCGGGATCGCGTACGGCCGTTATTTATACGATCGATGGCGACCGCGCGTTCCGGCCTTGCAAAGGCTCCCGTTCACCCTGGCCAGCTACAACGCCGGACACTCCCGGATATCCAGGGCCCTGCAGCTTGCACGCATGTCCGCAGACGGCGAGACGAACTGGAACCGGGTCGCACCACACGCCCCCAAAGAAACCAGGAACTACGTTGCGAGAGTACGGGCATTGATGGGAGAACGTGGATGATTGGCCCGCCTGGTGGAAACTGCGGTTTGAATATGCGGTTCGAATAAATGAAAATCAGGGAGCACTTCGCCGACCCCGTCACCGAGACCGATTCGCTGGTCGCCGAGGCGCTGGCCGACGAAAAAAGCAGGCAGCAATCCCAGATTGAGTTGATAGCATCGGAGAACATGGTCAGCCGGGCGGTGCTCGATGCGCTTGGTCACGAGATGACCAATAAAACCCTGGAAGGTTATCCCGGCAACCGCTTCCACGGCGGTGCGGATTTTGCAGATCAGGTCGAAAATGCCGTCATCGATCGGGCCCGCGAGCTGTTCTGCTGCGGCTACGTCAATGCGCAACCCCATTCCGGCACACAGGCCAATCAGGCCGTCTTCTTCGCCTTGCTGCAGCCTGGGGACCGCATTCTGAGTCTGGATCTGGCGGCGGGTGGACATCTGAGCCATGGCGCCCGGCCGAATCTGTCCGGGCGCTGGTTCGAAGCGCATCACTACAATGTGGATCGCGAAACCGGATTGATCGACTACGACGCCGTGGCCAAGCAGGCGGTAAATGTCAAACCCCGACTCCTCATCGCCGGGGGATCCGCATATCCACGCGAGTTCGATTTCGAGCGTATGCGTGCTATTGCGGATCGAGTGGGCGCTCGCTTCCTCGTCGATATGGCACATTTTGCCGGACTCGTCGCCGCGGGTGTTCACCCTTCGCCCCTGCAGCATGCCGATATCGTGACCTGTACCACGACCAAAACCATGCGCGGTCCTCGCGGCGGACTGATACTGGCCAAGGATGAAGGATGGCGCCGCAAGCTGCAATCCGCCATTTTCCCGGGCGTCCAGGGCAGCCTGCATACCCAGGTTATCGCCGCAAAAGCCGTTTGTCTGGGGGAAGCGCTTGAGCCCGAATTCAAACAATACGGTCAAACGGTCAGGGCCAATGCAAGAACGCTGGCCGAGACACTGCAATCCAGGGAGATCAGGGTGGTCAGCGGGGGCACCGATACCCACATTGTGCTTCTGGATCTGTCATCCCGGGGATTGACGGGCCAGCAACTGCAGGACATTTTGTACCGTGCCAATATCACCTGTAACAAGAATCCGATTCCGTTCGACTCACCGCGGCCCTCGGAGTGGGTAGGCGTGCGCCTGGGCAGCAGCGCCGGCACCACACGCGGCTTCGGCCAGGCAGAGTTCGAACGAATCGGGCACTCGATCGCCGATCTGGCCGACGCGGCCGTCGATCCGCGCCGGGTAAACGACGCCATAGCCGCGGCTAAAGATACCGTGGCGTCGATTTGTCGGCGTTTTACCATCTACCGGTAGTGTCCTGTCCCGGGCGAATTCCACATGCCAAAGAATACGCAAATCGTGGTCATCGGCGGCGGTATCGTCGGATGTGCTGCGGCTTATTACCTGGCGAAGCGGGGAATCGCCGTCACGCTCTTCGAGAAGGGCACCATCGCGGGCGAGCAATCGAGCCGCAACTGGGGCTTCGTGCGCCAACAGGGTAGAGACCCCGCCGAACTCCCGTTGATGATGGAATGCAACGCCCTGTGGCAGGGACTCGAACAGGAGCTTGGAGTGCATCTTGGCTGGAGGCAAGACGGAAATCTGAGGGTCATGACGGAAGAGTCACAGGTCGGACCCTATCAGGCGTGGATGGAGATAGCGAAGAATCACGGGCTCGACACACAGCTACTCGAGGCGAACGACACGCGAAGGCTGCTGCCCGGGCTGGTGACGCCCGTACTGGGCGCACTTTTTACCCGCAGCGACGGTCAGGCCAATCCGGCGCGCGTTGCACCGGCGTTTGCTCACGCGGCGGGCAGGCTTAGCGCAGACGTCGTCTCGAATTGCGCGGTAAATGCCATCGAAACTAGCGCTGGCAGGATCTCGGGGGTAGCCACCGAGCAGGGCTTCGTACGATGCGAGGCTGCGGTGTGCGCAGCCGGTGCCTGGTCCAGCCGCCTGACACGCTCCCTGGGCCTGCGTATCCCGCAGCTATGGCTGAGGGCATCGGTCGGCTACACCGGCAACGGCGAACCTCTCACCGGCTGCGGTGTGTGGATGCCGGGGGTCGCCTTCAGACAGGGGCTGGATGGCGGCTTCAATATTGCCTATGGCGGTCGATACAAACACGACCTGACGCTGGACAGTTTTCGCTTCTTCGGTGATTTCGCGGGCTGCTATAAAAAATATCGTAAAGCAATTGGTGTCACCCTGGACCACAACCTGTTTCACGACGTGAGCGGCGACCTCGATACCTTTTCCAGGCATCGGGTTCTGAATCCCCGACCGGTGCGGCGCAATTTACGAGACGCGCTGGCCAATTTCAAATCCAGCTTCCCGCAGTACGATCACCTCGATTTCGAACGCACGTGGGCGGGGTACATCGATGCCACGCCGGATATGCTGCCCATCATCGACCGCGTCGAACGACCCGCCGGACTCGTGCTGGCGACCGGCTTCAGCGGTCATGGATTCGGGCTGGGCCCGATCTCGGGTCTGCTCGCATCCCGACTCGCCCTGGAAGAGCAGCCCGGTCATGACCTGCAGGCATTCCGGTACTCCCGGTTCCAGGAGGGAGGCAAGGTCAAGCCCGGTAACGTTCTCTAGAAAACACCGGTCCCATCGGCTCCAGCCGAATCCCGGACCGCAGGTTTTCGTACGGAAGATCGAGTAGGCGGCACGGATTCGCGCCGGGCGCTTCCACCAGCAGCGTGTCAGCGGAGATTCTGTCGAACTCCGCGCGAAAATGGACCGTACTCTTGATCGCCAGTATTTTCTGACTTGCAGCGTCTATTCCCATATGGTCGAACACGGCGAGATCCAGGCACTGCATTCGTTCGCTGCCGACGATGACGTGCACGTCACAGCTGCTGTCGTTAACCCTGAGCAGTGCCAGCGGGCCGATGTCCGCAACCATGCCCTGGTACATTGCACCGGAACACACGAACTTATCCTCGGTAGCGTGTTCGACTACAAAACTTCCCTTGAACGGGGTTTGTCCCGCCTGCCCGGACTTGCCGCCCAGCTCGATGTCCACAACGCTGCCCCGGTCGTGGCGCAAAGCGGTGTGCGCCGCGGCCTCGTCATCCAGTATGGCCAGCACCGCACCGCGAGCTCGGTTTCGTACCAACGCTTGCAGCAAGCCGACGGTATCCGAACTGCCTCCGGCGCCGGGGTTATCCTGGACATCGGCCAGAACAACGGGGCCATCGTACGCCGAGTCCATCGCCATGCGAACCGCTTCGTCCGGCGTCATCAGCGCAAAGTCGAATTCCGGTTCGGCAGAGACGACTCTCCGGTAAAGCGATTGCACGGCAAGCTCTGCCGCATCCCGATCACTACCGCAGGCGTACACCGCCGGGCCGCATTCACGGATGTCAGCGGGCGGAAATCCGGCGGCGAAATCCACGGTCCACACGGCTTCGTTTTCCAACCCGCCCAGTTTTCTATAGATAGAACGGCATGGCTCGAAATTCGTGCACTGCGCGGTCAGTGGCAGCAGAAAAGGAATCTTTTGGTATGCCTTGAACCTCCCGGACCCGCTCAGGCATCGCTGCAGCAGTTCGAAAGCCCTCCGCCCGGTCGCGGCCATATCCACGTGCGGGTAAGTCCGGTAGACGGTAAGCCCGTCGGCGAGGTCGACCATGCGATGGGTCAGATTGGCGTGGAGGTCCAGGCTGGCTACCACGGGTGTGTCGGCCCCCACGACTTCTCGGACGCGAGCGAGCAGCTCGCCTTCGCCATCCTCGCAGGTCTCGGTCACCATGGCGCCGTGCAGGTCCAGATAGACGGCATCCAGGGGACCGGCCTTTGACAATCCATCGCAGATCATGCCGGCGATCCGTTCGAAGGCGTCCGGGGTGACGTAGGAACTGGGCTCGGCAGAACACCATAACAACGGTTCGATGCCGCACCCGGACTGTTGTGCGACTTCCAGGAAACCCGCCAGAGGCAGGTTCTTTCCGGCCATTGCGTCGAACAGATCCTCGCCGATGGTCAGCCCCGGCCAGGCATCCGCCTTGACGAACTCTTCGTAGGGCGCGTTCATCGGCGCGAACGTATTGGTTTCGTGCTGAAACCCCGCCACCGCTATCATTCGCCGACCCGTGCCGATGCGCATGTTTTTATTTGAACGGTATCGGTTGAACGTGTTTGAGCCGCTGGTGGCAGTCGGATAGCCCGGCGTATGCACTTTTCAGCGCAGCCGCGCGTTTACGCAAACGCGAGCGCACCGGATCTCCGGCTGCTTCGATCATGTCCGTAATATGATGGCCGGACCAGTAGGCATTGCCCTCAGCATAATTACCGTCTGTGCACCCGAACACCTCGCCCAAAATTATCAGATCTTGCGGTATGGCGAACTCGTCCCGCGAATCTTCATAGCCGAAGAAATAGTAAAAATTGTCGAATCCGTTCAAACACCAGACCTCGCCGTGGAACAGAGAATTGATGACCTCCTCGTTCGTTCCTGCAATGACCAGTTCCAGGTTCGATTTTCTAACAGCGGCAGCCCCGAAGATCTTGTTTTCCCGGCTGATCCCCTGTCGGGTCAAAGGCAGAATATCTACTTCCAGAACCGACATAAAACGATCCAGCAATTCATCCGGTTTCCTAGGTTGTGCCTCGTTGTCCAGTTTGTGTGCGGCGTGGACATCGGACGGAGATTGTAAAGTATACTGTTTCGATGCAATCGCCACCCAGAGTGCTGATCACTAAAATTGGTCTTGACGGCCATGACCGAGGGAGCCG
>JAHEIO010000204.1 GCA_024639325.1 Gammaproteobacteria bacterium
TCCTCCGCCGCGGCCAATTGCCTCACCTCCTTGAGATCCGCATGGAAAAAGCATTCGAAAAGCAGGGTCACGCCACCGCCACAGCACTGGCCCAGGTCGGGCCCCAGCAGTTTCCTGACCTTCCAGCGGCGCTTGGCGGGTGCACCCTGCAGAAATTCCCGCGCTTCGCGCTGCGATTCCCATTCCAGCATGCCGCCGCCTATGGTCCCGAATATTTCCCCGTCCGAAGTCGCAATCATGCGGGTGCCCGGCGCGCAAGGGCTCGAACCCACAACCTCGAAGACCGTAACCATGACCGCCTTCGAACCCGGCTGGCGAAGGATGTCATGCAGTTGACGCCAGAATCTCATGCGGGTGCCGAGAAGTCCTCGTTGATCAGGTCATGCAAGCGGAATCGAGCAATTTGATGGACTTGTTCGAGTGCCTCTCTTACCTCGTCGACGTCGTCATTTTCGATGCGGCGGTCCAGCTCGGAAAATACGCCGTCGATTGAATCGTGCAGACGCACCGCGACAATGCCGGGGAATCCGAATTTCTCCATAAATCGCCGATTGATATCGAGCATGCGCTGCAATTCGTCGCCAGTGAGCGCATCCAGATCGAGGCGCGACTGCTCCCGCCTGGAATGTGTGGTGAGCGTGCCCCGTTTTGCCTCTGTTCCGGAAAATTCCGGATGCGCGGACAGGAAACCGACCCGTTTCCGCGCGGCCGCGTTTGCCACAACCGATCGCATGGCAGATTCCAACGCGTCGAGGCTTTCGAGCGGCCGGCGCGCGTACGCCGCCTCGGCTACCCAGGGCGAATGCTCGTAAATCCCGCCGAATGCCCGGATAAACACCGCTTCAGACAGTGCGCTTATCTCGTCGATGGCGTAAAGACCCGTCATTCCTGGCAATTTTGCCGGGAACGCGTGCCGGCCGGCAGCCCCGAACCGAAACCGCGGCATTTTGGGATAGGTAATTTGTCGTATACCCTGCGTACCCCCTAGACAGACAGTCATTCAGGGCGATAGGTATGCTGCAGCATTCAGCACGTTTGATCTATCTGGTGGTTGGCGGCCTCTGTACCGTCCTTGGCATCGTCGGCGCCTTCCTTCCGGTTATGCCAACGACGCCGTTCCTGCTGGTTGCGTTGTGGGCGTTCAGCAAGAGTTCCCCCAGAATGCGCGACTGGCTATATCACCACCCCCGATATGGGCCCACCCTGCGGGACTGGTTCGAGTATGGTGCGGTCAGCGCACGGGTAAAAGCCATCGCGTGCATCGCCATGCTCTTCAGTGTGCCCGCCGTTTATTACCTGTCGGGAAGTTGGATTGCGGTATCGGTGCACGGCACGATCATATCTATCACGGCAATATTCATCCTTTCCCGCCCGTCCTCTTCGTCTCGGGATACCTCATCGTGAATCAGCCGGTTTTGCACGCGGTATCCTTGACCGGTGTCTGGTTTCGGTAAACCAATACTCTTATACTGGGCATCATTTACACAACCTGGGGGGGTTGATTGATGGTCACGATAAAGGAGGGTAGTCAATGGCCAAGGTAATGGTCATTGATGACGACGAGAGAACGCGCATACCGTTTCTCCGCGGCATACTGACGCACTCGCTGCAGAACGCGGGTCTGCAATTCGATAAAGCGTACGAACTCGCCTCTTCGGTGCGCGACGCATTGGGGGATACCGAGGAAATCGCAACGAGAACGTTGCGCGCCGAAGTGATCCGGCAGCTGCGGCGCCTGGATGAACCGTCGGTAGCGCAAAACTATGAAGCGAGGGTCCGCGCGCCGGCGCCGATCCTGGTGCGCGATGCGAGCGGTATCCTCACGCCATTCTCCCGCAGCCGCCATCAGCAGAGGTTGGAATGCACGGGTTTATCGAGCGAAGCCGCGTTCGAGATCACCAGGCAGGTATTCGAACACCTGTTGAAGCAGCGCACAGCGGAAATACAGTCTCACCATCTCGCTGGTCTCACCTACGGCTGTCTGAAGAAGAAAGTCGGCAAAAGAGAATCGCATCGCTACCTGGTATGGGCCGAGTTCACCAATAGCGGACGTCCTCTGATCCTGCTCCTCGGGGGTACGGCGGGTTGCGGAAAGAGCACAATCGCCACGGAAGTAACCAGCCGTCTCGGCATCGTCCGGACGCAGTCCACGGATATGCTGCGGGAAGTGATGCGAATGATGATCCCGGAACGCCTGGTGCCTGCACTTCACACATCGTCGTTCAACGCCTGGCAGGCGCTTTCCAACCAGATGGAGGATGTGGTTGACGAAGATACGCAATTGAAGATCGGTTATCGCCGGCAGGCGGATCTGGTGCAGGTCGCATGTGAAGCGGTGCTGCAGCGGGCATTCAGGGAACAGGCGTCACTCGTTCTGGAGGGTGTGCACGTCCGGCCTTCTTTGATTCATTCCGTTCCGCAGGACCCGAATGCGGTCGTCGTCCCTATATTGTTGGCCGTTCTGAAGAAAAATCAATTGCGGCAGCGGATACAGGGCCGCGGCAAGTTGGCTGTCCAGCGTCGCGCGGAGCGCTATATGCAGCATTTCGATTCGATATGGAAACTTCAGGACGAACTGCTCGCCGAGGCCGATGCCCACGAAGTGGCGATCATATCCAATGAGGAAAAAGAAACAGCGATCCGAGATGTGATGATAACCATAGTCGACCAGTTGGAGGATGAGTTCACTCGGGAGCCCAGAGAGGTGTTTGCCGATCCGCAGCGGATCAGCAAGTCTTCGAAGCCCGTCGAAAAGAAGCCAAAGGCAAGGGAAAAGCCTGAAAGATGGAACATCAGGATTCCCGGCACCTGGTTTAAATCCAAACGGGCCTGATCCCCGCTGGATACTCGAGCAACCCGGGAATGAAGTCAAAACCCAAAGGTGTGATCATCATTCTCGATGGCCTCGGCGACCGCCCTAATCAGTCGCTGGACGGGCAAACTCCCCTCGAAGCCGCGCGTACCCCAAATCTGGACCGGCTGGTGATGCACGGCCAGTGCGGCCAGGTCGATACGTTCGTGCCGGGAATGCCCGTGGGTACGCATACGGGTTCCAGTTTGTACATGGGTATGGCGCCAAGAGACGCCTACAAGCTGGCCCGGGGACCGATAGAGGCCAGCGGCGTCGGTTTGCCGGTGCAGCCCGGTGACGTCGTCATGCGATGCAACTTCGCCACACTGGAGGCCGACAAGGAACGACTCAATGTATTGGACCGGCGTGCAGGGCGGATCAAGCGGGGCACGGATGAGCTTGCCGCTGCACTGAACAGCATGGATCTCGGCAACGAAATCGTCGCAAATGTTTTTCCCGCCACACAGCACCGGGGCGTGGTCTGTCTTTCTGGCCCGCACCTGTCTCAATCGATAAGCGACACGGATCCGGGAGAACTGGGCAGCCCGCGGTACGTGCTGAGCAGTGCCGCCATCGATGAGGACGACGCCGCGGCCTCGAACACGGCGAGGGCTGTCAATGATTTCGTCTGCAGGTCCTTCGAAATCCTCCGCGAGCATCCGGTCAATCAGAAGCGTCTGCGCAGCAACGAATTGCCGGCGACGGGGATCATCACCCGGGGGGCCGGCATGTACCGGGAGATGCACACCCTGCTGAATCATCTCAAAATGAAAGTGGCGGTCGTGGCCGGTGAACGCACGGTGCTGGGTTTGGCCAAGTTGTTCAAATATACGCCAATCAGCGACCCCGGTTTCACATCGCTGCCCGATACCAATCTGAAGGCCAAAGTGCATGCCGTGCTAACCGCGCTCGAAAGCAACGACCTCGTCTACCTGCATGTCAAGGGAACGGATACCTGCAGTCACGACAAGGATCCCCAAGGCAAAATCAGCATGCTCGAGAAGATCGATGCCGCAATCGCCCCGCTGGCGGGGCCGAATAGGGTAATCGGTGTCGCCGCCGACCATTCCACCGACTCTATACTCGGACGTCACTGCGGAGATCCGGTGCCGGGAATAATCTACGCCTCCAACGGGCGCGTGGACACCTGTCAGTCCTATGGAGAGACCACCTGCATGCAGGGGGGGCTGGGTCGCATATCCGCGAACACGTTCCTGCTGACCATTCTTGATTTGATGAATCGCCTCAATGAGTACCGTCCGTCCGACGGCCGCTTCCTGCTCAGAATCTAGCCCGCATTTCTCACCAGGCGGCTATAGAATCTCGT
>JAHEIO010000205.1 GCA_024639325.1 Gammaproteobacteria bacterium
TTCAGTTTTCCCATGATCTCACGCATTCTCAGCAGGGCCTCGTCGGCCCTGCCTCGCTTGCACAGGATCACCAGATCATCCGCATAATTCACGATCCGGCTGCCAAGGCTTCGCTCCAGCCCGAACTTCTTCCAGGCCAACACAAACCGGCGCATGTACAAATTCGCCAGCAGCGGTGACATGGGAGAGCCCTGGGAAATGCCGCACCGACTGTCCTTCGCCTCCGTGGTCCGTCGCTTTCGGCCTCGCTTATCGGTCTCTTCTACAGGACATTCCAGCCATTGCTTGATCAGGTGCAATACGCGTCGATCAACAACACGGCGCGCTACCGATTTCAGCAATTCAGCATGCGGAATGCTCCCGTAATAGTCCGACAGGTCGGCGTCTACGACGTCCGGGTGGCTGCGAAACAGCGTCTCTTCCACCTCCACCACCGCCTGTTGGGCGTTACGCCCTGGACGATAGGCATACTGCTCCGGTGGAAGATCGGCTTCAAAGATCGGAGCCAGTACCCGCATCGCTGCTGTCATGCACACCCGATCCCGAAGGGTCGAGATACCCAGCGGCCTGGGCTTACCGTTGGCCTTCAGAATATACACTCGTCTGATCGGGTCCGGTCGATACGTCTCCTTCCTGAGCGCAAGCGCCAGTTCACCCAACCACCGCTCCCGTCCGTACGCCTCGACGTCCGCAAACTCCTGACGATCCACACCCGCTGCGCCACGATTCGAGCGGCACTGGGCATAGGCATGGGCCAGAATATCTTCCCGGTATATCTTGTCGTACAGAGCATAGAAGCGAAAGCCAGGCTCTGCCTTCGCTTTCGCGTGTAACGCCCTCTGCAGTCTTCGAACACTACTCGGAGTTGATAGGTTACCCAATCTCCTGTCCTTTCCTACTTATTGCGTTCGTCTTGAACCAAGGCCCCTTCCCTCCACCAGCATTACCCGGCTTCTTCAGTAGTACGGGCCTCTCCGCCACCCTAAAGCGCCCGGCCTGTCCCTCACGGGCGTCCGGTTGGTTATCCCAAACCACGCTACAGGGCTTCCCGTGTTGCGTGCGTCTCCCTGGTGTACATGCTGTCACCACTACCCCGGCGCAGCAACTGGGTGCACTGCTTTGCTCTTTACCCCAGCCCTATCAGCCTTCCCCGAAATGGCGGTCGGGTCGGCCTGCGCAACGACCTTTTCGAGGCTTGCTCAGTGTTCACTCACGTTACGGCCTGCACACTCGCTGGTCCACCTAAAGTGAACCGTTACATCAAAGGCTTCAGCTATTTCGTTACCTCCATAACTGCTCCGATTGCTTCCGGCTGGAGCGATATCGCCGGGTGGGCCTCTCACCCACTGGGAAACGCCGCCTTAGCACGGCGCACGCCACATGCGGTCATCCATTACCCAGTATAAAATTATCAACTAAAATTGTTTTAGAATGATATTTTTTTATCGGGCTGATCTATTACCAAATTCCTGGTACTAATAGATAACGAGTTTGCTTTGCATACTCTGGATAGCCATCCAATTCTATACGCAACGTGCGATCTTCAAGGTACGTTCGCAGAATGAGCAGTGATGTTAGAAACACAGAAACTAACAATGCATACCGTGACCCAAGTGCAACAGGCACTGCAAACAATAATATTATAACAACAGTATACATAGGGTGCCTTACCAACGCGTAAGGCCCAGTTGTTATGACTTGATGGCCGCGCTCCTCGTCAATTTTTACAACCTGAGAAAGGTAGGTGTTTTCGCGCATGATCCAGCCAAGAAAAATAAAGCATGGAATATGAATTAGAATCGCACTTATCTTCATCCATAATGGCAATGATTCACTCCAGCCATAACGCACCACATCAAAACCAGGAATAATATAAAGTGTTATACCTGCAACAAAAAACAAAAACATAAGCACCTTGTCCCAGGTCTTCTGCTCCTTATGAATCGGTATAATCTTTAATCGTTCGTCAAGTAAGGCAAGATCATGATGCAATAAATAATGAGTCATCACTACTCCAAATACTGACCATAACGCCACGATTATCCATGCCTCCCACCAATACCAAGTGCCCGATGGCCACATTAGCGCTATCGCGAATAAAGTTGTTCGTATAATCGATCTCAACCAAACAATAGTGGGCTGTAGCAATGGATTATGATTCTTCATCACTGAATTATATTTAATCCGCCTTTTCTGGATACTCCCTTTCGGCCACTTTCAGACCTTCAAAAATAGGCAAAAGAGGAGTTGGCCCTCGCCATCAAATCGATCGTCACAGAATCGGGTGGGGATTTTGCATTCCCAAGCCGTTCGATTTGCGTGGAAGCTTCGCCCGAGGAGGAATCCGCTGGTTTGTCGCAGACTGGAGGCGATTGGAGTCAGCCCAGGGACAACCATCGATCCGGTGGCCGCAGCGAGTATGGTGATCTCTCCGAACTCCCGCGCAATCCGAACGGATTCTCCAATCGACACCGGCTTTCGCTGGCCTCGCAGAACCGGCGTCCCAGGCTACCCCTTGAACGGCCAAATATTGCCATGTAATTGCGCAGTGGTCTAATCTCTGCAGACCTGGGCCCATAGAATTCAGGGCAACAACTCAAGAAATTGTTCGGTAATGAGGCAGAGAATGTCATCCCGAAAGCTCAACGAGCTACTTCAGCGTAAGGGTTTTACACGTCGTCAGTTTACTGCCGGCGCCGCGGCGCTCGGAATCGGTGCAGGCACGGCGTCGCTGCTGTGGTCGCGATCCGCGACCGCCGCGATCTCAAAAAAGGGCGGCAAGCTCCGGCTCGGAATCGGGCATGGGTCGACCACCGACTCCCTCGGTCCCGGAACCTTCGAAAACCTGTACATGCAGGTCGTCGGCGGCTCGCTCTACAACAAGCTGACTGAGGTGGCGAATGACGGTCAGCTGGTGCCCGAACTGGCCGAATCCTGGGACGTAACGCCCGACGCCACCCAGTGGACGTTCAGTCTGCGCCAGGGCGTCGAATTTCACAACGGCAAGACGCTGGACGCCGACGACGTGGTTGCCTCGTTCCAGCACCACATGAGGGAGGATTCGAAATCAGCGGCGAAGGCGATCCTCGATGCGGTTGCGGACGTCAAGGCCGACGGCAAGAACAAGGTCGTGTTCACGCTCGAGTCGGGCAACGCCGACTTCCCGATCATCGTTAGCGACTATCATATCGCCATCCTGCCGGCCAAGGACGGCAAGATCGATGCCCGATCCGGCGTCGGCAGCGGCGGATATACGATCGAAAGCTTCGAGCCCGGCGTGCGCACCGCCGTGAAACGCTTCGGCAACTACTGGAAGTCCGACCGCGCGCACTTCGATGAGGCCGAATTGCTCGTCATCATCGACGTCGCAGCGCGCACCAACGCCCTGACCACGGGCGAGATCGACGCCATGGACCGGGTCGACCTCAAAACGGCGCACCTGCTGAAGCGCAATAAGAACGTGCGGATCGAGGAGGTCAGCGGTACGCAGCACTATACGTTTGCGATGCACACCGATACAGCGCCGTTCGATAACAACGACGTGCGGCTCGCGCTCAAATACGGCGTCGACCGGGAGGCACTGGTGCAGACAATTCTGCGCGGCCACGGCGTGGTCGGCAATGATCACCCGATCGGCCTGTCCAACCGCTACCATGCCGGCGATCTGCCGCAGCGCCAGTACGACCCCGACAAAGCCAGGTTCCATCTCGAGAAGGCGGGCCTGTCCAGCCTCAAGGTCGATCTGAGCGCCGCCGATGCGGCCTTCGCAGGCGCGGTCGACGCCGCGGTTCTGTATAAGGAGCACGCCGCCAAGGCGGGTATCGAAATCAACGTGGTGCGCGAACCCAACGATGGATACTGGTCGAACGTATGGCTGAAAAAGCCCTGGTGCGCGGTCTACTGGGGCGGACGACCCACGGAAGACTGGATGTTCTCCACCGCCTATGCTGCCGGCGTACCGTGGAACGACACCCGCTGGAACCACGAGCGCTTCAATGAACTGCTCGTCCAGGCCCGCTCCGAACTGGACGACGCCAACCGCCGCCAGATGTACTTCGAGCTGCAGGAGATCGTCAGCAACGAGGGCGGGGTCGTCGTACCCATGTTCGCCAACTACGTCATGGGATTGAACCAGAAGGTCCAGCACGACAAGTTGGGTGCGAACGGGAGCATGGAT
>JAHEIO010000085.1 GCA_024639325.1 Gammaproteobacteria bacterium
AGAAAGATGCCGACTTCACCGAGTCGAGAGGCCACATTCTGCGCCAGTGAGGACGACGGCAGTTTGCCGCACAACACGATCGGTCTGCGCGGTGACAGTAGATACCGGGCCTGTTCGGCTCCGGCTTGGGCAACGTCGCGAACGCCCGCCAGCAGATCGCCTCCCGCCTGGGGAACCATCACCGCCAGCGGCTTGTGCGGACGGCGCTTGCGTCGTCTCAGTCGCGCGACGGCCTGTTCGTCGCTGGCATCGCATAAAAGATGGTAGCCACCGATGCCTCGCACCGCGATGATTGAACCGAGGCGCAGCCGGCCTACGGCGGCCTGCAATGCGGACTCGGTATCGGTGATACGAACCGCCTGGTCGACATAGGTTAACGCCGGACCGCAGCGCGAGCAGGCAATGGGCTCGGCGTGAAAACGCCTGTCTGCCGGATCAAGGTACTCTTGCTCGCATTCGCGACACATCCCGAACTCGGACATACTGGTATTACGCCGGTCATAGGGCAGCTCGTCGATCAGGGTGTATCTCGGCCCGCATTGGGTGCAATTGATGAAGGGGTAGCGATACCTGCGATCATCGGGGACATCCATTTCAAGCAGGCAGTCCCCGCAGGTGAATTGATCCACCGGTAAGTGCACGTTCGACGCGTCCATGCCGTCGCTGTCGACGATGTCGAAACGTTCGGTCGGCACGCTTTCAATCTGCACCGCCTCGCCGAACTCCGGCGATGCGAGGGGGGGTGCGCTGTGGATCAGGTGCTCACGAAAACAATTCAGCGTGGCCGGGTCGGATTGGGCTAGGATTTCCACCGTACCGGAACGATTCCGCACCCAACCCGTGACCCCCAGCTCACACGCCAGACGATAGACGAAAGGACGGAAGCCGACCCCCTGAACCTGGCCCGCCACGCGCATTCTCAGTGCAACGATTTCCCTCATCGGCGGACTTGACCGCTACTCCGAACCCGTCGAGTAACGGCCGGTCAAGCCGCGGTTGGACGACGGCCCGCCGACCACCAGATGCGGCAAGCACCCTCGTCGGAAACCATGCACGGCCCCACCGGATTGCGCGGCGTGCAGGCGGTGCCGAATATCCTGCACTGGTCCGGATAGATCCTGCCCAGCACGACGCTGGCGCATTCACAGCCTTGCGGCATCTCGCCGATGCGCTTTCGCGATTCGTCGACGTGGTCTGCAAAGCGCAGTCGCGCATCGATGTGGCTGTATTGTCGACGCAGGCCGAATCCCGATTTCGGAATCACACCGACACCCCGCCATTCCGCATCGACGATCTTGAAGCTCCTTGCCAGCATTGCTCTGGCAGTAGCATTGCCCCCGGCTCGTACGACCTCCGGATAGCAATTGTCGAGGAAAATCTTCCCCTCCAGTTTCTGCCGCAACACCGAGTAAATGGCGGCAACGAGGCTGTCCGGGGTGAAGCCGGCCACCGCTGCCGGCAGGTGGTGGCGTTCCACCACGAAATCCCATTGTTCAGGACCCATGATCGTGGCTACGTGGCCCGGTGCGACAAGCGCGTCGAACGCCGCCCCGGCGTCGAGCAACATCGCCACCGCCGGCCAGGTCAGTCGGCCGCTCATCAACACCGACAGATTGGGCGGCAACCCCTGTTCAATCATGGCGGCAACCGGTGCCATCGTGGTTTCGAAGCCCGCCGCAAAGAACACGACATCGCGTTCACGCTCCGTGCGGGCGATGGTCACCGCCTCGGACGGTGAAGCAATGGGACGAACGTCCGCGCCCCGCGACCTTGCCTGTTCCAGCGTGCGAGTTTCCCGGCGCGGGACGTTGACCGGCACGCGCAGCATATCCCCGAACGCCACCAGCGTGACGGGTTCGCTGAGCGCAATCTGTATGGCCTGATAGAGGTCCCGCTCCGGGCATATACACACCGGGCAACCGGGGCCCGGTATCAGCTCGACCTGTGTTGGCAGGGCGCCACGCAAACCGGCCAGGGTTATCGAGCGCTCGTGTCCGCCACAGACATTCATAACGCGTACCGTATCGCGCAGCGGAAGTCGGTGGATTTCCTCCAGCCAGCGGTGAGCGTTCAACATGATCGGGATCCTGGTGACTGTGCGAATTAAGCGGAAGTGACGGTAAAGCTTCTTTCACCAACAGCCGCCTGATCCCTTTGCGGAATCTGTGCCAGCAACCAGCTGCACCAGGCACCGAGACCCTCACCCGTCTGCGCCGACAGTTCGAACAGCGATGCCGCGTTGGCCAGCTCACGCAGGTGCCTCCTCGCCCGATCCGGCTCGAAGTCGCCGAGATATGGCAGCAAATCGACCTTCGAAATCACCACGGCATCCGCCGCGCGGAACATCACCGGATACTTGGCCGGCTTGTCGTCGCCCTCGGTAACCGACAACAATACGACATTCAGCTGTTGACCCAGATCGAAACTGGCCGGACAAACCAGATTGCCGACGTTCTCGATGAATAGGATGTCCACGGCGTCCAGATCGAGTCGATGGAGGGCATCGTGCACCATGTGCGCGTCGAGGTGGCAGGCACTGCCGGTGGTGATCTGAATCGCCGGCACGCCCTTTTCACGGATTCGCATTGCGTCCCGCTCCGTCTCCAGGTCACCTTCGACCACCGCGATCCGTTTGTCGCGGCCTAGGTCGTCTATGGTCGCTTCCAGCAAACGGGTCTTGCCCGAGCCCGGCGACGACATGAGGTTGATTGCAAGGACGCCATGTCGTTCGAAATGTTCTCTGTTGTGCTGCGCCTGGTGGTCGTTTTCATGCAGCAGACCGTGCAGCACTTCAACGCTGTCACGGCCGGACGATGTCGACGCCAGTTTTCCGCCGGCCTGAACCAGGTTTTCGTTGCCCGGCGTGACGTTGCAGCCGCAGGTATCACACATGACGGCTCTCCTTTAGTTTACGGTTTCGGGAATATTGATTTCGACGCGCGTAAGCTCCATCTCGTCGCCGCTGACAAGTTGCGTTCGCCAATCGCCGCAGTGGAGACAGACCAGGCGATTGACGGTCACGGCAGACTCCTTGTCACACCGACCGCAGCGCACTCGCACGCCTTTCAGGCTCGTAACGAGCTCCGCTCCCTCCGCCACGGTACCCGCACGGGCGATGCTGAAAGCCTGCTCCAGCAACGGTACTTCTATACCGGATAGCGGACCGATGCTGAGGTGGATACTGGCTACCTCGTCCGCACCGTGTTGCATTGCGACTCGTTCCACCTGCCGCAGCAGCGATCGGCATACCGCGAGTTCATGCACCCGGATTGGCCTCTTTCGGAAGCGATGTATCGCCGCTCAGCATCTGGTCGTACAACTCCCACGCCGAACGGGCTTCCTGCTCGGTGATCATCTGAATAGCGTACCCGACATGCACGACCACGTAGTCACCGGGACGGGCTTCACCCTCCGCCAGCATGAACAGGCTGACGTCACGCTCCACGCCCTTTGCTTCACAGCGAGCGATAAAACCCTCGACAGACTTGATTTGCATCGGTATACCAAGACACATGACGGCGTATACAATGGTTATCTTGGTTGGAGCATATACCCCGCTGTATATGTGGAATTGATATATGTCAAATTCGGCAAAAACCTTGATCCTCGGCATCGGCAACACACTGCTTGGCGACGAGGGGGCCGGAGTGCGCACCATGGAGCTTCTGCGCGACTCCCACGCCGGCGACTGCATCGAGTTCGTAGACGGCGGCACTCTGAGCTTTACTTTGAGCCGGTATATCGAAGAAGCCGACAACCTGATTGTCATCGATGCCGCAAATATTGGGGGTGCCGCCGGGGAATGCCGGTGTTTCATCGACGCCGAGATGGACGAATTCCTGTCACGGGGTGGCCGCAGCGTGCATGAGGTCAGCTTGAGCGATCTGCTCGACATCGCACGGTTGGTCGACCGCCTGCCTCATCGGCGGGCTCTATTCGGAATCCAGCCCCAACATGTGAATTGGGGAGAGCAACTTTCGCCGCCGGTGTCATGCGCAGTGAGGGACACTGCGGAAAAGGTTAGGCACCTCGCGGAGACATGGCGCGAGCCTAGAATTCATATCCCAAATGGATCAGGCGATTCACCCTAGTTTATTGACATAAATCAATCTCGAATAATTCGGCAGAGCCAGAATCAATAATTTACCAATCCACGCACGAGAATGACTCGAGATACCGAGCAAGTTCGGCAGCCCGGCATATGTGTCGGTCGAGACCGTGGCAATGACCGGCCGGTCCTCACTGAACTATACCACGCTCTCGAGACGCTGAAGCGGTGCGGTAAAGAGACGATTGTCGATATCAAGAGCCTGCCCTTCGGGTCGATCGACGAGCAGCGGTTGGCCGAGTTTCTGGGGAAGGGGGAAGTGGAAGCGGTGCTGCACGCATTGGGCGAGAGCCGTATCACCGAGACGGCATTTCCGGGTATCTGGTGGATCGAGCACCGCGACGAGCACGGAGAAATCACCGCCAAATCAATAGAAGTCGCCAATATCCCCGGCATCCTGAAGTCGCAGCACGACGATGTCGCTGACGCATGCCGACGGCTGGGATCACTGGTGCAACTTGCAGACCCTGACGAGGAACCGGGGTCGATCGAGACTTGAGGAGAAATCGAATATGGGTTCCGCTGTAGAACAAAATGTCCGTGCAATCACCGTCGCCGACCGATTACGGGCGCAGGGGATCAGCCGCCGCGGATTTCTCAAATTCTGCGCTTCCACCGCGTCGCTGATGGCGCTGTCGCCCGCCATGGTGCCTGCCATCGCCCGCGCCCTGGAGAATGCACGGCGTCCATCCGTGATCTGGCTGTCGTTTCAAGAGTGCACCGGCTGCACCGAATCGCTGACGCGCTCCCACTCCCCCAGCGTGGAAAGCCTGATCCTGGAGCAGGTTTCACTCGACTATCACCACACCCTGCAGGCAGCCTCAGGTGAAGCCGCGGAGCTCGCCAGGGAGACGGCCATGCAGGAAAACCAGGGGAAGTACCTGCTGGTGGTGGACGGATCGATCCCGGTCAAGGACGGCGGGGTGTATTCGACCATCGCCGGTATCACCAATGTGGACATGCTGAACGAAGTCGCCGCCGGCGCGGCCGCGATAATCGCGGTTGGCTCCTGCGCCGCTTTCGGCGGCATCGGCCACGCCCGACCCAATCCGACCGGGGCCATGCCGGTGTCCGAGATCGTCACCGACAAGCCGATCGTGAACGTGTCCGGCTGCCCGCCTATCCCGACGGTGATTACGGGTGTACTGGCGCATTTCCTGACGTTCAACAAACTGCCGGACCTGGATGACCTGGGCAGGCCGCTCGCGTTTTTCGGGCAGTCCATTCACGACCGCTGCTACCGCCGTCCTTTTTATGACAAGGGGTTGTTCGCCGAGAGTTTCGACGACGAGGGGGCCCGGAAAGGCTGGTGTTTGTACCGCCTGGGTTGCAAGGGCCCCGCGACGTACAACGCCTGTGCCACCACCAAGTGGAACCAGGGTACGAGCTTTCCGATCGAAGCCGGGCATCCCTGCCTGGGCTGCTCGGAACCTGATTTCTGGGACATGGGCAGCTTTTATCGAGCCTTGTCCATCCCGACCGAAGATACCACCCGGACTCTCGTCTATGGCGTCGGCACCGGCGCGGTACTCGGCGCGGCCGCGGCCGCCGTGGCGCGCAGCCGAAAATCAAAGGCGAAGGCGGCGCACTACAAGGTGTCCGTAAACGACCTGGAGGAGTCAACATGACATCGGTAGAATTTCTGGCCTGGGTCCGCGGTCCGATGTTTCAAATCGCAGTTGCGATATTCGTGGTCGGCGTCGTGATACGCCTCATCGAAATATTTGCTCTCGGCAGAAAAGCCGATCTATCCGAACCGCGCGGTGGCGAAACCATGCCGGGTATCGTAACCGTCTTCCGCCGATCCATCCCCGACCCGGGCACGTTCAAGCGCTCGCCGTTTACCATCGTACTGGGCTACCTCTTTCACATCGGGCTGTTCATTACCATCCTTTTTTTCGTCCCCCACATCGAGCTGTTCCACGACGTTCTGGGTGTGCAGTGGCCCGGGCTGCCGACCCCTCTGGTCGACGCCGTAGCGATCATCAGCATCTTCGCCATGCTGGCGATCCTGGTCAACCGCTTGCGCAATCCGGTGCTGAGGTTCCTTTCAAACGGCGAAGACTACGTCGTTTGGGCGGCTACACTGCTACCGCTCGTCACCGGCTATTTTGCGTTCCACCGCATGCTGTTTCCCTACCAGACCATGTTGGGGCTGCACATTCTGAGTGTAGAGATCCTGCTCATCCTTTTCCCGTTCACCAAATTGATGCATTTTTTCACCTCGTTCGTAGCACGCTGGTATAACGGCGCCGCATTTGGCCGCAGGGGGGTACAATCATGAGCAGCTCCGAAGATCGCGCAGTCAACGCCTTCCGGGAGCAGATCGACGGCCCTATCGCATCCTACCTGTCGAGCTGTGTGCACTGTGGACTGTGTGCCCATGCCTGTCTGTTCTTTACGGAAACGGAGGACCCGCGCTACACGCCGATAAACAAGGTCGAACCGTTGCGCCGGGTGTGGAAGAGCGAGTACACCTTTTTTGGGAAACTGGCGTCCATGCTCGGGGTCGCCAAAAAGGTCACGGATGATCTGCTCGAGGAATGGGAACCCTTGATATACGACGCCTGCACGCTGTGCGGACGCTGTTCCATGGTGTGTCCGGTTGGTAATGACATTTCCTACATGATCCGCAAGACCCGCGAGGGCATGGTCGCCGCGGGCTATGCGCCTGATGGCCTGAAAGGCGCCACCCAGCGCGCCGTCACCATCGGCAGTCCGATGGGTGTGAAATTTCCGGCACTGCAGGTGCAGATTCACAATGTGGAGAGGGAAACGGGGCTTACGGTCCCGGTCGACGTACACGGCGCCGATTACATGGCGCTGCTTTCCTCGATGGAGATCATGAACTTTCCCGAGTACATCGGTGCTCTGGCGAAGATATTCGACAAGGCCGGGGTAAGCTGGACGCTGTGCTCCGAAGCGTTTGAAGCGACCAACAGCGGCATGCAGATCGGCTCCAGCGACCTGGAAGGGGAACTGCTCCAGCGCGTTGTGGACGGTGCCGAAAGTCTTGGGGTGAAATACGTCATCAGCCCCGAGTGCGGACACGCTTACTATGCATTGCGCTGGGAGGGGCCGAACGTCCTAGGTAAGAAATACCCCTTCCAGGTCATCCACATTCTGGAACTTCTGGATCAGCTTCGCCTGAAGGGAAAACTGAAAGTAGAAGACAAGGTGGATGAAAAGCTGACTTTTCACGATCCCTGTCAGATCGTCAGAAAAGGCGGTGTGGTGGAAGAGCCCCGCAGTTTGCTCAGCCTGGTCGCGTCCGATTTCGTCGAAATGGAGGATGCGGGTGTGATGAACTGGTGTTGCGGCGCCGGCGGCGGCGTCAGCGCCAACGAACGTGCCCAACCTCTGAAACTCGCGGCGTTCAAACGCAAAAAGAGCCAACTCGAAGCGCTCGGTGCCGGCACCATGGTCACCGCATGCGCCAATTGCCGCATAAACATGGAAGAGGGGCTGGAAGAAAATAACATGCAGATCGAGGTCATCGGCCTCACCGAGACACTGGCCGATCACCTTGCCTGATTATTCCATCAATCTGCTAGCAGACGCGGGGTTGGGTTGGTCTTTAAGACCAACCCAACCCCGCGCGTAGGCTCACAATATGAACAAGAGAATCGTAGTCGATCCCATCACCCGCATCGAAGGTCATCTTCGCATCGAGGCACAGATGGACGGGGATTCGATCGCCCAGGCCTACTCCTCCGGCACCATGGTGCGGGGCATCGAGATCATCCTCAAGGGTCGCGACCCCCGCGATGCTTGGGCATTCGCTCAACGCATCTGCGGCGTGTGCACGCTGGTGCACGGCATCGCTTCGATCCGGGCGGTGGAAAACGCCCTGGGCTACGAGGTACCGCCCAACGCGCAGCTGATTCGCAACCTGATGATTGCGGCACAGTACGTTCACGATCACGTGATGCACTTCTATCATCTGCACGCACTGGACTGGGTAGACGTGGTTTCCGCACTCGACGCCGACCCGGCCGCAACGTCGGCCATGGCGCAATCGATCAGCAGCTATCCAAAAACCTCGCCGGGCTATTTTTCCGACATGAAAAAGAGGTTGAAGTCGTTCGTGGAATCGGGCCAGCTCGGCATTTTTGCCAACGCCTACTGGGGGCACCCGGCTTACAAACTGCCGCCGGAAGCGAACCTGATGGCTGTGGCACATTACCTCGAGGCGCTGGAGTGGCAGCGCGACGTCGCCAAGCTGCACACGATTTTCGGGGGCAAGAATCCCCACCCCAACTTCGTGGTGGGCGGCGTACCCGGGCCCATCGACCTCGAATCGGACTCGGCGATCAATGCCAAACGGCTGGCCCAGGTGCAGGACATCATCGACAAGATGCGCACCTTCGTCGATCAGGTCTACATACCCGACACCCTCGCCATTGCGTCTTTTTACAAGGACTGGGGCGGACAGGGTGAGGGCATAGGAAACTTCATGACCTATGGGGATTTTCCGGAAACGGGTATGGACGACCCGTCAAGCTACCTGATACCGGCGGGCGTCATCATGAATCGGGACATCGGCACCGTACTAGACGTCGACATGAATGCGGCGGACCAGATTCAGGAATACATATCTCATTCCTGGTATCAGTACCAGGGCGGCAAAGCCAGCGGACTGCATCCCTACGATGGGGAAACCGAACTCAATTACACTGGACCGCAGCCCCCTTTTGAGCACCTGGACGTCGACAACGATTATTCGTGGCTGAAGTCCCCCCGCTGGAAAGGACACGCCATGGAGGTGGGCCCGTTGGCGCGGGTATTGATGCTGTACGCGCGCGGCCATGCCCAGACCAAGGAACTGGTGGACATGACGCTTTCGCACCTGCAGGTGCCGGTGCAGGCGCTGTTCTCGACGCTGGGAAGGACCGCGGCACGCACCCTGGAAACCAAGGTCATTGGCGACGCAATGCAGACCTGGTACGACAATCTGGTAATGAATATCAAGGCCGGGGATGCACGCACTTTCAATGCCACACTGTGGGACCCGTCCACCTGGCCGAGCGAGGCCCGCGGCGTGGGTTACATGGAGGCGCCCCGGGGCGGTCTGGCGCACTGGATCGTGATCAAGAACGGCAAAATAGACAACTACCAGGCGGTGGTGCCCAGCACGTGGAACGCGGGTCCGCGGGATGACAAGGGCCAACCCGGGCCCTACGAGGCCGCTCTCGCCGGCCACAGGCTGCATGACCCGAAGCAGCCGATCGAGATCCTGCGCACCATCCACAGCTTCGATCCCTGCATCGCCTGCGCCGTGCACGTCACCGACCCGGACGGCGAGGAACTCATCAAGGTCAAGGTGGTTTAGCCCGCCGGCAGCGGGACCCGCGCTTACACGACCGCGGTGACTTGCGCCGCGCCTCTTAGCTCACGCACCGGGCATTTGTTTTACAGGCGCATTGCCTCCGCCGAGCGTGCGTGTGCCGGTCCGGCAGGCGCCGCTGGCGCAGCCGTAACGCCGATTGACGACAAAAAACGCGGGCACCAGCAGCGGGAAAAGGCCGACCAGGATCCAGCGCCAGCCACCGGCAAACTGCTCGGGCTCGAGCAGCCACTCGCTAGCAAAGAGCCCGGAGTAAAAGAAAACGACGGCAAACGCCACCCAGATCAGGCGGCCGCTGAGTGCGTGGAGAACCGGGTTAGTAGATCGCATGCAATTTACTCAGAAAGGTAGTAATATAATATGCTAATATTATAATATACGATCATTAATAACAATACGTAATTTCGGAAACCACTAGCCCGACAAATCCATGATTTCGCTCAGAATGACCCGCTTCATACTACTCTCCGCAGTTATCGTTGCAGGCGCGACACCCGCGATCGCCGAAACCCCGCTGGAGATCACAACGGTGCTGCGACATACGATCGAGATCGAACACCGCCTGGATGGAGTCGTGGAGGCCGTCAACGAAGCGACCCTGACCGCCGAGATCCCGGGCAGGATTGCAGAAGTCCTGTTCGATGTCGGCGACGTCGTCCCAGCCAACGCGGTGGTCATCCGACTGCGAGGCACCGAGCAGAAAGCGGACGTCAGCAAAGCGGAGGCACAGGTCGTGGACGCCAGGGCGCGGGTGGTTGAAGCAAGCCGGGCATACCAGCGGATTGAATCGTTGTACGGCCAGAATGCCGCATCGGAACAGGCGATGGAACAGGCCAAAGCGTCACTCGAGGTCAGCAAGGCATCCCTGCGCGTCGCCGAGGCCCAGTTGACGAAGACCGAGGAACAAGCGGGTTACGCGGTGATCCGCGCGCCCTTCGGTGGTGTCGTCACTGAGCGTCATGTAGAGCGCGGTGAGTCCGTAACGCCCGGCCAGCCGATGATATCGGGATTCCTGCCTGATCTGCTGCGTGTCAGGGTGGACGTTCCGCAACGCCTGCTTGGTCACGTACGCAAACATCGTTCCGCCCGCGTGCACGTGCCGGGTCGGGAACCCGACTCGCTGGTAGTCGACGACGTAGCCATCTTCCCCTATGCCAGCGCCGGCACGGGTACCACGCGGGCCCGTCTTACATTACCTTACGGTGTGGAAGAACTGTCACCCGGGATGCTGGTCAAAGTCTCATTCTTTTCCGGGGAACGGACCGTGCTGGTAATTCCCGAGCGCGCCATCGTGTATCGCAGCGAAGTCATCGGCGTATACGCAGTAAGCGAGGACGGCTCCGTTCAAATGCGCCGAATCCGGCCGGGGGCAAGCCTGGCCGGTGAAAATAAGATCGTGTTGGCAGGTCTGCAAGAAAATGAGCAGATCGCGCTGGACCCGGTCGCGGCCATCGCCCATCTGAAGCATCTTTCAAAACAATGAACGAGACGCGGCACGGCATCGCGGGGCGATTGGCCGCGGCGTTTCTGCATTCAGAATTGACGCCACTGCTTATGGTGGCTGGCGTTCTGCTTGGTGTGTTTGCCGTACTGCTGACGCCCCGGGAAGAAGAGCCTCAGATCAACGTGACCTTTGCCGACGTTTTCATACCTTTCCCCGGCGCCAGCGCGGCGGAGGTCGAAAAACTGGTTACCATTCCGGCCGAGCAGATACTGTCGGAGATCAGCGGCATCAAGCACGTCTATTCGCAATCCAGACCCGGCATGTCAATCGTAACGGTCAGGTTCAAGGTGGGCGAACAAAGGACGGAAGCGATCGTAAGGCTGTACAACAAGGTATTTTCCAATAGCGACTGGTTCCCGCCGTCGCTCGGGGTTGGCCAACCCGTAGTCAAGCCCAAGGGCATCGATGATGTTCCCATCGTCAATGTAACGCTGTGGTCGGACGACCCGGCGCTGGGGGCATACGAACTGGCCCGTATCGGCCACGCCCTGGAGGTGGAGCTGAAAAAAGTGCCCGGAACCCGGGACATCTACACCGTGGGTGCTCCGGAGCAGGCGGTTCACGTGCTGCTCGATGTACAGAATATGGCGGGATACGGCATTGCCGTGGAGGACCTGCGGCGTTCCCTGATCGCCAGCAATGTTTCCGTGGATGCCGGCAGCATCGTTCGAGACAACCAGTCGATCCCGATCAAAGCGGGAGCTTTCCTGACCGATGCGGAACAGATCGCCGGACTCGTCGTCGGGCTCAAGGAAGGCATGCCGGTCTATCTGGACGATGTAGCCGACGTGCACTACGGCCCCTACCAGCCCGAGGAATACGTACAGCACACGGTCGTATCCGGAACAACGCATCAAAGTTACCCGGCGGTAACCATCGCCGTAGCCAAGAAACCCGGCACCAATGCGGTGAACATAGCCCACAGCGTTATCGACCGGCTCGATCAGTTGCAAGGCGTCGTGATTCCGCAAACCGTCAACGTGGAAATCACCCGAAATTATGGAGAGACGGCGGACGCCAAGGCCAGAAAACTCATTCAGAAACTGGTTTTCGCCACGCTTTCGGTAGTGGCGCTCGTGTGGCTCACCATGGGCTGGCGAGAGGCCGCTATCGTTGGCGCGGCCGTGTTCGTTACCCTGGCCGCCACTCTGTTTGCTTCCTGGGTCTGGGGCTTCACCATCAACCGTGTATCGCTGTTCGCGTTGATATTTTCCATAGGCATCCTGGTCGATGATGCCATCGTCATCGTGGAAAACATCCACCGACGCGGCAGGACAGGAGGCGGCTCCCTCAACCAGGTGATCCCGTCCGCGGTCGACGAGGTAGGCGGCCCCACCATACTGGCCACATTTACGGTCGTTGCGGCACTGATGCCCATGGCGTTCGTGAGCGGGCTGATGGGCCCGTACATGAGCCCCATACCCATCAACGCCAGTACCGGCATGATCATATCGCTGTTTGTGGCACTGACCATCACGCCCTGGCTGTGCTTACGCCTGATGAAGCCTTCCCATGGATCTGACAAACACTCACCCGACGGAGGTCCGATCAGCGGATTCTTCGACGCCCTGCTGAGCCCTTTTCTCGATACCCCCGGGGCACGCCTCAAGCGGCTTCTACTGGGGTTAGTCGTTTTGGCGGCAATCGGGGTGTCCGTGTCCCTGGTGGTCACCGAAGCGGTCATCCTTAAAATGCTGCCGTTCGATGACAAATCCGAGATACAGATCGTAGTCGATATGCGGGAAGGCAGCAGCGTTGAGCACACCAACCGCGTCCTCGACGCATTGGGCAGGGAAATCGCCCTCGTTTCCGAGGTAGACAACTATCAAAGCTATGCGGGCACGCCCGCCCCGATCGGATTCAACGGACTGGTTCGGCAATATTACCTCCGCACGGACTCACACCTGGGGGAGATCCAGATCAATCTTGCTCCAAAGTCGGAGCGGCAGCGAAAGAGCCACGATATTGCGCTGGATATACGTCAGCGCGTGCAGCCGATCGCCGCCTCCTTCGATGCCGCCATAAAGGTAGTCGAGGTGCCGCCCGGCCCGCCTGTTTTCGCCCCGCTCGTTGCGGAAATCTACGGTCTGGACCACGCCGGTCAAAAATCTACGGCGGGCAGGGTGCGCGATCTGTTCGCTCAGACCGCGGACATCGTCGACATCGACGACACCATCGAATACCCCGCCCGGAGGCTGAAAATCGTGGTCGACCGGCAGCGTGCCGCGCAGTTCGGGATCAGCCAGGAATCGGTAACGAGAGCGGTGTCGGTGTTTACCGGCGGCGACGACGTGTCGTTCTTGCGCGACACGCACCTCAAGTACGCCGCGCCCATACGCCTGGAACTCTCGGTTGCCGACAAGGCGAGTCTCGAGAGTCTTCGGGCATTCAAGGTCCGCGGCAGCAGCGGCATGGTGCCGCTGGGTGAGTTTGTCGAGATACGGACCGAACCGCGCGACAACGCGGTCTATCACAAAGATCTTCAACCCGTCGTATACGTAACCGGCGACATGGCCGGCAGCACGGACAGCCCGCTGTACGGCATGTTCGAGATCTACCGGAAAATAGAGGAATCTGGCGAGGGCCCCGAACAGTACCTGGTGGCCATTCCCGCTACGCCCTACGCGTACAGCCTCAAGTGGGACGGCGAGTGGCAGGTGACCTATGAGACGTTCCGCGACATGGGCATCGCCTACGCCGTGGGCATATTGCTTATCTATCTTCTGGTGGTTGGCCAGTTCAGATCGTACCTCACGCCATTGATCATCATGGCGCCGATTCCCCTGACCATCATCGGCGTCCTGCCCGGACACGCCCTCATGGGGGCCAAGTTTACCGCGACATCCATGATCGGGATGATCGCGCTTGCCGGCATCATTGTCCGAAACTCCATCCTGCTGGTGGACTTCATCAACGAGAAGGTGCGCGAAGGTATGCCGTTGGAAGAGGCGGTAAAACTATCCGGGACGGTGCGCGCCAAACCGATCATATTAACCGGTATAGCGGCTATGATGGGCGCGTTCTTCATTCTCGATGATCCGATATTCAACGGGCTGGCGGTCTCGCTGATATCCGGCATCGTCGTTTCCACCGCGCTGACGCTAATCGTGATCCCCGTCCTCTATTACAGCGCACTGGCGGGAAAATCTCGTACCGGCTGACGCTTATCCCGTCATAAGATATATGGATATTGGTTTAGGTGAAGATGAGGTAGTGTCTTCGGTAATCACAGACACAGCAACAGAGAATCGAGATGATAAACCCCCACGGCTCCACGAAGCTCAACCCCCTGTACGTCTATGACGCCGCGGAGCGAGAAAGATTGCTGGACGAGGCGGAGAGCCTTCCCTCCGCGGTCATTAGTTCAGCGGCGGCGTCGAATGCCGTGATGCTGGGGGGCGGATATTTCAATCCGCTCACCGGATTCATGGATCGCGCCGATGCACTGGCTGTATGCGAAACCATGACAACCACCACCGGCGTGTTCTTCCCGGTGCCTATTCTCAATATGCTCAGCGACATCGATAATATCGAGGGCGCGGACCGTGTCGCCCTGCGCGACCCCAACCGGGAGGGAAACCCTGTGCTGGCCGTCATGGACGTCAATGCCGTGGAAACCGTCAGCGACGGCGACCTCGAGGCCATGATCAGCAAGATTTATCGCACCTCCGATACCGAGCACCCGGGTGTAAAGGCTTTCCTGGAACAGGGCAGATACATCCTCTCAGGCCCGCTTCAGGTATTGAACTTCAGCTACTTCGCGACGGATTTTCCGGAGACGTTCAGGACGGCAGTCCAGATCCGCGAAGAGATTCAGTCTCGCGGTTGGGACCGGGTGGTTGCGTTCCAGACCAGGAACCCGATGCACCGCGCCCACGAGGAACTCTGCAAGATCGCCATGGAAGCGGTTAATGCAGACGGCGTGGTCATCCACATGCTGCTCGGCAAACTCAAGCCCGGAGACATTCCGGCACCGGTGCGGGACGCGGCAATCCGCAAGATGGTCGAACTCTATTTCGAACCGAATACCGCGATGATTACGGGCTATGGATTCGACATGCTGTATGCCGGCCCACGAGAGGCGGTCCTGCACGCGGTGTTCCGGCAAAACATGGGCGCCAACTACTTCATTATCGGCCGCGACCATGCGGGTGTCGGTGACTACTACGGCGCATTCGACGCCCAGACGATCTTCGACGACGAAGTTCCCGCGGGCGCGCTGGAGATCGAAATTTTTCGCGCCGACCACACCGCGTACTCGAAAATACTCAACAAGGTGGTCATGATGCGGGACGCCCCGGATCACACCAAGGAAGACTTCGTACTGCTGTCCGGTACGAAGGTCCGTGAGATGCTGGGCAACGGCATTGCCCCCCCGCCCGAGTTCTCGCGCCCCGAGGTGGCAAAGATACTGGTGGATTATTACAGCGGACTAGACTAGTCCAGTCCGTGCACCATCAATTCATCAACCCGCTTATCGTCATATCCCAGTCGATACCGCCGCTGCTGTAGTGGCTCACGCACGTACTCGCGTCGATATACAAATCTTCGTATCGATC
>JAHEIO010000206.1 GCA_024639325.1 Gammaproteobacteria bacterium
TTCGGACGACAATGCGGAGCCTTGGCGGAGCCGCGAGATGCCGGCCGCCAGAATGCCCGCCACCTCGCGGAAGCGTTCGTCTGGCGACAGGCGCGTAGGATCAGCGCAGTTGGACATGAGGGGGATCGCTCCCAAGACACCGTTGCACGCGAGGCCGCGGACGCGAGCGACGATTGCGGGAAGGTGAATCGCGCGGCCGTATGCTGTTAACCTACCGGACGCGGATTCGAGTTGTCGGAAAGAGATGCGAAGCTGGTGGTGTTTGCGTATCGCCGACGAAAAGCCATGCAAGGCCCTTCAGCAGCTGCCAAATCCGCGTAAAATATATGGTTCACACACGGTCAACCTCAATCCCGCCGTTCCGCTGAAGAATCGGGCAAGAAGGAGCACACCATGAAGAAACCACTAGTAGCCACCATCGTGTCGTTTTGCTGTGTCGTCGCCTTTGGAACTGCCACGCGGGCGGCTGAGGATGACGACAAGGTGCGTGAAGACCTGGCCCATTCGATTGGAGTTCAGGCCTATATCTATGGCTATCCTGTCATGGATCTCTACCGAACGTTTTATGAAGGAACCCTGGATCCCAAGCGAGGACATAACGTCACGCTGAATCAGTTCAATTTTTCCCGAAAACTCGTCACACCAAAGGACGATTGGGTCGTGACGCCTAACAACGATACGATCTACAACCGTGCGTTCCTCGATCTCAGTCACGAGCCGATGGTGCTTCGCATCCCCGACACAGGCACCCGGAATTACTGGTTCCCGCTCGGCGACATCTACCACAATTTGAACGCCAGCATCTCGTGGGACACGCTGGGGTTTAAAGGAGGTGAAGTCGCGCTGGTACCGCCGGGTTGGCAGGGAGTTCTGCCGAAGGGCGTGCGACGAGTCGAGGTTCGAACCCCGATGGTTTGGCTGTTGGGCCGATATGCGGTCGATGGAAAACCCGCCGATCTGGCTGAGGCCAACGCGCTGCAAGACAAGACATCGCTCATCCCGCTCAGTCAGTACGGAGCCGAAAAGCCCCAACCCCAGAAAATCGATCCGGCCAATTATCCGGTCTTCCGCCAAGCGGATCTGACGGATGCCCGAAAGTTCTTCACGACACTGAATGAGATGTTGCGCCGCAACTCGCCGCAACCGGGCGACGCGATCTTGATTAACCTGATGAGTGAGTTGGGCCTACATCCTGACCAGAAGTTTGACTGGGACGCGCTCGACCCTCCCGTCCGTAACGGTCTTACGCGGGCGGCTAAAGATGCGCACGCCATCGTCACTGCGCGCACAAAGAGCTTTGCCCGGAAAGTAAACGGATGGGTTGAAGTCATCATGGATGCCGACATGAGCGATCAACCGGTCAATCATGCCGGCCTGTGCATGATGGGTCTGCTTTACAGTCAGAAGGAGGTCAGCACTTATCACGTCGGCTACTTCGATGGCGACGGTGTGCAGCTTTCTGGCGAGCACCGTTACAAGCTGACGTTCAAGAAGCCACCTCCAGTCAAAGCCTTCTGGTCACTAACGATGTACGATTCGAAGACTCGTCGCTACATCGAAAACCCCATTGACCGCTGGGCCATCGGCGATCGTACCGAGGGCTTGGTGTATGGCGACGACGGCTCATTGACCATCACGATCAGCGCTGCGCAACCTAAAGACGAGAAGGAGCGGGCAAACTGGTTGCCGGCCCCCAAAGACACTTTCTATGTCGTTCTGCGCGAGTATTCACCAGATCCGGCGATCCTGACCCGTGAGTGGGAGCCGCCGGGAATCCAGATGATCAAGTGACCAGACGGGCTTTGCGGCCCGACGATTGACGTACGGAACGTCGACGCAATAATCACCACGAATGAAAAACACCAGGCTTCATCAGAAAGGAAGAACTGTGATACGCATCAATACGAGCCTCGGTATCGCCTCGGTCGTCTTAGCCCTTCTTGTCGCCTCCGACAGCGCGTTTGCTCAAAAGACGCCAGGATACAACAACAAGATACCGCCACAGATCATGACGCCGGATAGCGTGGAAACCCGGATTGGCACGCTCGAATTCTTCGATGGCATGCCATCGAAGAAAACTGTCGAAACAGTCTACGACAATCTCGACCTGCTGCGGGGAGTGGAAGTCTTCCTTAACTGCGTTCCGCCCGCGTCGCTGGAAGCGATGCGTCGAGGGAACATTGAACTCGGGGCCACAAAGTCGAATCGCGTGGCCATCTTCGAAACGCTCATGGATTCGAATTCGCTGTTTCTGACTGCCAATACCGACACCGTCTATGCGATGACATTCCTGGATCTGAAGACGGATGGCCCGACGGTCGTTGAGATTCCACCGGGTTGTGGGCCGGGTACAGTGAATGATGCGTGGTTCCGATTCGTTATCGACATGGGTGCTCCCGGACCGGACAAGGGCAAAGGTGGCAAGTACCTGATTCTACCGCCGGACTTCAAGGAGGAGGTACCGAAAGGATACTTCGTCGGTCGTTCAACGAGCTACGCGAACTGGCTGATTCTTCGCGGCTTCCTGGTCGATGGCAAGCCGGACACCGCGACGAAAATGTTCAAGGATGGCCTCAAGATCTACCCGCTCAAAGTTGCCAAGAATCCACCTGCCATGGTGTTTGAAAACACCTCGGGAAACTCCGTCAACACCGTGCACGCAAACACGTTTGCGTTCTACGAAGAACTGAACGCTGTTATTCAGCGGGAACCGATCGAGATGATCGATCCGGAAACTCGTGGATTGCTGGCAAGCATCGGCATCCAAAAGGGCAAGCCTTTCGAACCGAACGCTCGGATGAAGAAAATCCTCACCGAAGCCGCTGCGATCGGCAATGCGACTGCAAGAGCTATCTGGCTGAAGCCGCGTGATAAGAGTGCATACCTCTACGAAAACAGCGGTTGGTACAAGGTATTTCTCGGTGGAAGTTACCAATGGCTGAAGGACGGCGGCAAGGGCGGCCGCTACCAAGACGCGCGCACGCTGTTCTTTTATGCGGCGACGGTCAACACACCGGCAATGGCAGCCAAGATGGTCGGCAAAGGTTCGCAGTACGCATTCAACGCCACCGACAGGAATGGCGAATACCTCGATGGGCGCAAAAACTACAAGCTGAATATTCCAGCAGACGTTCCTGCAAAGGATTTCTGGTCGGTAGTTGTCTACGACCCCCAGACTCGCTGCGAATTGCAAACCAGCCAACCGTTCCCGAGTCGCAATAACAAGCGCGACGACCTGATCGTTAACAGCAACGGTTCCGTCGACCTCTACTTCGGCCCGAAGCCTCCCAAAGGCAAGGAGAGGAACTGGGTGCAGACGACGCCCGGCAAAGGTTGGTTTGTCCTGCTGCGCCTCTACGGACCTCTCGAACCTTGGTTTGACAAGACCTGGCGGCCGGGTGAATTTGAGGTGATTGAATGACGAACGACCTTGCAAAGTTGTTGAAACGTGAGACACGTCGTTAACGACAAGATTCTCGGACCGCCGAAAGCCTAAGACAACGCGGTTGCTTCCGTCCACCGGAACCAACCGCGTTGTTAACCCACGGCCACCAGCCAAGCCGAGAGTCCGAGAGTTTCGGGTCGAGATTCTAGGGTGCGGAAGCAACCCCCACGGTTGCTTTCGGACCCCGGTTTGTCCCTCTCGAAAACGAGAGCGCCGCGGGGGCCTGCGGATCGGTCAAAACGCCTGCGGGAAAGTCAAGAAACGCGAAACGCCGAGAGGGTGAACTCTCGGCGTGGTGCGTTAACTGGGTTGTCGGCTGGTTTCGTAGCCGACAAACGAGCTCCCCCGGTAGGACTCGAACCTACGACAAGGCGGTTAACAGCCGCCTGCTCTACCAACTGAGCTACAGGGGAATGGGTATCACCGATCAAAATGCGGCAATCGCTTCTGCTTCGTTGGCCCTTATATCGAACTGCTGATCTAACTTGGTAATCGAAAATACTTCGTAGATTTCGGGTCGAATGCAAGCTAACTTGAGCCGACCGCCAGTTCCTTTCACGGTTTTGTCCAACTTGATCAATTTGCCCAGCGCCGCACTGGAGAGAAACTGAACACCCTCGAAATTCAACAGAAGTGACTTACGCTGCTCATCGGTCACCAGCGCCAACAACTCAACGCCCAGTTGCTGAATGACGGTATCGTCGATGATCTTCGC
>JAHEIO010000021.1 GCA_024639325.1 Gammaproteobacteria bacterium
TTTTTTTTTTCAAGCAGAAGACGGCATACGAGATGCTTACCGCATTTCCGCTCGAAGCGGATCTTCTCGACTGAATCTTCCGCCGGGGCAGCCCGGCTGCCGCGGGCGATGTTGTGGGAAAATGTGAGAGAATGTGCGCGTGCAGGATGCCCTCGATATTCTGAAGAGCACGTTTGGCTACCGCGAGTTCCGCCATCATCAGGCGGAGATCGTGGAAACCCTGGTCAACGGCCGCGACGCCCTGGTTTTGATGCCCACCGGCGGCGGCAAATCCCTGTGTTATCAGATACCGGCAATGCTCCGCGACGGTGTGGGTATCGTCGTCTCGCCGCTCATCGCGCTGATGCAGGATCAGGTGGAGGCATTGGGTCAGCTCGATATTCGAGCCGCATTTGCCAATTCCTCAATGGATGTCAGGGCACAGCGTCAGGTAGAAAACGCGCTGTTGGCCGGTGATCTTGATCTTTTGTACATCGCGCCGGAGCGCCTGCTCAAGGAGCATACGCTGAATCTGCTGAGCCGGTCACAACTCGCTTTGTTCGCCATCGACGAAGCGCACTGCGTGTCGCAATGGGGACACGATTTTCGCCGCGAGTACCAGCAGCTGTCCGTTTTACATCAACGTTTTCCCGGTATACCGCGAATCGCCCTGACGGCAACCGCTGACGCCCGTACACGCAAAGAGATCGTTACTCAGCTTGATCTGCGCGATGCCGCGGTTTTTGTCAACAGCTTCGACAGACCCAACATTCTCTACACAATCAACGAGGGCCAGAATGCGCGTGATCGGCTGTGGCGATTTATCGAACTCGAACACGTCAATGATGCGGGTATCATCTATTGTTTGTCGAGAAAAAAGGTGCAGGCTGTCGCGGCCTGGTTGTCCGCGAAAGGCAGGACCGCCCTGCCCTACCATGCCGGATTGTCCGACGAAACCAGGCGCCTGCACCTGCAGCGTTTTCTGTACGAAGATGGTGTCATCATAGTCGCGACGATTGCTTTCGGCATGGGGATCGACAAACCGGACGTTCGATTCGTCGCCCATCTCAACCTGCCTAAAAGTATCGAAGCCTACTATCAGGAGACCGGTCGCGCGGGCCGAGACGGACAACCTGCCAACGCCTGGATGGCCTACGGACTCCAGGACGTAATATTGCTGCGGCAAATGTCTCAGGAATCCGATGCCGACGAACAGCACAAACGCGTGACCTGGTCGAAACTCGAGGCGTTGCTGGGCCTCTGTGAACAGACATCGTGCCGTCGACAGGCACTGTTATCCTATTTCGGAGAACAGCTCGACGCGCCCTGCGGAAACTGTGACAACTGTCTCGATCCCCCAGAGACATGGGACGGCACCGAGGCCGCGCAAAAAGTGCTTTCCTGCGTCTATCGCGCCGGTCAGCGCTTTGGCGTCAACTACATTATCGATTTATTGACGGGCAAGCCCGACGAACGAATTCTACGGAACCGTCACGACGGGCTGAGCACCTTCGGCATCGGGACCGGCCACACGGCAGCGGAGTGGCGGAGCATTTTCAGGCAACTCGTTGCGCAGGGCTATCTTGTTTCGGACATGGTTGGACACGGAACGTTGCGGTTGACGGAAAAGGCCCGCCCTTTGTTGCGGGGAGAACACGCCATGCAGATGCGCCGCCAGCGCAAGCCGCTCAAAACGAAGGAATCCAAAACAGTTTCTTTCGCGGCTCTTTCGGGTGTCGATTCGCAACTGTTCGAAAAACTGCGTGCGCATCGGTCACAACTTGCGCACCAGCGTGCCATACCGCCCTACATCATTTTTCATGACAAAACGCTGCATGAAATGGCGCAACAACGCCCGAGAAACGAAAACGACCTGCGGGCCATCACCGGGGTGGGCGAGAAAAAACTAATAGAGTACGGCGCCGGATTCCTGCATATTGTTGAGGAATTCGTGACGTCACTGAACGTTCCGGAAAGCTGATCAAGTCCGGCTGGTGCGGGCCCTAATCATATTCGTCGTAACCGCATTGACGTCTGCGGGCTGCTCGATTCTCGGCACGGTTAACACGCTTTCGTCAGAAAGCGGCAGTTCCTCCGTTGGTGACATCGCGTACGGCCCGCATCCACGTCATCGGCTCGACCTATACCGGCCCGATAAGCCCGGTACCGAAAGCACAATCATCGTATTTTTCTACGGCGGTGCCTGGGCCAGCGGCGAACGCTCGGAGTACGAATTCGTGGCGCGCAGGCTGGCGACTCTGGGTCACTATGTCGTGGTGCCGGACTATAGGTTGTATCCGGAGGTGACCTTTCCGGATTTCGTATATGACGGTGCCGATGCCACGGCGTATGTCATGAGAAACATGACCGAACTTGCCGGCGTGACGCGCCCGCTTTTTCTTGCAGGTCATTCAGCGGGCGCCCATATCGCCATGCTGCTGGCGGTGGATCCTCGATACCTGGCCCGGGTGGGGCGTGATCGCAGCGAACTGGCGGGGGTGATCGGTTTGGCCGGGCCCTACGATTTTCTGCCGCTCGAATCGGACAGTCTGAAGCGGATTTTCCCAACTCCCGAGACGCGGTGGGACTCTCAGCCGGTGAACTTCGTCGATGCCGGCGAGCCGCCGGTATTTCTTGCGCACGGCGACCGTGACGAACGGGTGTGGTTGCGTAATTCGTTGAATATGACCGAGAAGCTGGAATCGGCTGGTAACAGCGTAACGCTAAAAATATACCCGGGTTTCGATCACACCGACCTGATCAAGCCATTCGTGTCGTTTATCGATGACGATGCCGGGATTCTGCGCGATATCGAGGCGTTTATCTCGGCACAAGCGGTAAAGAATTAGATCGCGCTTGTGGCGAGTTGGTTTTACTCATCGGTTGCCTTGTCGTCGCTGCCCCACTTTTGCGCCGCCTTCAGCATCTCGATTGGAAACGGGAAAAAGATGGTCTGATTACGCTCATGGGACATGTCCATCATAGTCTGCAGATAACGCAGCGTAATCGAGTCGGGTTGGCCGCGCAGCACACCCGCCGCTTCGGTCAGCTTGTATGAAGCCTGAAGTTCTCCCTCGGCGGAGATGACCTTGGCTCGCCGCATCCGTTCGGCTTCGGCCTGACGTGCGATCGCCCGCACCATGCTCTCATCGAGGTCCACGTGCTTGATCTCGACGTTGGCCACCTTGATCCCCCAGGCGTCGGTCTGCTTGTCGAGAATATGCTGGATGTCATTGTTGAGCTTCTCGCGTTCCGCGAGCATTTCGTCAAGTTCGTGTTGACCTAGGACCGAACGCAGCGTTGTCTGCGCCAGCTGGCTGGTGGCTTCATGAAACTGCTCGACCTGGATTATCGCCTTCTCCGGATCCACGACCCGGTAATACACCACCGCGTTGACCTTCACGGAAACGTTGTCTCGCGAAATCACATCCTGGGTTGGCACGTCCAGTACCCGCGTTCGCAGATCTACCCGGACCATCTGTTGTATGGGGGGCACGATGATGACCAGGCCGGGACCTTTGACCGTCTGGAACCGACCGAGAAAAAACACGACCCCACGCTGGTACTCGCGCAGTATGTTGATAATCAGGAACGCGATGATGATAACCAGCGCGAACGCGGTCACGAAAAAAGGATTCACCAGAAAATTCATCATTCCTCCTCCACAGGTTCTACAATCAGGGTTAAACCATCCAGTTCCCGCACCTTGACCCGTTGTCCTCGGCGCACCGGCCGTTCGGTTCGTGCCGACCACAATTCGCCGTGAATGTGGACGTTTCCGGTGCCCTCAAAGTCCCCCAGCGCTTCGCCAACGCTTCCCAGCATCTGCTCCCGGCCGCTGACGACGGGCTTTTTGCGCTGGCGCAGGGCGATGGAAATCAGGGCAAAGACGAACACAGCGGTGAGAGCGGTCACCGTCACGATCAGGGGGATCGAAAGCTGGAATGCCTCGATCTCCGTTTCTATCAGGATCAGGGAGCCGATGATGAACGCCGCCGCTCCGCCAATGCCCAGCACCCCGAAACTCGGCACGAATAGCTCGCCTACCATAAAGGCGATGCCGAGCAGTATCAGCGCCAGACCCGCGTAGTTTACCGGCAGAACGTGGAATGCGTACAACGCCAGTAGCAGGCAGATCGCTCCCAGTACACCAGGAAACATCGCGCCCGGATTGGACAGCTCGAAAAACAAACCGTATACACCCAGTATGATCAGAATGTACGCGACATTGGGATTGGTGATGACGGCCAGCAATTTTGTGCGCCAGTCGGGCTCAACCGTTTCGACAACGAGATCCCCGGTGTCCAATTGCAATGCGCCGCTCTGCAGATCTACGCTGCGGCCATCCAGCTGCTCGAGCAGATCGGGAATGTCCCTGGCGACCAGGTCGATGACGTTTTGCTCCAGGGCATCCTCGGCGGTCAGGTTTACCGCGGAGCGCACGGCCTCGACCGCCCACTCTTCGTTCCGCCCGCGCAGCCGGGCGAGTCCTTTGATATACGCCACGGCGTCGTTGATCACTTTGCGCTGCAGGGCATTGCCCGGCTGGGTCGATTCCGACTCGGTGCCTGCTGCCGTCTCGCCGTCTGGTTCCTCGGTCTCAGTTGATTTTTCACCTTCGGCCGGTTCTTTCTGCTCGCCGAGCCCGCCGGGCGTCATGCTCACCGGCGTGGCCGAACCGAGGTTGGTTGCAGGAGCCATCGCCGCCGCGTGGCTGGCATACATGATGTACGTGCCGGCGCTGGCGGCTCGCGATCCCGGCGGCGAGACGTAAGCGACTATCGGTACACCGCTGGCCAGGATCGCGCTGATAATCTCCCGCATCGAGGTATCCAATCCGCCAGGGGTGTTCATCCGCAGGATGACCAACGCCGCTCCGGCGGTTCCGGCTTCCTCGATGCCGCGCACGACGAAATCGCTGGATGCCGGGCCTATCGCCCCCTCCAGCTCCAGCACGATGGCCCGCCGCGCCTCGGTTTGCCCGGTCGCCAACGCGGTGGTCAGAACCAGCACAAGGCCCGCAGCCAGGGCCGCAATCCCTGTAGAAAACGCGAATCCGCGGGGTAAATCCATCACGATACCGCCCAGCAAGCCAGTGAATTAGCCTAAAAATACCAGTTCGCGGCGCCCAAGTCGCCCGGCGAATACTGGCGCCACCTCGTTTCTATGACAGCAAACTCCCCGAGACGTTGCACGGCGTGCTATTCGACCTTGGCCCACACCGCATGCAGTGGATCGGACCATGGCGACCGGGCTACCGAACCAGGATGCTTGCAAGTCGACTCAGGATGATCCCAATCTCCTCCGCTTCGAGCGGAACCAGTTCGAGGACAAGTGTTCCTTGGGTGTCCCCACTCAGCATGACCCAGATGGACGGCTCACCCGCGCGAAGCTTTTCAACCAAGGACGCGGCATCCATTCCTGCGCTGGTTGGGTCTATCGCCAGGCAGGCACGGGGAAACGGCATTCCGGCCTTGTCCGGATCCACAGACGCACTGACCCCGGGGAGTCGACCGGCATGTCTTACGAATTCCAATACTTTCTGTTCCTGCCGATTACGCCAATCGGCAAGGTCGAAATCCTTTCTATCCGTGAGCGCCGCAAGCGCACCGAGGATACCTTCCTTGGTGGCTTTCATCGAACGTCCGATACCTTTTTCCTGCGCACGAACAGCACCGACCAGTTCAGGATCTCCCAGCACCAGACCCGCGGTTGGGCCGGCCAAATATTTCTGTGCGCTGACAATCAGCAAATCGGCTCCCGTTGCCAGCAGTTCATCGATACGCATATCCTGCGCCGCGCCGTCGATAATTGCAGGAAGACCATGGCGGTGGGCCGAGGATACCGCCTCTCGCATCGGAATCGGTTCACCCCGAGTCAATCGGGACGAGACCAGCAGGAGACAAGCTGCGCGGTCGACCGACATCGATTCTTCCAACTGGTCGATAGAACACGCATCTTCAAAACCGGCCAGCACCGGCCTGGCTCCGGCAAGCCGTATGTCCTGGACAATCGGGTGGCCATAGTCGACGGCATGTCCTGCTGGAAGTATCACGCGGTTCGACATCCCCGCGGTGTCGGGCAGCGCCCGTATCTTTTCGATCGAATGGCCGGTCATGGTGGCCGCAACGGCAAGCGATACGCCGGCCGAAGTGCAGTGAACCACGGCCCCGGCCCGGGCGCCGGTCAGCTTCGAAATCACGCCGCTCGCGGTTGCCTGGAGCTCGTCGATAACAAAAAAATCCGACAAGGCCTCGCACACAGCCCGGCGGACGTTTTCCGCTGAGCGTGAAACACCCAACGGGGTGTACGTCCCGTGGGCATTGATTACTCGAGTCAACCCATACAGTTCGTGCGCACTCAATTCAGATCGATGGCGTACTCGCGCAATAACTCAAGCGGAACGACCTCGAGCGCCTTGAGATGGGTTTTGGTTACGTATACACGTGGCGCCTGACCGCTTTTGTAGGCTTCCAACCATCGCGCCGCACAGAGACACCAGGTGTCGCCCGGCCGCAATCCGGGGAAGTCGAAATCCGGCATCGGGGTCGAAAGGTCATTTCCCCTGGACTGAGAGAAATCCAGAAATTCACGGGTTGCCTCGATGCAGACGGTGTGCGACCCGAGATCCTCGTCGCAGGTGTTGCATTTGCCGTCGCGGAAAAAGCCCGTCAGCGGATTTTCACCGCAAGGTTCCAGGGGCTCGCCCAGCACATTTATCGAGTTATCCATTGTTACACCCATATCAAGATAGCAGCCTTAAAATTGACAAAGTATGTGTTGTTCATTTTCGGCCACTCGACTCACCCCGTAAAGCGATTTCTCATATCTGCCGCTGTCCGTGGTGATATCACGGCTGCAAGATTGTTGCTTACCTTGGCGACCTGATGGCAAAGTCGGTGGAATGGGCAAACTCGAAGCGAAATGCAAGGCGGATTTCATTGAAAATGGCTGGTGCCGATTCCCATTGGATCCTGATCTGGCCGCGTGGGTTCAACATTCGCTGCCGGCCGCCCGCCGTGCCGTGGCTGAAACCGATAATAGGCATTGGTTTCGCTGCGGAGGCACGTGGTTCGTTGGTGTTCACGCCCTGCCAAATGATGGCCACGGCGCGGTTGGTCAGGGCCCACGGCTTCAATGCGCGGCGGTCGATTTCATTACTCGCACGCTGGGTCTGAACCGATTCGAATGGGACCGCGCGCAGATTTCGGTCTGCTATCCGGGCTATCCACAACCCATGGACACCGAGTCGGACGCAGCTTACCGTTTTCGGCTCGATCGCGATTCGGCACACGTGGACGGGCTTCTGGCCGAGGGCGGAGAACGCCGAAGACACCTGCGTGAGCACCACGCATTCATTCTCGGCATCCCGCTCGTCGAAACAGACGACAAGGCCTCCCCCTTCGTCGTTTGGGAAGGCTCCCACGTGATCATCAAGGAAGTGTTCCGCGATTCCTTCGAAGGCATCCCGGCGCATTCGTGGTGCGAAGTCGATATAACCAATGATTATCATGCCGCGCGCCGACAAGTGTTCGAGAGCTGTCGGCGGATCGAGATACCGGCGAGACCGGGTGAGGCTTACCTTGTTCACAGACTTGCACTACATGGCGTGGCACCCTGGCGATCGTCGTCCACGGATTATCCGGATGGCCGTATGATTTGTTACTTCAGACCGGAAATCGGTGGCCCATTCGACTGGCTGCTGGCTGCCTGATCGATGACACCCGTCGTTATCACCCTGGTCTTTACGGCCGCGCTGCTTCACGCGGTGTGGAATGCAATGATGAAGTCCGGCGGATCGCCGGAGTTCAGCGTTGCGGCCTTTCAGCTGGTCGGCGGGTTGATTTGCCTTGCTTTGGTATCTCTAGTGCCGCCGCCGGACCGTGCAAGCTGGCCCCTGATCCTGGCATCCGTCGTGATTCACAACGCCTACTATCTCACCCTCGCCCAGGCTTATCGCGCTGGGGATCTTTCGCAGGTCTACCCGCTGTTCCGCGGCCTTGCTCCCGTGATGGTCGCCGTGGGCGCCGCCCTGGCCGCCGGAGAATGGCTCTCACCCGGTATTTGGATCGGTGTCGTACTGGTCAGCATGGGCGTGAGCAGCCTTGCTCTGTTTGGCGGGACATTCGGCCGCATGTCGCGTCAGTCTGTTTTCTGGGGGCTGACCACCTCCATCCTGATTGCCCTGTATACCGTGGTCGACGGTCTCGGTGTAAGAACCGCCGGCAACAGTCTGAGCTACATTCTCTGGCTGAACGTATTCGAAGGGATACCGATAATCTGCGTGCTGCTCCTTTTTAGAAAATCGGCGTGGTTCAGTTACATCAAGGGCAATGCGGCCGGCGTGATTGCCGGGGGCATTGCCGCATCTACCGCCTATGGACTGGTCATGTTCGCCATGAGCCTGGGCGCGATGGCCGTCGTATCCTCATTGCGGGAAACCAGCGTGATCTTCGCCGCAATTATTGGCAGCGTGTTCCTGCGTGAACCTTTCGGCGCCGCCCGCATCCGTGCGGCCATTCTCGTCGCCGCCGGCATTATCTTGATGAAGCTGCTTGGATAGTATGGACTTCGAGCAGGTTTTCAGGGATCGCCCGAACCGGAAATAGCCCGGGCGGCCTCGAGGAGGTTGACGAAATAGTCTTCGGCCAGGGGGTCGAGCGCCACGACCCGCCCGCCTATCTCCGCCGCCAGGGTTGCCGCTATCCGGTCGCTGAATTGCTTTTGCACGAATATCGTGCTGATCCCCTCCCGCTGGATCATTTCCATCAAACGCGCGAGTGCGCGGGGCCCGGGCTCTTTGCCTTCATGTTCGACTGCCAACTGCTCCAAACCGTAGGCGCGGGCAAAGTATCCCCACGCCGGATGGAACACCAGAAACCGCCTGCTTTCGGCACGTTCGGTGAGGCCTCGAATGTTGCTGTCGAGCTCGATCAAATCTGCGACAAAACGATCGGTATTGCTTTCGTACGAATCGCGGTTTGCTGGATCGATCTCTAGCAGATAGTCACGAATCGTAGCGGCAATCTGCGTCACCACCATCGGGTCGAGCCAGATGTGCGGGTCCAGTCCCGAGTATGAATGGTGGTCGGCATCATGCGCAGTATTGCCGGGGTCCAATGCCTTAGTTTTCATGGGTATCAATTCGATGCCTTTGCGCGCATCGATAACCATCAGGCCTGGATTGGCCGCCTCGATCCTTTCCATCCAGACCGTTTCGAACGGTGCACCGATACGCACGAATGCGGTCGCTTCCGCCAGATCCGCCATCTGCCGCGGGGTGGGCTCATAGGTTGCCGGGCTGTGTCCCGGCTGCACCATGCTCTCCACATCGACGTGTTCTCCACCGACGCGCTCGACGAAATGCTTGAGTGGGAGCACGCTGACGAAAAGTCTTGTCTGGGCGGAGCCGGCGGGGCTACAGCACGCGCTCAGAAAACACAGCAATAAGGCCAGGGTCGATCGCATCCGATCTATTCTTTCGTCGATCCCAACACCCAGAATTTTCCCCGGCTAACCACACCGAGCATCTCGCGTCCATCGACGTTTCGAGTGGTACCGGACTCCGCAATTTCGTAGAACACGCTGCGGCCCAGCAGCGCGTCCAGACGGCCCCGGATCCGGATCAACGGAACCGGGCCCCGGTCATCTTCCTCCACCCACAGCGGGTGGTCGGAATCGACGACAACCACATCACCGACATTGGTCTGAAAAGCGATTGCAGCACCCGTGGTCTCGACAATCGACTCCATTCTCACCGCGATGAACGGGGCAAGATCTACCTGTACCAGGATCTTTTCATGGGGCGTAATCAGAAAGAAGCCATCGTCGTCCCGGCGGAGCAGGGTAGAAAAAAGCCTCACCATCTCCGGTCTGTCGATCGACGACCCCTGGTAGAACCAGGTGCCGTCCCGGCCAATGCGCATATCGATATCCTGAACACGATCCGGATGCCAGCGATGCACCGGGGGCAGATCGGTGCGCGCATGGTGACGCAATGCCTGAATCAATGAATCCGGATCGAAGGCCACGGATCAGTTGCCGAGCTGGCGGGAAAGTGCGGCGAGGGCCTCTTCCGGCGCCGTGCCCCGTGACCTCGAAAGAACCAGGGCGACGTCACCCAGGCGTTTGTACAATTCACAATAGTCCGGTTCCCACGCATTGAGTGCCGCGATTTGTTTTGCAACGGTCCTATGATCGCCGCGGGCGATGGGACCGGTGAGCGCGTCCGTCGTGTCCAGCTCGAGAACGTTGTCGATGGTCTCTCGAACGATGGGTTCCACTATGGCAAACGCGGTTTCGCGAGCAATGCCCGCTCGTGCAAACGCCTGAAATCCGATTTCCAACAATGCGGTGAGGTAGTTACAGGAAAATACCGAAGCGGCGTGGTAGATCTCCTTGTGCTCTGGATCGATGGAGAACATCCGGCCGCCAACCGCTTCGAAACTGCGAGAGAGCACCGCGGCCGCGCCGGGATCCCCTTCTATCCCGCAGTATGTTCCCGCAAAGGTTTCAACGCACAGCGCGGGGTCTGCAAAGCTCTTCACCGGGTGCACGCTGGCAATCGACGCGCCCCGCTCTTTTGCCGCTCCGAGTTCCGCAGACCGGATCGATCCGCTGCAGTGAAATACGATATTGTCCGGATCCAGCAACCCGGAATCGGCCAGCCCTCGGCAACAATCCGCGAGCCGATCGTCGGGCGTGCCGATCAGAAATACGTCGGCCCGCTTCATCTGTCCGAGACTCGCTTTGGGCCGGCCCGCACCCATAAAGGACACTGCGCTCGTGGCACTCCGCTGCGACCGATTGAGTACGTCCCCGATGCTGAAAACCGAGTGGTCCGCCCACAACCGGCCCATCGTCCTGCCGACGCTGCCACAGCCGATGATGTTCAAGGATTTCATGGCGCTTCCGAGATTAAATGATAGAGCGCGGATACTAATCGATTAAAATGACCCTTCAAAACCGGTAACATTCGATTCACTCGCACCGTGCCCCTGAAACCTTCCATCCGATGACATGGTAATGCTTCACTGAATCCAATGCGAACGGCAGCAGTCAGTACGGTCACTTTCATTCTCTTTCTGCTCGCGTTCGAACTGCTGTTCCGATTCGTGGTGTACGTCGACAAAGGTTCGCGGGAAGAGCGGTACCTGGTCCTGCCCCACGACGTGCTCGGATGGTCGCTCAACACACGGATGCGGTCCAAACACCTGAGAAACCGGTGCGGAGAGCCTGTCGCAATGGCCGCCGCCCCGCATCACCTCATAGTAAAGTACCCCCGCACTAACGGAGTAAAAAAGATTGTCTTCCTTGGGGACTCATTTACCCATGCTCACGAGGTATCCACGGGGATGGCCTATTACGACGTATTCGAGCAGCTCGAAGCGGAGAACTATACGGTATACGCGGTGGCTGTTGGTGGATACGGCAACCTCCAGGAATACATGGCGCTGCAGGACGTGTTTGACGAAATCCAACCTGACATCGTCGTGTGGCAGCTCACCGGAAACGACATCAGCAACAACGTTTTTGAACTCGACGACAGTTCCGTGCGGAACAATCAGCGGCCACGGCCCTACTTGGACCCCGAGGACGGTGTGATCCGTATGCAAAATCCCGGTTTCTGGCTGTTTGACTGGAGCGAGAGCATTGCCTACCTGTTCGAAAAACTGCTGATATTGGATTCGCGGTACGATCTTGGACTGATCCGGTGGCTGGACTCCATTGGCAGCATGGATGAGGGCTTCCGGGAAAAATTATACGCCCGCGGCCTTGCTGTTCTGGACAATCTAATAAAACGGGCGGTGAAGACGTACCCCGACACCACGTTCATCGGCTTTTCGATCGGACCGAAGTTCGACAACGAGTACGAGGAAATATTTACCGGCAACGGCGCACTGTATCTCCCGGCATTCTACGAATCTCTGGATGCCGTTGAGCACACGGACTGCAGACCTCTGGACAACCACTGGAACCATGCCGGTAACGCGGTCGCCGGTAAAATTCTCAGCGAACGGTTGCGGCAGATCCTCACATCCGGGTCCCCGTAATCCGGGTATTTGCTAGAATGCCGGCATGCAGAAGCCAGGCCACCGCGGTGCATGATGCGGGCTGGTTGATACATTCTTTTTCGACCTGTTTGGAGACGCATGATGGACACAACCGTTGATTCAGCCCTTGGGCAGCATCCGCTGCGAGCCAGAGCGAGCGGAGGCGGGACGGAGGAGATGACGAACTGGTATCTGAAATCCGAGGCCGGTCCGCTGCGCGACGTACTTCTGGGACCCGTTGAAGGCTTTCGTTGGCTCGGCGAGGAAAACGCTGAATACAGCTCCCTGGTGCGGGATTCCCTTCGCAAGGGGCGCGTATTCGACCGGGCGCTGACCGAGCGACAGCATGCCGAGATGGTCAACGCCTATGAAGATGCCGGAGTCAACTGCCATTTCCTGCCCGTTGACGAGGGAACACCGATGCAGGTTTACGCGCGCGACTCTTCTTTCATGACCCCCTACGGTGCGGTCATATGTCAAATGGCAAATCCCCGGCGGCGCGGAGAGTACGCACCGGCCCTGCGGTTTTACCTGGAAAACGAAATCCCGATCTACGACATGGTGTCGATGGGCAGTTTCGAGGGCGGCGACTTCAATATGATCAAGCCCGGTGTAGCCCTGGTGGGCTACACGGACCACCGCTCCGAGAAAATAGCCGCCGAACAGGTGGCAAGCTGGTTCACCGGCGAAGGGTGGGAGATCAAGCTCGCCCCTATCGATCCTTTCTATGTCCACATCGACCTAATGGTGTGCATGCTGACAACGGATTGCGCGGCGGTGTGCCTGGAGACCACGGAGGAGGACATCGTCAGTTGGCTAAGGGAGAAAAACATCGAGATCGTGCCGGCCACATTCGAGGAGACGATGGCGCTGGGCTGCAATGTCGTTGCGCTGGGCAACGATAAAGTACTGTCCACGCTGGCTGCGAAGGAGCTCAACCAGAAGATGCGTGCAATCGGCCTCGAGGTCTATGATCCCGACATGACCATGTTTACCTGGGCGGGCGGCGGCGTGCACTGTATGTGTCAGCCTCTGCGCCGCGACGCCGATTGACATCGGGCATTGACTGCGCCGTCACGGTCGACGCCATCGGAAACATGTTTGCGCGATGAGACGGCATCGACCAAGATATTCGTACCCCATTGAAACGTTCATACAACCCAGGCCGATTGCGGACTCCTCGAAGGGCCCTATTTTCCTCTTGTGGATGCCTCTATGTCCTGTAGACAATTGCCGCGTTATACTATCCATCACTCCGGCGGATCAAATCCACGATGGCTTTCGTGACAGCCACCGTACCCTGGTCCCCGCCGTATTCGACAGGTCGAATTCTTTTTTCGCTAAAACCTCTTTGCACCGCCGCCTCTATCGACAACGCCGCGTCGGCCAGCGCCTCGACTCCCGATCTGTCGTGTAGATAGTCGAGCATCATCGCACCGCTCAATATTGCCGCCAGCGGATTGGCCTTGTCCTGCCCGATGATATCCGGTGCGCTGCCATGGGCCGGTTGAAACAGGCCGTGATCATCTCCAATCTCGGCGCAACAGGCGATTCCCATTCCCCCGACCAGGCCCCCCGCCAGATCAGAGATGATGTCGCCGAACATGTTTTCCATGACCAGCACGTCGAATTCCCAGGGCCTCCTGATGAGATCGAGCGCCTGCGCATCGACATAGTTGCAGGAAGTTTCTATGTCCGGATAGAACCGAGCGCGCTCGTGGAATATCTTTCTGAAAAACGCCATCGACTGGAACACGTTGGCCTTGTCCACACAGGTGACTTTTCCTTTTCCACCCCTTTGCTTTCGTTTTTGCGCAAGTCTGAAGCCGAAATCATGCAGTCTCTCCGTCGTGGCGCGGGATATTTTCAGGGTTTCCCGAACTTCCTCATCGCCGATGACGACGGAACGATTGTGTATCGCCGCCGAGTAAAACAGCCCCTCCGTGGACTCGCGAAGCACCACCAGATCGATTTCTGACGCTCTGTCGTCGGCCAGCATTTTCGGGGCGTTTGGATAAGCCTTAACCGGCCTGATGCCGGCGTAGAGTTGCAATATCTCCCTCAACCTGAGATGGGGGGAAACCTCGGTTCCGTTGGCATGGCGCACGCTCGGTAGTCCGATGGCCCCGAGAAGAATCGCGTCCGCCGCTTCGGCCTTTTTCTCCGCATCGGGTGCCATTTCGCGGCCGGTTTCGCGGTAGTAAGCCGCGCCTCCCGACAATTCCGAATACACCAGTGCAAAGCCGCGTCTGCGACGGCAAGCGGCTTCGAGCACCTCCAATGCGGCGTTCGTGACGTCCACGCCGATCCCGTCACCCTTGATCACAACGATATTGAATCGGTTGGTTGTCATTCGATTGTCGAGCCTGGGGAATCGGGCGATGATACAGACGGCACATTGTGCAAACAAATAAATATCAACATGTTGAGCGCGCACGTTGAGTATTTTGTTTAACCTTCACGCCCCACCGGGGCGGCCGTGCGGGTTAGCCGCAATATCCCGTGACGCGGGTCGAATTGCGTCGCAGACCGGGAAAAATAAGTGCCGGAGTGTTAAACTGCCCACTAGAAATGAGCAACCTGAGGAGCCCCTATGATAAGTACGATAATCGCTCCGATCGACGGCACTGAACATTCGGACAATGCGCTGCGCTTTGCATCGGACATTGCAAAAAAGTACGATGCCAAACTCGTCCTGGTCCACGCTCTCCTGCGCGGAACGTCTGTCGCCATCATGCAGGAAATTGCGGCAGAAAAGGGTTTCCTGGAGCAGGTCAAGGATGATCTTGCAAATGTGGAAACCATCCCTATCGCAACGGTCGCCGGGGTCGCGGCACCCATGGAAGTGCTTCCCAACGAAACGCTGGAAGAATTCGGACGTCTGTTGCTGAAGAGCGCCGAGGATAGTATCGCCGGTGTCGGCGAGATCGAGCTTAGGGTAGTCGACGAGGATCCCGCGAAAGCCATTCTTCAGAGCGCGGAAGAAGAGCGTGCCGACCTTATCGTAATCGGCAGCCGCGGTGTTGGAGATCTTAAGTCGCTTCTGCTTGGCAGCGTATCGCATAAAGTAGTCGAGCAGGCGAGCTGTCCATGCGTGGTGGTAAAATAATGACCCAGCGGACATTCACTTCGTCATTTGCGGGAGAACGATAATGACCAAAATAGCCCAGCTACTGAAAACAAAAGGTAACGAGGTCTGGTCGGTGAAGCCGACCGACCTGGTCCTGGACGCCGTAAAGATGATGGCGGCCAAGGGTGTCGGAGCATTGCTGGTAATGGACGGAGACAAACTGGTGGGGATCTTCTCTGAACGTGACTATGCGCGCAAGATCGTACTGGAAGGCAGATCGTCCGGGGATACCTCGGTGGCTGATATCATGACCGAAAACGTCATCCACGCCACCCCCGATCAGAGCATCGAGGAGTGCATGGGCATCATGACCGAGAGCTATTTTCGCCACCTTCCGGTGGTCGATCAAGGTCGAGTTGTCGGTATAATCTCTATCGGTGACCTGGTCAAAGTCATCATCGTCGAACAGAGGGAACTGATCAAACAACTCGAACATTACATCAGCGGCTGATGCCAATCAGGTATCGCTAAGTTTTTCGGCCTTCTCGCTGGCGGTCAGCCATTCGGCTTCCGCCTCATCCAGTGACCTGTCGATCGCGGCTTTCCTCAGCAGCAGCTCCTTGAGTCGCGGCTTCTGGTCTTCTACATAGAGCGTGTTGTCGGTCAGTTCGCTCTCTATTTTTCGCTTCTCGTCGGTGAGACGTCCGATATCGGCCTCGGCCTTTCTGATCGAATGGGTCAGCGGCTGCAGCCGCTTCCGCAGCTCCGCCCCGCGACGCCTCGTTAGCCTTCGATCCGCGCAACTCTCCATTTTGCCCGTTCGGCCGCTGTTGTCCGACCCCTTCAACAACTGTTTTCTTCGCCCCAGCCAGTTCGCGTAGTCATCCAGGCTCTGCTCGTAGCGCTCTACACGGCCCCGATCTACCAGCAGCAGATCGTCGCAGCTTACTCTCAGGAGATGTCGGTCGTGCGATACCAACACCATGGCACCCGAAAAATCCTGCAGTGCATAAGCCAGCGCCTGACGCATTTCGATATCCAGATGGTTTGTGGGCTCATCGAGCAGCAGCAGGTTAGGTTTTCGGTAAACGATCATAGCGAGTACGAGACGGGATTTCTCACCTCCGGAAAACTGTGCTACCGGTGCCAGCGCTTGTCCATTCGAAAAACCGAATTCGCCGAGATAGTCACGCAATATCTGTTCCCCCGCTGCCGGTTCAATCTGCCTCATGTGCTGGATGGAAGATAACTCCGGGCTAAGTTGATCGAGTTGCCGCTGGGCAAAGTATCCGATATTGACGTCCCTGTCCGTGTGGCGTTCACCCATCAGCGGCTTCAGCTCTCCTGCCAGCAATTTGATCAATGTCGACTTCCCCGCCCCGTTGCTTCCCAGCAACCCAACCCGGTCTCCCGGCACCAGACGCAGCTTCACGTTTGACACCACGGTGGATCCATCGTATCCCGCAGAGCAATTGTCGAGTTTTACCAGCGTTGCAGGCAGTTTTTCCGGAGGCCGCATAGAGAATCGAAACTCTGAATCGACGTGGGCGGGTACGATGAGAGTCATTCTCTCCAGTGCCTTCAGGCGGCTCTGGGCCTGCCTGGCCTTGGTTGCCTTGTACCTGAAACGATCTATGAATGACTGAATATGTTGGACCTCCCGCTGCTGTCGCAGAAACCGGGAACGCTCGTGGGACAACTGCTCTATACGACGCTTTTCGAAGGCCGCATAGTTGCCCCTGAACAGCCTGATCTTTTCCATTTCGATGTGCAGGATATGATCCACGGTACGATCGAGAAAATCTCGATCGTGGGAAACCATCATCAGGGCACCGGAATAAGAACGCAGCCACTGCTCCAGCCACACTATGGCATCCAGATCAAGGTGATTCGTGGGCTCGTCGAGCAACAAAAGGTCCGACTGGCACATCAGCGCACGACCGAGGTTCAAGCGCATGCGCCAGCCGCCCGAAAACGTCGAAACGGGTTGTTCGATCTGACTGGGAACAAAACCCAGACCGTCCAGGAGCTGCGCCCCACGGCTTCTCGCGGCGTAGCCTCCTATTTCATCCATCCGCGAGTGGAGTTCAGACACTTTTACTCCATCGTCCTGTTGCTGCGCGATCACCAGCTCGGACTCAACTGATCGAAGCCGTTTATCGCCATCGAGCACGTAGTCGATGGCGGAGCGCTCCGTCGACGCGGCCTCCTGTTCGACATGCGCGATGGTCCAGTCCGCCGGGACATGGCATTCACCCGCGTCCGGCTGCAGCTCCTCGAGGATAAGCGAAAACAGGCTGGACTTGCCGCTGCCGTTCACCCCGGTAACGCCGACTTTCTGCCCAGGATGGATTTTTACGTTCGCCCCGGAAAACAGCACCCTGGCACCACGGCGCAGGACAAGATTATCGAAATGCAGCATTGTCCGGATTGTATCCCATTCGCAATTCGCCCGAATCGGATATCATTGAAAAGCATTTCCTGGAGGACGCAGCGATGGCCAGCTATCTCGAACATGCGAAGATTTCGCTGCCGGGGATCGTGGCATACCGGTCCGGTAATCCTGCTCGGCCTAATTTGTATGCGTAAACGCGGCATGCCGGGCGGTGACGCGTCGCGGCGCCTGATCGATCAGGCCGCTCGCTCGTTCGACGCCGAGCTGCATACCGGGGATTACGGCAAAACCCATTCCGATGCCGGGCAGTTGGCCTGGATGGTGTCCAAGCTGTGTACCGGCGCGCCGCGCCGCGTGCTGGACCTCGGAACGGGGAATGGATACGTCGCAATGGCGGTTGCCAGTCATGCTCCTAAATCATTCGTCACCGGTGTGGACGTCGCACAGCAGGCAATAGCGAAGAACAAAGACGCCGCCGCATCGCGGCAACTATCCAACGTCGAGTTTCAGCCGTGCGACGGCATCACGCTGCCGTTCCCTGACGAGCGGTTCGACGGCGTGGCAAGCCGCTACGCATTCCACCATTTTCCGCGGCCCGACGTCACGCTGCCGGAGATCCGCAGGGTGCTCCGCCCCGGCAGTCGATTCGTGCTTGCCGACGCTGTCCGCGAAGACCGCGACGACGTCGATTTCATCAACGCGTTCCAGAAATTGAAACCGGACGGTCACGTCGAAATGCTGCGATCCGCCGATCTGATAGAGGCAATTCAGCAGCACGGATTTCGTCTGGAGGCGCAGCTCAGGACAGCTCTGACTTTCGATCGAACGGTAAACCGGAAGTACGAAGATCTGATCCGAATCACACCCGATGCCGTTCTGAACGCCTATGCGCTGTCCCTGGAGAACGAGCTCATCAAGCTGACCTTTCCCATATGCAGCGCCGTGTTCGTCAAACATGAGTCCCCACACTGACGCAGGGAAGCGCCTGCCCGTTGGATTTCTGGTCAAAATGTCTGGATTGTGATACACACCGGGCCCGACGCAATCAATCCGCGGGGTAACCACATGATTTCCAAGGTCGCCGTCATAGGCTCCGGCACCATGGGTTCCGGCATTGCCGCGCAGCTGGCCAACGCAGGAATCGAAGTACTGCTGCTCGATATCAAGGCAAGCGGCGTTCATGCCAATGCCATCGCAGAGCGCGCTGTCGAGCGTTTGAAAAAAAGCAACCCGCCGTTGATCGTGCATCGAGATGTATTGGAAAAAATCGCCACGGGCAACATCGAAGACGATCTTCCTTCGATCGCCGAGTGCGACTGGATCGTCGAAGCCATTGTCGAGCGCCTCGAACTGAAAAAAGAGCTGTACCGCGATATCGACAAGTATCGCAAACGGGGCGCGATCGTTTCTTCGAACACATCCACGATTCCGATGTCACTGCTGGTGGACGGCATGCCGGCGGATTTTCGAAACCACTTTGCCATCACTCATTTTTTCAATCCCGTTCGGTACATGCGGCTGCTTGAACTCGTCAAGGGGGACGAAACCGCTGAACAGGTTATGGACGTGCTGAGGCGGTTCAATGATGAAAATATGGGCAAGGGCATCGTCGATTGTCGCGACACGCCCGGATTTCTGGCCAACCGCGTGGGCGTGTTCGCACTTCAGGTCGGAATCGACGAGGCAATCCGCTGCGGACTCGGCGTAGAAGATGCAGATGCGCTGATGGGCCGCCCCATGGGTATTCCTAAAACCGGTGTATTTGGTCTGTACGACCTGATCGGTCTCGATTTGATGGTCGATGTTGTGAAGAGCCTCAAGAGCATACTCCCCGAAGGCGACGCGTTTCATCGCGTAAGCGAACCTAACTCGCTGATCGAGAGGCTCATCGAGGAAGGTTACACGGGGCTCAAGGGCCGGGGTGGATTCTACCGCACCCGAGACGGAAAAAGAGAAGCGGTGGATTTATCCACCGGCGGGTGGTGCGCGACGCGGGGGACGGCACCCGCGCTGGCGGAAGCCGGCGAGGAGAACGGCGTCAATACGCTGATCGACGGCGACACGCCGCAGCACCGGTTTTGCCGCCGGGTTCTCGCCCGTGTACTGGCCTACGCGGCGGGCCTGTTACCCGAGGTGGCGGACAACCCCGCGCCAATCGATGATGCGATGAAACTTGGCTACAACTGGATCCACGGACCGTTCGAACTCATCGACGTGATCGGCACGACAGGATTCACGAGTATGCTCGATGAAGAAGGCATCCCCAGACCACCTTATCTTACGGAAGCCGACGGACGAAGCTGCTACCGGGTCGAGCAAGCCCGGTTGGAAAAGAGGCATGTCGACGGACACTACAGACCGCTTAGACGCGCCCCGGGAATCATCAGATTCAACGAGGCGCGATGCACATTGCAAGCGCTGAGCGAGAATCAGTCGGCCAGCCTGTTCCGGCTGGAAAACGACATCGGTGTGGTCGAGTTTCACACCAAGGCCAACGCGCTGGATGAGGGCTGCATGGAGATCGTGGCGGATGCAGCCGCGCGTGCGGGCAGGGAGTTACGCGGTATTGTCGTGCACAACGACGGCCCGCATTTTTCCGCGGGCGTCAACCTGAACAGGTTCCGGGAAATGATCGACCGCAGTGACTGGGACGGGATAGATGAGTTTCTAAAGGATTTCCAGCACTCGGTCAGGGCACTGAAGTATTGTCCGGTACCCGTCGTGGCCGCGCCTTCCGGCCTCACCGTCGGCGGCGGATACGAGGTCACCGCACACTGCGACGTCCTCGTGGCACATACCAACATCGTACTCGGCCTGGTGGAATGTATGGTTGGCGTCATTCCAGGCGGCGGCGGGGTGAAGGATACGCTGCATCGATGGCATCAGATACTGGACGACTGGGAGCAGGCCGCCCACCGGACGTTCATGAACATCGGCTATGGGAAAACCGGAACGTCGCCGCAGCAGGCGGCGGAGCTTGCCTATTTTCGTCAGGCGCTGGATCGTCAGGTGATGAATCGCGATCGCCTCCTCTCCTCCGCGTGCGAGGTAATCGACGAATTGTCCGAGAGTTACACGCCGCCCACGCCGCCGGTTTTCCACTGGTGCGGCGCGACGCCATTCAACGAGATGCGCCGACACCTCGAGAAAAATCATGACGCGGGACGGCTTATGGCCCACGATGTCACCGTCGGCACCGAGCTCGCCCGCATCGTGACGGGAGGGGAAACCGAGGCCCGAGACGGCGTTAGTGAGGATGAGCTGTACGCGGCCGAACGTCAGTCCTTCGTGACGCTTGCCAGAACCGGTGCAACACGCGCCCGCATTGTGCATATGCTGGACCGTGGCGGCCCATTGCGCAACTGACCTGCAATATACCCCGCGGCAACCCGGGAGTCGTTCGATGAACCATAGGTGGCGCTTGTCGGCTCGCCTGAATCCGCCATGAACAATACAGTCGTCTGCGTCCCCTTTATCCTGGACACACCCTTACGCGACGGAACGACCCGAGATAATGAGAATTCTATTCGCCGACAAGTTTCCCCCATCATTTGCCGAGAAACTCAAACAAATGGGGCACGATTGCTCCGTAAACCCGGATTTGAAGGCGGAGGAGTTGCCTACTGCGGTCGGCGACAGCGACATACTGGTGGTACGCAGCACCCGCGTCGCCGCCGATACCCTGGAGTCCGCCGCCGGTTTGAAAATGGTTATCCGTGCGGGCGCAGGCACCAACACGATCGACAAGAAATGCGCCAGCAAGATGAACATCCCTGTTTGCAACGTGCCGGGCAGGAACGCCATTGCCGTGGCCGAACTTACGATGGGATTGCTGATTTCCATCGACCGGCGCATCCCGGACAACGTCGCGCAAATCAGGCAGGGCAAATGGAACAAGAAACAGTTCTCGGAAGCGAGGGGGCTGTTTGGCACTTCTATCGGGGTGGTGGGACTGGGCGCCATAGGCATGGCGGTGGCGGAACGCGCGTATGCGTTCGGCATGAAGCTGCATATACTCCGCAAGCCCGGGCGTTCACCCGAAGTATCCGGCAGACTCAAGGATCTCAATGCGGTGGAATTGGAGAACCTGTTTGAACTGGCCGGAGTCTGTGAAATACTGTCATTCCACACGCCCGCTTCTGAGGACACCAAGAAACTGGTCGGCGCCAAACTGCTCGCCGCGATGAAGCCGGGGGCCATACTGCTGAACACGTCCCGGGGCGATCTCATCGACGAACGGGCCCTTATCGAGTCAATGGACGCGAAAGGCATCCGGGCCGGGCTGGACGTATACTCGGACGAACCGTCGTTCGCGCAAGGTACGTTCGATTCGGCCCTGGCACGCCATCCGAATGTTTACGGCACCCACCACATCGGCGCCTCCACGGAACAGGCACAAGCCGCCGTGGCCCAGGGCGTGGTCGACATCGTCGAAGCCTTCAGCCGTGGCCGCGTCATGCATTGCGTTAATATGAAGACCTGAAATTTCAACTAGACCAACTTTGAGAGAACAATATGCCTGATCGCGTTCATAATTTCTGCGCAGGTCCCTGCACCCTGCCCCTGCCGGTGCTCGAGGAGGTGCGGGACGAATTCGTAAACTTCAACGACGAAGGTATGTCTCTGATTGAGATGAGCCATCGGGCCAGGGCTTACGATGAAGTTCATCAGAATGCGATGCGGCTGGCTGTGGAGGTGTCCGGTGCCCCTGATGAATTCGGCGTCATGTTCATCCAGGGAGGCGCGACGCTGCAGTTCGCCATGGTCCCGATGAACCTGCTCGGAAATGCTCAGCGTGCCGGATACATCAACTCCGGCACCTGGGGCAAGGGGGCGATTACCGATGCAAAGCCCCACGGTGACATCTATGTAGCGTGGGACGGTGACGAAACCGGCTATACCCGGATGCCGCACACCGCTGAGCTGAACGTCGAGCAGAATACGCGTTATCTGCACGTCACTTCCAATGAAACCATCGGCGGCATACGCATGGCTGACTGGCCGGAAGTCGATGCCCCCCTGGTGGCGGACATGTCTTCGGACTACCTGTCCAGATCGATACCCTGGGAAAAATTCGACCTGGTGTACGGCGGCGTGCAGAAGAACCTGGGGCCGGCGGGAATGGCCATCGTATTCGTTCGTAAATCCATACTGGAAAACACCAGCAGGAATATCGCCCGCTACCTTCGCTACGACGTCCATCATGACAAGGACTCGCTTTTCAACACCCCACCCATGTTTACCATCTACCTCGTCGGCAAAGTGCTCGGCTGGATGAAGGACAAGGGCGGCCTGCCGGCCATCGAGCGGGAGGCGGCGGAAAAGGCCGCATTGCTGTATGACACCATTGACGCCAGCGACGGCTACTATACGAGCCCCGTCGACAGGGCATGCAGATCACACATGAACGTTGTATTCCGACTTCCGACCGAAGACCTGGAAAAGAAGTTTCTCACTGACAGTCACGGTGAAAATCTGGTGAATCTGAAGGGCCACAGGAGCGTCGGCGGTTGCCGTGCCAGCATCTACAACGCCATGCCGACAAGCAGCGTCAAGGCGCTCGCCGACTTCATGGCGGAGTTTCAGCGTGCAAACGGCTGAAACATCGTAAGCCCCTTCCAATGACCACGATCAGGGCGTTCGACGGCTACCTCGTCAATTCGAATCGACTGGAGAAGGTGGTATCGCCCGCGTATGATTCCTTGAGTGCAATGGAACGCCACGCCTTCTGCCTCGCACACCCTGACAACTACATCAACGCCATGCGATCGGCGGACGAGTACCCGGAAGGCGAACGACCCACCCAGGCCGAAATACTGCGGATCAATGCGGCGCACATCAAAAAAATGCTGGCCCAGGGTGATTTCGACAAGCTGGAGCAGCCCTCCCTCTTCATCTATCGTCTGGCGGTGGGGGACCATCAGCAGACCGCGGTGATATGCGAGATCCCCATAGACCACTACGACAATGGCGAAGTTCTGAGACACGAGAACACCCGCTCGGATAAAGAAGATCTGTTGGCAGGCTATTTGGAAGTCGTGGGTGCGTCATCGAGCCCGGTCTGCCTTGCCTACCGCGAAAACAAGGAAATCGATCAACTGATCGAATCGGTCAGCCAATCCCCGCCGCTATTTCGATTCAATGCGCGTGACGCGGTAAAACAGACGCTGTGGCAGGTCGCGGATGAGGCTTTGATCGGGGAGTTCACCGGCCTTTTTTCAGGAGTATCCAAGACCTATCTGACCGATGGACACCACCGTTTCGCGGCCGGTTCACGGTTTGCCGCCAAACGGCGTCGCGAATATCCGGACCACGGCAAGGAAGAACATTTCAACTACATGCTGGTTGCGCTGTTTCAATCGGACCAGCTTCGGATACTGCCCTACAACCGGTGCGTAAAGGACCTCAACGGCATGACGACAGAACAGTTCCTGTCGGCACTCTCGGATTCATTTCTGGTCAGGTCATGCGATGCGGTTGAGGCCGAACCGACCAAACTACATGATTTCGGCATGTGCCTCGAAGGCGAATGGTACTCGCTGACGCTGAAATCTGCGGGCGGGCTCGAAATCAATCCGGTAGAGGCGCTGGATGTAAGCGTTGTGCAGAACTTCATCCTTTCACGCGTGCTGGGGATACACGATGCGCGTTCGGACCCGCGCCTGGACTATGTCGCCGGCGATACCGGTATGGAAGGACTGGAAAGGCGTTGCCGAAACGGTTGGGCGGTAGCATTTGCCTGCTATCCAACATCCGTGGAGGAACTCATGCAGGTCGCGGACCTGGACGAGGTCATGCCGCCCAAATCAACCTACTTCGATCCGAAGATGCGATCGGGTATTTTCCTCAGATTGTATGGATCCGGATGACGGCAACGTGCGGTTGGGCAGGAACCGCAATTCGCTATAAGTCCGGCGGCAAACCTGGAATACCGGCAGGTTATTCGGCGCCGCAACGGCAATGGCGATTTCCCGAACAACACCCGGCATCGATGCTGCTGTTCGATGCGTTGAGCTCGGAATGACGGGCTAAGACGTGAACGCCTGAATTCCGGTCTGCGCGCGGCCCAGGATCAATGCGTGAATATCGTGGGTCCCTTCGTAAGTATTTACCGTTTCTAGATTCATTACGTGACGGATAACGTGGTACTCATCCGATATTCCGTTCCCGCCGTGCATGTCCCGCGCCATTCTCGCAATATCCAGCGCTTTACCGCAATTGTTGCGCTTCATGAGGGAAATCAGTTCCGGGGCACCCTGACCGTTGTCGATCATGCGGCCCAGTCGCAGCACGCCCTGGAGGCCCAGCGAGATCTCCGTTTGCATGTCGGCCAGTTTTTTCTGAATCAGTTGATTGGCTGCCAGCGGGCGTCCAAACTGTTTCCTGTCCAGCGTATACTGGCGCGCGGCGTGCCAGCAGAATTCCGCAGCGCCCAGGGATCCCCAGGCAATGCCGAAGCGGGCGCGGTTCAGACATCCAAACGGGCCTTTCAGTCCTTTCCCGCCGGGCAGGACGTTTTCATGCGGGACGAATACCTCATCCATGGAAATACTGCCGGTCACGGATGATCGCAACGAAAATTTGCCTTCGATAGTCGAGGTCGACAGCCCCGTCATGTCTTTGTCCAGCAGAAAACCCCGGATAACGTCCTCCTCGTCTTTCGCCCACACTACCATGACATCCGCAACGGGGGCGTTGGTAATCCACATCTTGCTGCCCGACAGTGAATAACCACCGTCAACCGGACGCGCCCTCGAAATCATGCCACCGGGATCGGATCCATGGTCGGGTTCCGTCAACCCAAAGCACCCGATCTTTTCTCCACTGGCCAGCCCGGGCAGGTACTTGTTGCGCTGAGCATCGCTTCCGTAAGCATAAATGGGATACATCACCAGGCTGGACTGCACGCTCATTGCCGACCGGTAGCCGGAATCCACACGCTCCACTTCACGGGCAATCAGGCCATAGGAAACATAACTGGCACCGCTGCCCCAGGGCTCGGGCAGACTGGCGCCCAGAAATCCCAACTGCCCCATTTCCGACATGATCTGGCTATCGAATCGCTCAAGCCTGTAAGCTTCCCTGACCCGGGGCAAAAGCTGCTCCTGGCTGTAGACGCGCGCGCTATCGGCGACAAGCCGCTCCTCTTCACTGAGCTGCTGGTCGAGTAGAAAGGGATCGTCCCAGGGGATTGAACTTTCGGCGGACGGTGCGGGAATGGTTGCTTGATACTCTGCTTGCGATGTCATGGATTCGTATTGTCTCAGATGGACGCTGTGGGTGATTGTAATGAAAATCGCCAGACGCTATCCATTTCTTATCCACACGGTCTGTGGATAACTCTGTTGATAACACAAATGTACAGATCCAATCCCTAAGCGAACATTGACGTTCCGCTGTTTGATTAAAAAGTATACATTCTTTTAAATTGTTTATTTATCATAGACTTATGAGATTTACTTCACAATTATTTTAAGCGTTGCGTGTTAAACCCGCTTGTCTGTTACGATTTCATTCATAATGTGTACAACTCTCACGAGCCGGCCGGATGTCGGTGCCCGCCGCGGCGCCACACTTGCCTTCCGATCCGGGCATGAACGCTAGCCCGCATTTCTCACCGGGATCGCTGCCCCGCCGAATGGCCGCCATCGTTTACGACTGCCTCCTGTTATGGGGCATCCTGTTCCTTGCAGGCTTGCCCCTGCCGATTGTTCCGGAGCACGTGCGGGAGCACTGGGTCGTTCAGACGTTGATCCAGGTGTACCTCCTGTCGACATGCCTGGTTTTTTTCGGCTGGTTCTGGACTCACGGCGGCCAGACGCTCGGAATGCGTGCATGGCAACTCAGAGTCGTCGGCGCGGACGGCGCGTCTGTTACCTGGCGCTCCGCCGTGATCCGGTTTTTCAGTGCAATGCTGTCCTGGGCTGCGCTGGGTCTGGGTTTTTGGTGGGTGCTGATCGACCGCCAAAAGCTCGCTTGGCATGACCATTTGTCCGGTACAAGACTGATACGTCTAACCAAATCCCGAAAATTTTAGCTTCGAAAAATGGGTTCAAAAAGGCTCTTTTAGTGGACGCGCCGGATGAAGAATACACCCAGCATCGCGAATAGCATGGTCGGGAGAAATGCGCCCAAAAATGGGGAAATGTCGAAGATTTGAACGATCAATCCAAAACCCTTATCCATTACGAAGAACGCGAGGCCCAGCATAATGCCGGCGAACAGACTGCCGCCATAGCCTCCGCTTCGAACGCTTCTGAACACGAATGGGATCGCCAGGATAACCATCACCGCGGTAGCCAGCGGCGTTGCGATCTTTGCCCAGAATGCCAGTTCATAGGCCTCGGTGTCCTGGCCGTTGTCGCGAAGATGGTTGATGTACTGAGACAACTGGTATGCCGAAAGTTGATCCGGACGAATCAGGAACACCGACAAAATATCCGTCGTAACGTCGGTACTCCAGTATGCCGCGCGCGCGTTCTGGGATCGAGCACTTTCCTTGTTGATCAGCGTCTGTACGATGCCTTGCAGACGCCAACGCTGCGCTTCTTCCACATAGTTTCCCTTGTTTGCGAATACCAGGGAGCGCAGCCGGCCGTCATCATCGAATTCGAACACCCTCACGTCGAGCAGTGACAGATCCGGCAAAACCTCTCCGACGTTCACATAGGATTTATTATCACGCATCCATAAGCCGAAATCGGACTGCTGATTGATGTTCTCCTGCAGAGCCTGCGCTCTGCCCCGCTGTGCCATGGTTTCCGAATACGGAGTCACAACTTCTCCGAGCAACACAGCGGCCAGCGCCAGGAAAGCGCCCACTTTGAGCACCGAGCCGGTGAGCCGCGCTACGGATACGCCAGCTGCGCGGATCACCACCAGTTCCGAGTCCACGGCAAGGGAAGACATGCCGAGAATTGAACCCAAGAGGGCCGACATCGGAAAGATTTCGTAGAGAATCCTGGGCGTAGACAGGATAACGAAGCGAACCGCATCCAGCACACCGTATGATCCGATACCGATGTCCGATAACTGATCGATGAAGGTAAGGAACGTAAACAATCCCACCAGCACCGACACGGCCATCAACACCTGATACAGAATGTGTTTGGCGATATAGTTATCCAGAATTCGCATCGTCAGGTGCCGCTGGATTTGGCCCGGGTGCGGCGCCACCTTATTCGGGGCACCGTCAACAGCGGCGCATTTTTCTGCCTGCGATAAAGGAACACGGACGCCAGGAACAGGAATATCGCGTGCACCCACCAAAGCCCCACATTGGGGTCGAACCGGCTCTTGCTCAGCATCGCGACCGAGAATCCCAGAAAATTCGTGTACAGAAAGTAGGCCATGAACGCCAGGATCATACTGGGCAGGCGGGCCTGACGGGGATTGACAAAGCTAAGCGACAGCGCGAACACCGCAAGAATCGGCACCATAATGACCTTCGCTATGCGCCAGTGCCACTCACTGATCAGGGCAGGATGGGTGTCGCGGTAAATCACGGCCGTGGAACGCCCCTTTACCGGAGGCAACAACGAGAGATGGGACTTGGGTTCTATGCGCAGCGCGTAGGTCTCAAAATCCACGATCCGGTAGTCCGGCTGGCCGGGATTTCCTTCGTAGCGCGTACCGTTCTTGAGTACGAGAAAGCGGTCGTTGGTAAGTTCGTCTTCACGTTGAAATGCATATTTGGATACAACGATTCCTTCCTTGCTAAACGAAGACTTGTATACGAAGACATTTTCGTACCGATCCGCTTCGCGATCGAACGCCTCGACGAAATAAACCCCGCGCCCTTTCTTGGTTTCCATGAAAGTCCCGGGGATGACCCCGGTAACTTCACTGCGGTTACGATATTCCTGCTCAACATCGAATCCCTTTTTGATGGCCAGGGGCGTCAGCCAGAACGAGAAAAGCGCAACCATTCCGCCAACAATAACGACCAGTACGGATAGCGGCTTGAGAAAATTGACCGGACTGATTCCGCTCGCCGCCAGGACGACCATCTCGTTATCCCGGTTCCATCTGCCGAGGACCATGAGTATGGCAATGTACATCATGAGCGGAATAATGACGTCCAGGTATCCGACCGTCTTGAGCACGACCAGCGTCAGAATCGCTTCCACGGGCACGTCGCCCCGCACCGCCTGCTGCAGGAATCCGAGCGAACGGACCACGACGAAGATACTCAGGATGACGAATGTGACCGCAACGCTGGTCTGCAGGACCTCCCGTACCAGAGCCCGATTGACAATCACGAGCAGCTAGCCCGCATTGTTCAACAGGATCCCGAACGACGGCGCGGGGGCGCGCCGAACCGGTGGGGAGCGCAGCTGCGGTTCGGGCGAATTCCATGTTGAGGCAAAGCTGAACCAATCAGCGTCGGGACAGGCCGATCTTCGTTAAAAGCTGTAATTTTGAACACGCTTTCCCATTCGGCGAATTTGTCTTTCACTTCGACAGGATATCAAACAATACGGCCGCCCGGGTACGGCATGCGGGCTGGTTGGAATTTTTGACAAAAGTTGCAATAAAAAAGGACAATCGCCTAGCCGGATACGCGGCGCAACTTTAAACCACGCACTTCAAAATGAAAACGGGCAATCAAGTGAAATTCTCGGCAAAAGTCGCCAAAACAAGCAGCAAACAGGGCCCCTGTTGTGTAATCGGGGCATTCCAAGAAAAAGACCTGACCGGATTAGCCGGGGAGATCGACGCCCTGACCGGAGGCGCATTGAAAAAGCGAATCGAAAGCGGCGACTTCGAGGGAGAGAAAGAAGAGACCCTTGTGATATTCGACCCTCCGGGCCTGAATTGCGACAGGCTGCTCGTCGTCGGTTATGGTAAAAGCGATCAAATCGACACGATGCGTTACCGCACGGCATGTGCCACGGTTGCCAAAAAACTGCGCAGCATGAAGGTCAGGTCCGCCACCGTCTGGATGCTGGGCGACGAGGTGGCCAATTGTGACACGGCGGTGAAGGCCAAGCATCTTGTGGAAGCAATGGAAGACGCGGTCTACGAGTACAGTCACGACGGCAAGAAAACAAAGAGGCGCGACATTTCCGTGGCACTTGCCGTTAAAAACAAACGGGAGGCGGACAAAGCCGGCGAAGGCGTGAAGCGGGGTTCGGCCGTCAACGCGGGTGTGAATCTGGCCAGGAACCTGGCCGATCTGCCAGCCAATATCTGCACTCCCACATACCTGGCCCGGCAAGCAACGGGCCTTCAGAAAAAATACCGCATCAAATCGCGGATACTCAACGAGTCGGAGATGAAAAAGCTGGGCATGGGATCGCTATTGTCCGTGTCCCGGGGCAGCAGGCAGCCCGCCAAACTGATCATCATGGAATACAGCGGCGGTAAGAAATCCCAGCGCCCGGTCGTCCTCGTAGGGAAGGGACTGACGTTCGACGCTGGGGGTATTTCACTGAAACCGGCGGCCAAAATGGACGAAATGAAGTATGACATGTGCGGTGCGGCAAGCGTGTTTGGTGCGTTGACCGCCGCCGCGGAAATGAACCTGGCGCTCAATATCGTTGCCATCGTGCCCAGTTGCGAGAACCTTCCGGACGGGGAAGCGAACAAGCCGGGTGATGTCGTAACGAGCATGTCCGGCAAAACCATAGAGATCCTCAATACGGATGCCGAAGGACGCCTGATCCTGTGCGACGCTCTGACTTATGCGGAGCGCTTCAAGCCGCAGGCAGTCATCGACGTCGCGACATTGACCGGCGCGTGCGTTGTCGCATTGGGCCACCACGCAAGCGGAATGATGTCCAACGATCAGGAGCTCGCCGATGAACTCGTCGACGCCGGTAACAATAGCCTGGACCGCGTCTGGCAGCTGCCCCTGTGGGAAGACTACCAGTCTCAACTGGACAGTAATTTTGCCGATATGGCGAATATAGGGGGGCCGGCGGCAGGCGCGATTACGGCCGGATGTTTCCTCTCCCGCTTTGCGGGATCCTTCAAATGGGGCCACATCGATATCGCCGGGACAGCTTGGCGAAGTGGAGGCAAGGAAAAAGGCGCAACCGGTCGGGTCGTGCCGCTGCTGAGCCAGTTCCTGATCGACCGCGCAAAGTAGTCGATTTCCAGCCGCAGCGGTTCGGGACAGCTTATGACGCCGAAAATCGACTTCTATTTACTCGACAGGCACGTCGCGGATGGCAGATTGCGCGCGGCCTGCCGCCTATGCAAGAAGATCCACGCTCTTGGCCACAGGATCTATGTAGGGACAATCGATCTCGAGCAGGCGAAAGCCCTCGACGACATGATGTGGACGTTCGATCAGAGTTCCTTTGTTCCACATGGACCATACGATCCTGAACGCTCCATCGAGGAGGTCCCGGTTGCCATCGGCCAACAACCGCCTTCCGGTGGTGACTACAACGTCCTCGTGACGCTGCTGGACACCGTTCCCGACCACTACGATGAATTCCCCCGCGTGGCTGAATTAGTGGATAATACGCCTGAAGACAAAGCACGGGCTCGCGACCGTTACCGCTGGTACCGGACTCAGGGTTGTGACCTGCAAAAGCACGATATTACTATTTGATAACCTATGTGGTTCAGACGCAAAAAAAAGACCGACGCGGATACCGCGCTGACCGACACGCTGCGTTCGCTGCAGACTTTGCTGGACGAAGAAAGCCCCGGTAAAGATGACGAGGCGCCGGCGGCACCCGAGACGAAGCCGCAGCGTGAAATGGTGGAGAAAACTGCTGCCGTCGAATCCAGCCTCAAACCCGATGAACAAAATATCAGCAACGCGGTTGCGAGCGACGAACACCTGGATTGGGATTTCAATGTCGACCTGGCGCCGGAGGAATTGGCAGGCGACGTGGAGAAAATCGATCCCTTGGAATCGCTTGATTTAGAGACCGTCCCCGATCTGGATGTCTCCGACATCGGTGAAGCCGATTCCGCGCGCGGCGACGGGGACGCTGAATTGGAGCCGATCGAAGACACGGCGGCATCCAAAAGCACCGACAATATTCCGGTTCTGAACAACATTGCGTACCTGCCGGAGAGGAAAGAAAACGATCGCAGTGACGAGGAAAAGGTGCGAAGTGAAACGCCGTTCATGGATCAGTGCCTGAAGGACATCAGAAAACGACTCAAACGCAATGACCTGCCCGCCATGACCCTCGACCAGGAACAGCAGTTACGGACGGTCCTGACCTCGCTGCTGGCGCAGAAGACGTCCGGCAAATCCGAATCATAACAAGTCCGATCCTACCCGCCCGGCCCCGGCGGATTCAGGTGCCGAATGCGAGCCGCCCCGGGCTCGCGTATAATCCTCTGCCTTTGAAAACGTGAACCGGTATGCCGCTAAGACAGTTGAACAAAGCCTATGATCCGCACGAGATAGAGCAGGATCTCTACGACCGCTGGGAATCAAAAGGGTGGTTTGCGCCTTCCGGCACGGGGAAACCTTACTGCATCATGATCCCGCCGCCCAACGTCACCGGCAGCCTGCACATGGGGCATGCGTTCCAGGACACCATCATGGACGCATTGATCCGTTACCATCGAATGTGCGGTCGAAACACCCTGTGGCAGGCGGGTACCGACCACGCCGGCATCGCCACACAAATGGTCGTGGAGCGCCAACTGGCTCATCAGGGCCAACACCGGCTGGACCTGGGCCGGGACGAATTCGTAAAGCGCGTCTGGGAGTGGAAAGCCGAATCGGGCGGCACCATTTCCAGGCAGCTGCGCAGGATGGGAGCATCCCTGGACTGGACGCGCGAACGCTTCACCATGGACGAAGGATTGTCACGTGCCGTACAGCAGGTGTTCGTTGAACTTTACAACGAGGGCCTGATATACCGCGGTAAACGATTGGTCAACTGGGATCCCAAGCTGCACACGGCGGTTTCGGACCTGGAGGTGGTAGCGGAAGAGGAGGCGGGTCATCTCTGGAAACTGCGTTACCCCGTGGTCGGCGATGCCGGAAATTTCCTGACCGTGGCGACCACACGCCCCGAGACGATGCTGGGCGACACCGCGGTGGCGGTGCACCCGGAAGATGAGCGCTACCGAGATCTCGTCGGCCGAACGGTGCGGCTCCCACTGGTTGACAGGGAAATACCGATAGTCGCGGACGAGCACGTCGATCCCGAGTTCGGATCGGGCTGCGTCAAAATCACACCCGCGCACGATTTCAACGACTATGAGGTCGGTCTGAGGCACCATCTGGAAATGATCAACATTTTCGATCCTGATGCCGCCGTCAATCTTCCCGGCACGCCATATCACGGCTTGGATCGATACGAGGCCAGAAAGAACATCGTACGGGATCTGGATCAGCAGCATCTCCTGGCCGGCATCGAGGACCACAAACTCATGGTGCCGCGTGGCGATAGGACCGGAGAAGCAATCGAACCCTACCTGACCGACCAGTGGTTCGTCAGGGCGGCGCCGCTTGCCGAGGAATCCATCAAGGCGGTCGAGGACGGCCGCATCAGATTCGTGCCGGAAAACTGGACTCACACCTATTTCGACTGGATGCGCAATATAAAGGACTGGTGTATTTCCCGCCAGCTCTGGTGGGGCCACCGCATCCCCGCATGGTATGACCCGGATGGCGATATCTACGTCGCACCAACGGAACAGGATGCTGCCGCCCAGGCGCGGGCAAAAAAAGGGCGGGATGTGCAACTGCATCAGGATCCGGATGTACTGGACACCTGGTTTTCATCCGCGCTTTGGCCCTTTTCCACCCTGGGGTGGCCGCAGGAGACAGCGGAGCTGAAAACTTTCTACCCCACCAGCGTGCTGGTGACCGGGTTCGACATCATTTTCTTCTGGGTGGCCAGAATGGTGATGATGGGTCTGAAATTCATGGGCGATATCCCGTTTCACGAGATCTATGTCCACGGACTGGTGCGCGACGCGCACGGACAGAAAATGTCCAAATCCAAGGGGAATGTGCTCGATCCGCTGGACCTCATCGACGGCATCGACCTGGATTCACTGGTGATGAAAAGAACGACGGGGCTCATGCAGCCGAAGATGGCATCCAAGATCGAGGCCCACACCCGCGCTGACTATCCGGACGGCATCCCGGCGTTCGGCACGGACGCGCTGCGCTTCACGTTCGCCTCTCTTGCTTCGACCGGCCGCAACATCAATTTCGAGCTGGGCCGAATCGGGGGATACCGGAATTTTTGCAACAAGCTATGGAACGCTGCGCGTTTCGTGTTGATGAATACCGAGGGCCAGGATTGCGGCCGAAGTGGCGGCAAGGGGAGCGACGCACTCGAGCCGAGCCTGGCGGACCGCTGGATTGTTTCACGATTGCAACAGGTGGAAATCGATACCCACCAGGCGATCCGGGGCTATCGTTTCGACCACATGGCACAGGGCCTCTATCAGTTCGTCTGGAATGACTACTGCAGCTGGTATCTGGAACTCTGCAAGGTCGTCCTTTCCGACGACGATGCCGGTCCGGCGGAGAAACGGGCAACACGCCGGACGCTGGTACGCGTGCTCGAGACGTCGCTGCGCATGCTGCACCCGATCATGCCGTTCATTACCGATGCGCTATGGCAGGAGATCGCAGTTCTTGCCGACAAGCGCGGTGAGACCATCATGACCCAGCCCTATCCTCAACCCCAACCGGAAAAGATCGACGACGGTGCTCTGGCGGAAATGGACTGGGTTCAGGCGGTAATCGGCGGAGTTCGCAATATTCGGGGCGAGATGAACATCGACCCGAACAAGCCCGTCACGGTGCTGTTGCAGAACGCCTCTTCAGACGACGCGGAATACCTGTCAAGAAACACCCGCTACCTGAAACGATTCGGAAAATTCGACAGCGTATCCATCGTGTCCGATGACGAGGCGCCCGACTCCCCTGCAGCAGCACTGGTGGGCGGGATGCGGATTCTCGTTCCACTGGGAACCCTGATCGACAAGGCGGCGGAACTGGCCAGGCTGGAACGCGAGCAGGTCAAGGCACGCAAAGACATGGACCGGATTCAATCCAAGCTAGGCAATCTCAATTTCGTCGAGAAGGCGCCGGCGGATGTCGTTGCCAGTGAACGCGTGAGGGCGGACAAGCTCGGGACGGTGCTCGAAAACCTTGCACTTCAGATCGAGAAAATCCGGGCCTTATAACAGGGCATCGGTGCGGGCGGACATGATGAAATCGTTGACGTGCAGCCCGCCGATTTTATGCGTCCACCAGCTTACCGTGACGCGCCCCCACTCGGTCAGAATCGAGGGATGGTGGTCCTCCTGCTCCGCGATCTCCCCCACCCTGTTCGAAAAGGCCAGCGCCTGTTGGAAATTTCTGAACTTGAAGGCTCGGGTCAGGCGCTTGACGCCGTCCACCTCGATGATTTCCCAGTCGGGTATCTGGGATTTCAGCTCTCCGATCTGATCCGGTGTAACCCGCGGTGCATCGGTCCGGCACGCTTCACAGTGTCTGGTTTCAAGTTCTGTCATGGAGAGATATCCTCTGCAGGGGTCTGATCGTCGATTCTATCAGCATCGCGGCTGAAAAATACTAACCGCCGCCACCGCGGCCGTCTCGATTCGCAAAACATTACTGCCCAAAGAAACGGGTTGCGCGCCGCTCGCGAGCAGTTGCGATAGCTCATGATCACTGAACCCCCCTTCGGGACCAATACAGATTGCCACCCTGTCAGTGGAATATTCCGGAATTACCGGAACCCCATCAGGTGTGGCCAAATACAGCGGTATGGCGGTGTTTTTCATGCTCGAGGCGAATTCTGCGGGAGACCGCACCTGGTCGATCCTCGGCAGGTACGGATTATGACTCTGCTTACATGCCTGGATGCACACCCGCTTCCAGCGCGGCGCACTGCGGGATGCGGGTTTTACCACGCTGCGGTCGCACAGCAGCGGAACATACTGAAATATACCCAGCTGGGTCGTCATATCCAGCAGGACGCGATGACGATCGCCTTTGGGCACCGCAGTAGCGAGCGTGATTTGAGGCCGGGGCCTGTCGATCTGTCTGACGAATTCAACCCGCAGTCGCATGGCGTTTCGATCCAATGAAACGATCTTGGCCCCGGCACGCCGACCCTTGCCGTCAATGAGTGCGACGTGCTCACCTGTCCGCTGCCGGCGGGAACTCGAAGCATGACGCGACTCTGCCGCGTCGACACTGACCAACCCGCCGGAATCGGGGATCGAATCGCAGAAATAGCAATTCATATTTACTTTAGATACATGTCATAAGTCATTAATTTTCCTGCAAATGACTGCTCCGGGGTTTGCCATGGACCGGCGCGATTGGGTCTTTTGACGACGATCCTTTTGGATGCCGCCTGCCAGGCGGCGTCGAACAGTAGTGCCCGATCATCGTCACTCCCCACCAGTTCGCGTAGCACCCGCAATGGCCTCTTTGCGAGTGCGGAATCCTTTTTGCGGGGCGCAAACATCGGGTCGAGATACACGCACTCCGCGCGGTGCCGCCCGAGGTATTTCAGCGCGTCGGTGATTACGACCCGGGGATAGGCCAGCCCCGGCTCGTCCCGTTCGAGTCGCGCTAATCCGTCCAACAGCAATGCCCCTATGACAGGAGATCGCTCGACCGCCACCACATCGAATCCCATCATCCACATCAGCAACATGTCTTTGCCCCAGCCGGCGGTCGCATCGATTATTGTTCTGGTGGCGCGTCCGAGCGCCCGGGCCATGGGTCCCCGCCTTGCTATCGGCATGCTGCGGTGTTTTCTTCGTAGCCTGACGAAATCCACCGACAGCGGTTTGTGCTGCGGGTGGTCTTTCTCGACCAGACTCAGCGCACCCTCTATCTCCCTCAATATCCATCGGGCGTCACCCACAGATCCATTGGCCGACGGGATGCCCAGCTCGTCGACCAGGCGCCTGATGTGCGGCGCGGGCCTGCAACTGCCGTCGAAAGCGATCGACTCTGCCATGGATCACGACTCCCGGTGATACAGGTGGCATCTGGCAGCGTGGTCCGCGGTCAGCCGTGCGATATCGGGATATCGATCCCTGCAAATCGGCAGCACCTTTTCGCAGCGTGGATGGAAATGACATCCACCGGGCGGATTGGCCGGTGAAGGCATGTCGCCACGAATATGCGAGAGGTGTCGCACCTGCTGCGGATCCGTGGTGGGCACGGCCGACAGAAGCGCCTGCGTGTAGGGATGCCTCGGATCGGAGAGAACGGTGTCGACGGGGCCGCACTCGACGATTCGGCCGAGATACATGACCGCCAAGTCGTGGGCAAGGTAAGCCACGACGGACATATCGTGTGTAATGAACAGATAGGAGATGCCGTGGCGGTGCTGAAGTTCCTTGAGCAGATTCAGGATCTGTGCCTGAACCGATACATCCAGGGCACTGGTCGGTTCATCGCATACGATCAGCCTGGGATTGACGGCCAGCGCCCTCGCTATGGATATGCGCTGGCGCTGTCCTCCGGAAAATTCGTGGGGATAACGCTGTGCGCTGTCCGCGGGAAGCCCGACCTGTTCGAGCAGTTGCCCGGTCAGCCGGACCTTCGCTTCGGCGGAAAGGGTCGCGGATCGCGAACGCAACCCTTCACAGACGATATCGCCTACCAGCATTCTGGGATTCATCGACGAATAGGGGTCCTGGAAAATCACCTGCAATTCGGATCGTTTGTCCCGCAGCATACCGGCGCGCATGCTGGTCAACTCGGTGCCTTCGAACACGACTTTTCCCCCGCTCGGTCTTATCAACTGCAGGATCCCCTTGCCCGCGGTGGTCTTGCCACATCCCGATTCCCCGACCAGGGCGAGTGTCCTGCCGGTTGAAATGCTCATATCGATTCCATCCACCGCCTTGACATGTCCTGTCACCCGGCCGAATATGCCCCGCCTTATGGGGAAATAGATTTTCAATCCACATACGGTCAACAGGTCCCCAGGCCGATCGTCCATCCCGGCCAGGGGCGGTGCTCTGTCCGTACGAATGTTCCCCTCCGTGGATGGGCGCGTATTCGCGTCTGCCCCGCTTGAATACAAATGGCACGCCACCCGGCTGTCGTCCCGATCAGACCACGTCGGTTCACGCTCCCTGCACCTTGACCAGGCTCGTCGGCAACGGGGTTCGAAGCGGCACCCGGCGAACTCCGACCGCAGGGAAGGAACGGCGCCCGGAATAACATCCAGTGTTTGTCCTCTCTTACCGATATCCGGCAGCGAGTCGAACAGTTTCTGACTGTATGGGTGCAGCGGACTGGTAAAAAAGGTCGTTCGGTCGGCCTGTTCGACGATCTGCCCCGCATACATGACCGCCACCCGGTCCGCCAGCTGGTTGACCACGCCAAGATCGTGCGTAATCAACAATACCGCCATTCCACGTGATTTCTGCAGACCGCGGATCAGGTCCAGTACCTGTGCCTGTATGGTGACGTCCAGTGCCGTTGTGGGCTCGTCCGCAATCAGCAGCCCGGGTTCATTGGCAAGCGCGATGGCGATCACCACCCGCTGATTCATGCCACCGGACAGCTGGTGCGGGTAAGCGTCGACCACTTTCGCCGGATCGGGTATGCCCACCGAGTCAAGCAGCTCCACAACGTCGTCGCGGATGCGCCGCGCGCTCCCTGCACGGGGCGTGCGCATGGCCTCGGCGATCTGCAGCCCGACTTTCACAACCGGATTCAGCGAGGTCATGGGCTCCTGAAATATCATTGACATTCCGGCGCCGCGTATCGCCCGCATGCGGGCCTCCGGCAATGCCAGAATATTGATGCCGGCGAATCCTACGCTACCCCCGATGATACGCCCGGCCGCCGGCAACAGGCGCATCAGGGAAAGCGCGGTAATGGATTTTCCGCAGCCGGATTCACCCAGCAGGGCGAGTGTCTTGCCTTCACTTATGTCGAAGCTTATGCCGTCCACCGCCCGTACGGGATCTTCTGCGGCACCCAGGTAGGTTTTCAGCTGCTCGACGTGCAGGATCGTTTCGCCCATCACCTTGATCTCAAACGCGGATCGAAGGCGTCCCGTACGGCATCGGAAAAAAGGTTGGCGGCCAGGACCAGGGAAAACATGAAAATGAAAGCGGCCGCAAGGGACCACCAGACAATCGGTTCTCGCGCCATTTCGAGGCGTGCGCTGTTGATCATGTTGCCCCAGCTGTGGGTGGTGGGATCGACACCGATCTGCACATAGGACAGCACGGCTTCAGCCAGTACCAAACCGCTGAAATCCAGGACCACGGTAATCAGTACGATATGCATTACGTTTGGCAGAATATGGCGGCCTATGATGGCGAAATGGCCCGCTCCCAGGGCCCTGGCGGATTGGACGTAGTCGACTTCCCGCAGCTTGAGTGATTCCGCACGCAGATATCTGCACAGACCCGTCCAGCTGGTAACGCCGAGGATCAGGCACAGGAACAGCAGCCTCAAATCCGCACGCTCCGCCACACTGGCGAATTCCGCGGCATGATTGTCCAGGTAGACCTGCAGCATGAGAATCGCGGCGGCAATCAACAGCACGCTCGGTATGGAATTCAACGTGGTGTACAAGTACTGGATCACATCGTCCACCCACCGGCCGAAGTAACCAGCCATCAGCCCCAGCACGACTGCGAGAGGCAGCATGACAAGCGTTGTCAGGGTGCCGATCACCAGCCCCGTTCTTATGCTCTTGAGGGCCTGATAGAACACGTCGTCGCCGACTTTATCGGTGCCCAGGATATGATAATAGCCGGACAGGGCCAACGCCGCCCACGCCACGATCATCACGACTAACAGGGTCACCAGCATTGCGCGCCAGTTCACGGCATTGCGCTGTACGAACATCGCCCGCAGGCTAGAGCGTACGCGTACGCCGTTTCTCCGGCCCATGACGACGGCCAGAATCAGACATATCAGACCCCACGCTGCCGTTGCCTTTATCCCGGCGCCGAAAGCGATGGAAGCGATATCCATATTCCTGTCATCGGGATTGGACAAATGTGCACCGCCATGAAACAGCCGAGGATACTGCCGAGACCGTGTACCGTCAGATCCCTCGACCGTTTCCCTGCTGTAAAGATGGAGTGCGAAGGGCGCCGAGTATGTCTTCTCGCTTCGTTCACGCAAACCGGAAACCAGTTTGTCGAAGACGCTCAGCGCCTCGCCGGAGTACCGTGTTTCCGCAGCGTTTTCCGCGTGATGGGACAGCGGGCGATAGTGGATGGAGTCGAGGAGACCGATTCCCACATACACCAGCAGCACGACCAGAGCACTCATCGCCACGCCGCTTCGGGCGACCTCGCGCCAGGGTGCACGGAGATGTTCCCTGCGCGAGGCGTGCAGCGCGAACAGGGTGGCCAGCGTCACCAGAAGAAAGATCAGTATATCCGTCCAGAACAGAACCAGCACTTTTCGACCAACCCCTATCTCAGTGAAACCCGCGGATCGACCAGGGCATAGGAGATATCCGTCAGCAGCAATCCAACGATGTACAGTACCGAGCCCAGGAAAACCATGGCACGCACGATGGCGAAATCCTGGCGTTGAATCCCCTCGATCGTGTAGCTGCCCAGACCGGGTATGCCGAAGAAAGATTCGGTGATCAGGCTGCCCATGAACAGCAATGGCAGCAATACGACAATGCCGGTGAGGATGGGTATCAAAGCGTTTCTCAGCACGTGCCGGAACAGCACCCTGCCCTCCCGCAACCCTTTCGCGCGTGCGGTCCTGACGTAGTCTTTCTCGATCTCCTCGAGGAATATGGTTCTGTACCAGCGCGTGCCCGTACCGATGCCGCCAATTATTCCGATGATGACGGGCAGAATGAGGAACTTGAACGCGTCGATGCCGGTGTCGTATCCGGAGATTGGCACGAGATGCAGCAGCTTGCTGAACAGAAACTGCCCGCCGATGATATAGAAGAGTGTCGAGACGGAAAGCAGGATCACACAAATTATGACGCCCCAGAAATCGATGTAGGTCGCGCGGAAAAATGCGATGAGCAGGGCAAACGTGATGTTCAGCAATACGCCCAACAGCAGCGTCGGCAGCGCTATTGCAAGACTTGGCCACATTCTCTGGCTGATGTCGTGACCGATGTCACGGCCGCTGTCGGACTGGCCGAAATCGAACAGGAACAACCTGATGGATTTTTCGAAGAAAATCGTCTGCGTAATTTTGCCGAATCCCTCCTCGTTGTCGTTGAGAACAACGGGTTTGTGATAGCCGTGGGATTTCTTCCAGGTTTGAATCGCTTCTTCCGTCACCCTCCTGTCGCCGAGCTGTGAGCGGGCAATGTCGTCGGGACTGTTGACCACAAAGAACAATACGAACGTGAGCAGGTTGACCCCGATCAGGATCGGGATCGCGTACAGGATCCGGCGAATGAGATAGGCGCTCACCGTGCCGTTACCCGCTCCCTGCGCCGGTAGCTCACCACCGCTGGGATGAGGCTGAGCCCCAGCAGGCCGGCGGCAATCCATACCGGCCACAACACGGGCTGGTTCCAGGCCGCCGTCGATGCCTCGCGCAGTTGAGGGTCGATGCGGATGTACTTGAGCGTGTTGTTGGCCATGGTATTGGGCTTGATGTTGTGGACCCATCCATGATGGAGTGAAAATTTCTTCGGATGGAAACCCCAAATCCACGGTGCGTCTCTGCGTGCGACATCGACCATCTCATCGATCAGCGCCTGCCTCTGCGGCCCGTTGTCCATGTTCTTCACCTCCATGAACAAACGGTCGAACTGCGGATTCTGGTAGTTGCTCGCGTTCTCTCCGTTGTGTTTTGCCTTTGCATTGGGGCCGTAGAGCAGAAAAAGAAAATTCTCCGGATCCGGGTAGTCCGCGTTCCATCCCCAGAAGAAGATCTCGCCGGTACCTTTCAGCATTTTCTCGCGGAAACGATTGTAATCCGTAGATCTCACGATGAGCTGGATACCAAGCTTTTTGAATTGCTTTCGCATCCAGTTCAGTCGCGCTTTATCGTCCGGTCCCCGGCTCACCGCCTCGAAATGCAGCGACAAGGATTCGCCGGATGACTGGTCGATGCCCCCCGCATAGCCGGCTTCGATCATCAGCCCGAGCGCATCCTCCAGGGATTTACGGACGGGCCTGCCGTCCACCCAGTCATATACATAGGGGTTGATGCCCGCCTCTCCCGAACGGGCTCCAAAAATTCCCGGCGGCACCGGACCCTGAGCCGCTACACCGCGGCCGTTTGCAAAAATCGAGATGAACTCCTCGAAATCGACGGCGATGGATATCGCCCTGCGAAGCTTTCTGGCCGAATCGCCGTCGCCTCCAATCACGTCGTCCAGCATATTGAAGCCCATGTAGTAGGTACTGGTTTCGACCGATGTGGACAGACTCATCCCCCGTTCACTCATATTCTCTGTCAGCACCGCCTCGCCCTGGCCCGTGAAGGTCACCGCCTGATCGAAACTGTCCGAGCCGATGCCCGAATCATCGAAATACCCCTGCAGGAACTTGTTCCAGCGGGGGATGGACTCTTTTTCAAGGCTATACACCGCACGGTCCACGAACGGCATTATCCTGCCTGCATCCGCCAGCAGGCCAAGGCCAATGTCATCCGGACTACCGTCCGCGGGAAACGCTTCTCCCCGAAAATACGGATTACGCCGCATCACCATGCGCAGGTTCGGATTGTTTTCCGCCAGGTAGAACGGGCCGGTGCCGACGGGATACCAGTCGAGCGTTATGTTTCTTGCCGCCATGCCGGGTTGCGAGTAGAACTTTTCGGCTTCCCAGGGCATCGGTGCAAAAAAGGGCATGGCCTGCCAGAACAGAAACTGCGGATACTTGCCTTGAATTCGGATTCGATAGGTGTGGCGGTCGAGCACTTCGGCGCCGGTTAGGGTGTAATCACGCAGGTCGACAAAAGAATCCGAAGAGGTGTCCTCCAACGTTCGTTCAAGAGAACTCCTTAATTCGTCAAAGCCCACGATGTACTGGGCCATGAGACCGGAGATGGGGCTGTGACGCCTGGGATCTGCAATTCTCTTGATCTGGTAGACGAAATCTTCCGCCGTCAATTCGCGCGTACCATTGAACCCGAAGTCGGCCAGGGAATGGATGTCACCGAGGTCGCCGGGGCCGAGATCGTGAAATCGATATCTGCCATCGTCCCGGGTGGCCAGCGCGGGGTGCGGTTGATAGCGAACACCCTGCTTGACTCTGAACTCGTAAACGGTGTACGCCACCTGGCCGGACGGTAAATCGTGTAAAGTTTCCTGTCCGGCCGCGTCGACGTATCGAATCGACGGCATGCCATCGCTGACCAGTGGAACCAGCATGTACGGGCGTTCGAGATAGTGATATTGCAAAGGCGGTTCATAGATCTGGGCAACAAACACATATTCGTCCGAACTGTAGGAACGGGCGGGATCGAGGTGCTTGGGTCTTTCCCGGAAAGAGGAAAAGAACACGTTGGAGGCGTGGTCGGACTGCGGGTAGGGGTTGTTCCAGGATGCCTGTGCATCCCCGGCTGCACAACATAATTGGACCAGACCGACCAAGGCGGCTTTTGACAGAAATTTCGGGATGTTATACAAGAGAGTTTATCCAGAGATCGTGATTATAGCCTCCGATATTTTTCATTCATAACGAGTAGCGAGAAGAACAATGGGATTTATGACCGGCAAACGTGCATTGATCGTAGGTGTGGCCAGTGAACGGTCGATTGCCTGGGGAATAGCGAAGGCCATGCACAGGGAAGGCGCCCAGCTGGCGTTGACCTACCAGACGGAAAAGCTCAAATCCCGCGTCGACAAGTGTGCCGCCATGGTCGATAGCGATCTCGTTCTGCCTCTGGATGTCTGTGACGATGAGCAGATCGAGGATGTTTTCAGCCAACTCGGACATCGTTGGGATGGAATGGACTGCATCGTGCACTGCGTTGCTTACGCGCCACGAGAAGAGCTGGCAGGCTCCTACCTCGACGCGGTAACGCGGGAAGGGTTCCGCACCGCGCATGACGTCAGTTCCTACAGCTTTTCCGCGCTTGCGAAAGCAGGTAGAGGGATGATGTCGGGTCGACCGGCGTCGCTTCTGACGCTGTCCTACATTGGCGCCGTTCGTGCCCTCCCCGGCTACAACGTCATGGGGCTGGCCAAGGCCAGCCTGGAAGCCAACGTCCGCTACATGGCACAGAGTCTTGGCCCCGAGGGAATCCGCGTCAACGCCATTTCGGCCGGCCCGATAAAGACCCTGGCCGCGGCCGGCATCGGCGGATTCAAAAAAATGATGCAATACTACGAGAAAATTGTGCCGCTGGGACGGGGTGTGACGATCGATGAGGTCGGCAACACCGCGGCTTTTCTGTGCTCCGACCTGGCATCCGGCATTACCGGCGAGATCACCTACGTCGATGCGGGATTCAATATGATGGGAATGAGCGAACGATTGATGTCGGAATGAATTACCGGCTTTGAACACCGGGCTAGCCTGCATTTCTCACCAGGATCCCGAGCGATGGCGCAGGACAGGTACCGATGAACGCCGGGCTAGAGGTTCTCCTCGAAGATCTCGATTTTTGCCGAATCGCGCAGACCCTTCTGATAGCTGGCGAAATAATCGACGCCTCTGCGCCTTGCAAGCGAATTTTCGATCTGCTCTACGGTTGATTCATCAGCGGCGCCCGCATCTCCTGACTGGACTTCTTTCAATCGATACAGCACGTAGCTGCCGTCCGCGACCGTAACGCTGCCATAGGTTGGCGCAGAGCCGGGAGGTTCGGCTCTGAATATTTCTTTCGCGACAATCAACGATGTATCCGGATTCGCCATCAGTCTTGTCTGAATGGATTCCTTGGATGTCAGTTGGTTGTCGGCAATGATCGAATCCCAGTCAGCCCCGTCCCGCAGCTCCACGAGCAGTTGGTCCCCGGATTCGGCTGTCTTTTTACGCGCCTTTTCCTGACGGATGGATTCTTCGATATCTGCCTGTACATCGGTCAGCGGCTTCACCGCCGCGGGTCGACTGTCGAGTTTACGCAACGCCACCAGCGTATTGAGGTCCAGTTCAATGACCTCGCTGTTCAGGTTTTCGACATAGACGTCATCGCTGAATGCGGTCTCTCTGACCAACCCGCTGTCTGCTATTCCAGCGCCCGAATCCAGGGAGAACCAGTCGGTTTCGCGCAGTTCCAGATCCAGTTCCTCGACGACGGCATCCAGAGACTCGGGCTGTTCGAATACGAGATTTCGGAACGTTTCCGCACGATCCACGAACAGCCCCTCCGCCACTCTCTGCTTCTCTTCTTCGATGATTTCATCGCGAACTTCATCCAGTTCCTTGCCTTTTTCGGATTCCAGACCGGTGAGCTTGATCACGTGAAAGCCATAGCGCGTCTTGATCGGATCACTGACTTCGTCCTCGCGCATTGAAAACAGCGCGTCCTCGAAAGGTTTGACCATGAGTCCCCTTTCTATCAGCCCGAGATCACCGCCCATGGCGGCGGAGCCGGGGTCCTCGGAGTGGGCCTTGGCCAGTTCGGCGAAATCCTCTCCGCCTCTGGCCCTTTCGGCGAGTTCGGCGGCTCTTTCCCGGGCAGCCCGGACCGATTCGTCATCCGCATCGCCGCTCACGGTAATCAGAATGTGGCTGGCTGTTCGCTGCTCCGCGGTTTTGTACAAATCCTTATTGCTTTCATAGAAACGTTCGACGTCTTCTTCTGAAATATCCACGTCCTTTGACAGGTCTTCAACGGACAGCTGAATATACTGGATCTTGATCATCTCAGGAGACTCGTAGCGCTCAAGGTTTTCCTCGTAGTAGGCTTCTATCTCTTCACTGCTGACTTCGATATCCGTCAAATAGATCTCCGGTTCGAGTGTAGCGTGATCGAACACCCGTGTTTCCTGGGTTAGTGCCAGCAGGTTTTGCTGATCCGTTTTCGTAACGATGGCGGAATTGCTGAGTCCGTCTCTCATTTGCTGCAGAACGAACTCGTCGCGCAGGTATGACTCGTAGCCCGCCTTGGTCAGACCCCTGCTTATCAACTGCTGTTGATAAAGGCCGGCGTCGAATTGGCCGTTCTGTTGAAATTGCGGCGATGTGGTAATGAAACCGGCGAGCTGCTCGTCGCTCACGCGGTAGCCGGCGCTTTCCGCGTCCTGGTCCAGAAGTCGACGATTGATCAGATCGTCGATAACCGCGTTTCGAAACTCGGGGCTGTTTACGATGTCCGCATCAAATTGACTGCCCATCACTCGGCGCGCGATGTTTCTGCGCTCCTCCAGCGCGGTGCGATATTGCTGCTGGTCGATTTCCTCACCATTGACCACGACCACATTGAGCGACGCGCCGCCCGCGAAATATTCGTTGATGCCCCACAATACGAATGGAATGGATATTATGATAACGATTATCCACGCGATCCAGCCGGTTGCGCGTTCCCTGATTTCAGTCAGCATTAGAAGCGAACACCTATTTCTTTTGAATATCCTTCGGATACATGGTCATTGCGAGGAACGCAGCGACGAGCTACAAACAGAACACGCCGCATGTCAACCACTCCGGATCGCTTCACTTCGTTCGCAATGAGTAAATATAGAATGAATCGTTTCCCGCATAAGAAAAGGGCGAGAAACCTCGCCCTTTACCGTTGTCTGGCGGTAATGCCTGGCGGAGCGGACGGGACTCGAACCCGCGACCCCCGGCGTGACAGGCCGGTATTCTAACCAACTGAACTACCGCTCCCAATACATCCAGACCAGTCAATTCCAAGTGAAAGACCCAGCACTACGAATACTGAAGTCCAAAGCCGGGAACGTTTCCCCGGAGAAAACTATCACGACGGGCTGGTGGGTGCTGACGGGCTTGAACCGCCGACCTTCGCCTTGTAAGGGCGACGCTCTCCCAACTGAGCTAAGCACCCAAAAGGCGCGCTAGTTTAGGGCATCCTTAAGTGCTTTACCAGCCTTGAATTTGGGGTTCTTGGATGCGGGTATGGTAATTGCCTCACCGGTACGCGGGTTACGTCCAGTGCGTGCGGCTCGGTCCGTCACGGCGAAGGTGCCGAATCCCACCAACGTTACGGCATTGCCGCCGGCAAGAGATTTGGTAATGTTGGAAAACACTGCGTCGACTGCGTTGGCTGCGTCTGATTTGGAAAGGTCGGCCTGAGCGGCGACCGTATCTATGAGTTCCGCTTTGTTCACGGTTATCGTCCCCTTAGTTGATTGGTTGGTAAGCGGTGAAAATTATTTTGGTTCGGAAGGTAACGTTTGTTGGTGCTGCGCGCATCTCCTCCGCACGAGACCTTATACTACCGCGAAAAGTGGTGTCAAGGAACGTGAACTCGAAAAACTAATGTCCTTGACAAAATGTAAATTTGTGTAACATTTTCGTTTTTTAAAGTAAAACAATGACCTACAACTGACAGATAAAGTCAGTAGTAATCGAACATTTTGCGGAACGCCCCGCGCGGGGTCAATGGGTCGTAACTGAATCAGATGATGACTCTTCTTCGCCGGTTTTTGACGGCGCGGGTTGACCTGATTTTTCGTCTGTGGAAGAAATCTGCGGCATCTTTTCAAGTGCTATTTCCAGCACCTGATCGATCCATCGCGCGCTTCGTATTTCCAGATCGTCCTTGATGTTTTTGGGAATCTCGACGAGGTCCTTTTCATTTTCTTCCGGGATAATCACGGTGCCGATTCCACCGCGGTGGGCGGCTAGAAGTTTCTCCTTGAGTCCCCCTATGGGCAGCACTTCGCCGCGCAGCGTAATTTCTCCGGTCATCGCCACATCGGACTTCACCGGTATCCCGGTTATGGCCGACAACAAGGCGGTACACATACCGACGCCGGCGCTCGGCCCGTCTTTCGGCGTCGCGCCTTCGGGTACGTGCACATGGAAGTCATGCTTGTGAAAAAATTCCGGATCGACGCCAAAGCTGACGGCGCGGCTCCTGACTACGCTCATGGCGGCCTGGATGGATTCCTGCATCACATCGCCCAGCTTTCCGGTATAAATCTGTTTTCCTTTCCCGGTCAGGATGACGGATTCTATGGTGAGTAGCTCGCCTCCCACTTCCGTCCAGGCCAGACCCGTGACCTGTCCAACCTGGTTGTTTTCTTCGGCTTTGCCATAGCGAAATTGCTGCACTCCCAGAAATTTACTGAGATTCTTTGGCGTGATCCGGATGCTCGAACGCCTTTTGTCCAGCAGCAGTTCTTTCGCAACTTTTCGGCATATTTTTGCGATTTCCCGCTCCAGACCGCGCACACCCGCTTCGCGGGTGTAATATCGTACGATACCGAACAGCGCGGTTTTGGATATGGAAACTTCCTCCGCCTTCAGCCCGTTGGCCTTGATCTGCTTTGGGACCAGATAGCGGATCGCTATGTTGATTTTTTCGTCTTCCGTGTAACCCGAAATCCGGATGACCTCCATTCGGTCGAGCAGCGGTGGCGGGATGTTCAAGGTGTTCGCCGTGGCCACGAACATTACTTCCGAAAGGTCGTAATCGACCTCCAGGTAGTGATCCACGAAGGTGTGATTCTGCTCCGGGTCCAGAACCTCCAATAGCGCCGAGGACGGGTCACCGCGAAAGTCCATCGACATCTTGTCGACCTCGTCCAGCATGAACAGCGGATTGCGGGATTTCACTTTGGACATGTTCTGCACGATCTTGCCCGGCATGGAACCGATGTACGTTCGTCGATGTCCCCGAATCTCGGCTTCATCACGAACGCCGCCAAGCGACATCCTGATGAACTTTCTGTTCGTCGCCCTTGCTATGGATTTACCCAGCGACGTCTTACCGACTCCCGGAGGGCCGACCAGACATAAAATCGGACCTTTGATTTTCTTGATGCGCTGCTGCACGGCCAGGTATTCAAGAATACGCTCCTTGACCTTTTCGAGACCGTAGTGGTCTTCTTCCAGAATGTGTTCAGCCGCACCCAGATCTTTTCTGACTTTGTTGCGTTTCTTCCAGGGGACCTGAACAAGCCAGTCGATATAGTTTCGAACTACGGTCGCCTCCGCCGACATCGGCGACATCATTTTCAGTTTTTTGAGTTCCGATTCGGCTTTTTCGCGCGCTTCCTTCGACATGCCGGCTTCGGCGATCTTCTTCTTCAGATCTTCGAACTCGTTCGGCGCGTCTTCGATCTCGCCCAGTTCTTTCTGAATGGCTTTCATCTGCTCATTCAGATAGTACTCACGCTGGCTCTTCTCCATTTGTTTTTTTACCCGGCCGCGAATCCGTTTCTCGACCTGCAAAAGGTCGATTTCCGATTCCATCACGCCGAGAATGTGCTCGAGCCGCTCTCGGGTGTCCGCCATCTCGAGGATCTGCTGTTTGTCCTCTATTTTCAGGCTCAGGTGCGCGGCAATGGTGTCGGCCAGCCTTGCGGGATCATCGATGCCCGCCAGCGAAGTCAGAATCTCCGGCGGGATCTTGTTGTTGAGTTTGACGTACTGATCGAACTCGTTCAGCACGGTACGCATCAGTACCTCGATCTCCCGCTCGTCTATAGCCGGATTCGATATCGGGGTAATCAGTGCACTGAAACACTCGTCGGTTTCGATATAGCGGTTGATGACGACGCGGTTCTCGCCTTCCACCAGCACCTTGACGGTGCCGTCGGGCAGCTTCAATAGCTGCAGAATACTGGCGACGGTTCCGACCTGATAAATGTCCTCGATTCCAGGATCGTCATCGGTAGCGTTTTTCTGTGCCACGAGCAGGATCTGCTTGCCCGCTTCCATGGACGTCTCCAGGGCCTTGATCGATTTCTTGCGCCCGACGAACAGCGGAATGACCATGTGCGGGAAAACTACGACGTCCCGCAATGGAAGTACGGGCAGGGAGGAATCTGAATCGGCTATGAGATTATCTGTCATTGGCAATCGACGCGTTGCGGCCCGGTTGAGGGCAAGTATGGGGTTTCTATAACTATGGAGCCAGATCCGGAGAAATTCAACTGCAATGCTTAATAAGCATCCGTAGCCGCCTGAAGCGTGCGGGCTAGGTCGGGCTAGTGCGTACTGGTCGAAGCTGCCTTCTGTTCGGATTCTTCATAGATGTACAGCGGTCGGGCCCCGTCTTTGATGACGCCCGCGTCGACGATGACTTTCTTTACACCTTCCATCGAGGGAAGTTCGTACATCGTGTCGAGCAGCGCGTTTTCCAGGATGGATCTCAGACCACGCGCGCCGGTCTTCCTTTCCATGGCCTTGGTTGCCAGCGCGGTAAGCGCGTCATCGCGTATTTCCAGGTCCACGCCTTCGATCTTCAACAGCTTGTGATACTGCTTCACCAGCGCGTTCTTGGGCTCGGTGAGGATGCATATGAGCGCACTCTCGTCGAGTTCGTCCAGCGTGGCCACAATTGGCAGCCGCCCCACGAATTCGGGAATCAGGCCGTATCGGATAAGATCTTCCGGCTCAAGATCCCTGAGCACCTCGCCCACGTTTTGCCCATCCGTTTTGCTCTTTATCTGGGCGCCGAATCCTATGCTGCTTTTTTCGGAACGGTCCTGGATGATGCGCTCCAGGCCGGAGAAAGCTCCTCCGCAAATAAAAAGGATGTTCCGCGTATCAACCTGGAGAAATTCCTGTTG